>NZ_CP009227.1:0-300896 GCF_000775995.1 Treponema sp. OMZ 838 | reverse complement strand
TGAGCGCCGTCGCATTCAGATCGTATTTACCCGATTGCAGCGCCGAAATCATCTGTCCCGCAACGATGATCGCCGGATAGCAGGCATCATTATTGACGTATCGTAATCCGCAGTCGATTGCCTGAGGATCGGTATCCGGCAATATGACGAGATTAAAGCCCGAATGTTGAAAGGCTGCTTCCAACAAATCAAAGTGAATGGGCGCCATCTGTGGAGCGAGGACGGTATACCGTTTACTCATCTCTTCGGTAAATTCTACGTGCTTAAAGCCGCGGTATCCCTGCGCCTTGACGGAAGCGCCTTTACTGCGTTCACGGATAGCCGCCATAAGACTGCGGATACGGATGCGCACTGCGCCGAGGTTGGAACCTTCGTCGATTTTGAGCAAGGTATACATTTTCCCATGCGCTTCGGTAATTTCCTGCACTTGATCCGCAGTAACCGCATCCAAACCGCAGCCGAAGCTGGTAAGCTGAATAAACGCAAGGTTATCTTGCCGTGCGGTAAATTCGGCGGCGCGGTACAAGCGGTTGTGATACACCCACTGGTCTACAACCCGAAGCGGGCGGGGGAGTTTACCTAAATGCGCAACGGAATCCTCGGTTAATACGGCGAGTCCCAAGCCCGTCAACAGTTCGGGAATTCCATGGTTAATTTCCGGATCAAGATGATACGGCCGCCCGGCAAGTACAATACCGATAAGCCCCTGTTCTTTTATTTTTCGGAGCGCCGCCTCTCCTTGGAACTGGGTCTCTTTTTTTACCTCTTCCGCTTCCTCTTTCGCCTTCCGCACGGCAGCACGGATTTCGGCAAGCGGAATATCCCAGTATTTATTGAGTTCTTCATGGAGCCGCTCGCCGAGCCGTTTTTCGTTATAGAGCGGCAAGAACGGGTTAAGGAACCGGATATGTTCATCCTGCCGTAACGCATCGATGTTGTTTTTGAGCACTTCGGGATAGCTCGTTACGACGGGACAGTTGAAATGGTTGTTTGCCTTAGGGTCTTCTTTCAATTCGTAGGGGATACAGGGATAGAAAATCGTCGTAACGCCTGCTTTTAAAAGCGCTTCGATATGTCCGTGGGAAATTTTGCCGGGATAACATACCGATTCCGACGGGATGGATTCCAATCCCAGTTCATAGAGTGTACGGGATGAACGCGGAGACAATTTTACCGAAAATTTCAGCTTGGTAAAAAGTGTGAACCAGAACGGATAGTTTTCGTAGAGGTTGAGTACCCGCGGAATACCGATGGTGCCGCGTTCCGCTTCGGCTTCCGGCAGCGGCTTATATGAAAATACGCGTTTGTATTTCCATTCGAAGAGATTGGGAATGCCGCTATCCTGTTTCTTTTTACCGAATTTTAGCAGCGATTCTTTTGCTTGAGTATTTTCCGTTTCCGCTATTTCGGCACCGCGTTCACATCGGTTTCCCGTAATAAAAATACGGGTGCCTGCCGCGGGTGTATTGAACCGGTTGACGGTTAAAAGGCAGTTGTTGGCACATTTACCGCAGCGGGAAAGATCGAGCTTGACGGTTAATGCATCAAGCCCTTCCGCCGGTAAGATATCCGACTTAACCTGTATGTCTGCCCCTTGCTCAATCCATTGATCGCGGGCAAGGAGCGCGGCACCGAATGCACCCATCAAGCCGCTGATATCGGGGCGCACCGCTTCTCTGCCGGTAATCAGCTCGAAGGCGCGTAATACCGCATCGTTGTGGAACGTACCTCCTTGAACGATGACCTTTTCACCGATAGCGGCGGTATTTCTCAGTTTGATAACCTTAAAAAGGGCATTTTTGATAACCGAATACGAAAGTCCCGCCGAAATATCGCCGACGGACGCGCCTTCCTTTTGCGCCTGTTTAACGCGGCTGTTCATAAAGACCGTACAGCGGCTTCCGAGGTCGATAGGTTTCGGTGCGAGGAGCGCTTGGGTTGAAAAGTCTGTAACCGCCATACCGAGCGACCGGGCAAAGTTATCCAAAAAGCTGCCGCATCCCGAAGAACAGGCTTCGTTTAATTGGATGGAACTGATGCAGCGATCTTTCATGCGGATGCACTTCATATCCTGTCCGCCGATGTCGAGCAAAAATTCCACGCCGGGCAGGAAAAAATCGGCTGCACGGTGATGTGCGATGGTTTCAACTTCTCCCGCATCTACACCGAAGGCTGCTTGGAAGAGTCCTTCACCGTAGCCGGTGGATAAAGAGCGGGCAATATGCGCTCCGCTCGGAATTTGTTTATAGAGGGATTGCAGCATGGTTACCGCAAGATTGACGGGATTGCCTGCATTCGATTCGTAGAACTGCCAGAGGATTCGTCCTTCTTGGTCGATAAGCACGGCCTTCGTCGTTGTTGAGCCGGCATCCATACCGAGGAACACGGGTCCCGTTGCTGCTTCAAGCGGGGCGGTTTCCGCTCGTTCTCGCCCGTGCCGTTCGCGGAACTCTGCAAGCGCCGCATCATTTTCAAAGAGGGGCGGAAGCCGCTGGACTTCCTGCATTTCCGCATCGGCGAGGGAGCCGAGCTTATCCCGCAGTACTTCTACGGTCAACGCGGCGGGATTGATAAACATCGTTGTATTGGTGATTTTAGGGGTTGCAGCAGGCTGAGCGCGAAACCCCGTGCGTAACAGTTGGGTCTGCGTCGGCGCTGTGCAGGAAATTTCCGCCGTTTCGGAGCCGTTGTTGACAGCCCTGTGGGGCGATGCCCTCAGCGATTGATTGGAACCGGCGCTGAGCGCTGCGCCGAGCGCGACAAAGAGTTCGGAGTTTTCCGGCACAATGATTTCGTCGTTCGCAAGCTTCAGTGTCTCGATAAACCGTTGCCGCAGTTGGTCAAGGAAGTGTAAGGGGCCGCCCAAGAAGGCACAGCGCCCGCGGATAGGCTTGCCACACGCAAGACCGGAAATTGTTTGGCTGACAACCGCCTGAAAAATACTTGCGGCAATATCTTCCCGCCGTGCTCCTTCGTTGATAAGCGGCTGAACGTCGGTTTTTGCAAAGACACCGCAGCGGGCGGCAATGGGATAAATGGTTGTTGCATTTTTGGCAAGTTCATTTAACCCCGTCGCATCGGTTTCGAGAAGCGCCGCCATTTGGTCGATAAAGGCGCCCGTACCGCCTGCGCAGGTGCCGTTCATACGCTGTTCAACCGAATGGCCGAAGTAGGTAATTTTGGCATCTTCGCCGCCCAACTCGATGGCGACATCGGTTTGCGGAATCTTTGCCTGCACAGCGACGGCCGCGGCGACAACCTCCTGAACGAACGGTACGGAGAGCCATTTTGAAACAGCCAAACCGCCGGAACCGGTTACCTGTACTTGCAGCTGAGCATGGTCGCCGTATATTTTTGCGGCAGCATCCAATGCTTCCGTTACCACCACGATAATCGTTTTGCGAATATCTGCGCGATGCCGTTCATAACGGCTATATACTATGGAACCGTCAGCTGCAAGAATGACCGTTTTTACGGTTGTGGAGCCGACGTCTATTCCCATTTGGAGTTTATCATTGAAAATCATATATACCATACTGCCACATTGCATAAAAAATTACAAGCTAATTGCCTGCTTGAGGTAAAACTCATTGTTGTTAAAAAAATGCCGATACTCAAAACGTAGAAAGGGAGGAGTTCTATGCTTAAAAATACCGCATTTCATGATAATCTCTATCAACTTGCAAAAATAGTCAGTATTACCACCGAAGGGCTTTCGCTTGAACTGTCAGAGAATATGTTTTTAGATAAAATGCTTGCCGATATATCTTTTGTATCAGATACATTACAAACCTTATTTGGCGAAGTACAGAATCTTTCGCATTTACCCGAATATCTCCCAATTATGCAGAGTCTCTATTCGTGTGAAACGGATTATTTATTACTCTTAAAAGCATTCGCCGCTAAAACGATCGAAAAACAGATTACTTTGCCTGTTTCCGGCACCGATCTAAGTGCTTATTATAAGCTGCATAGCGATGTGAAAGATCGAATAGAAAAACGGATTCAAGAAAGCGATAAGAATCTTGATGCATATCAGATTGTTTCTCAAAACGAGTTAAGTCAGCTTCTTTGTATTTAAATATACCGATATGCGAATAACAGGCGGAACACTAAAAAACCGGCAAGTTCAATGCCCTAAGGGGATTATCCGGCCGGCAATGGATAGAATGAGGGAATCTCTTTTTGCGATTTTAGGTGATTTGGAAGGCAAGTCTTTTTTAGACCTCTTTACCGGATCGGGTATGTGCGGACTTGAAGCCTATTCACGGGGAGCCTATCCTGTCGTATTGGTGGAAAAAGATAAGGATAAATTCCCCATTTTGTTAAAGAATGCCGCGCTTGCAGATAAAAAACTTGAGTGTAAATGTATGCCGGTGGAGCTTTACCTTCAGCGCTCTAAACATATCTTTGATATTATCTATCTTGATCCCCCTTTTCCGTATCAGTTTCATTATGATTTACTGCATACAATCGCCGAAAAGCCGATTCTAGCCGTGGGAGGGCTTGCACTGATACATCGTCCCAAAGAAAAAGAGCTGCCCGATCAAATCTTGTCATTAACGCGCGTTGATCAACGCGCTTATGGCCGTTCGATAGTGGATTTCTACAAAAAATCAATGTAGTGAAGCAATTTAAAGTATATTCTGACTTTTTCTATATTCACGGGCGTTGACGATGTCGTCAAGAATTGCATCTTGCTGTTTTAGCCCCTCAGCTTTCCATTCGGCTTCTTTCCGCTCCCGCAGTTTTGATACGATGAGCCGTTCTTGATGTGCTTTGATATAGATTTTCCGCATTTCTTCGACTACAAGCTCCGCTTCCACGAGTGCTTTTTCCTGCTTTTCGCGTTCAGTATGAAGGCGTGTTAAATAGTTTTCGTGTAAAGACAGCTCTCCAGGAGTTTTAAGGCTGCTCCATAACGACCGGCGCGTTTTTACTTCTTCTTGTGCAATTTCGGCAAGGCGCAACACAATCGCTTCGCGGGCGGCAACGGCACGTCCGAGGTTGGTTTCCGCTTCTTTTTCGCGGAAGGCACGGATATCCAAGAGCTTTTGCAGGGTAAATTGAAATTTTTTCATACGGAATTAGCCTTCCGTATGCTCCGCGGCCGGTTTTTCAATTTCTGCTTTGTATAAATCGGCGGCTTCCGACGGCATCAAGTATTTTTTTGCTGCGCCTGCACCCGCTTGGAAACTTTCTTCATTCGGTATGTCGATATGGGTAATGGCGCTGAGTTGTTCCAGTGTTTTTTCAATCGGCGCGGGATCGTTTACCTCTTGCTGTAAAAAAGTTTCGATTTTATCATGGTGTGCGATCGCCTCGTCGATGGCGGGATTGCTGCCTTTTTGGTATGCGCCGACCTGAATCATATCTTCGGCATCGGCATAGACTGCCATCAATTTACGCATATACTGTGCTGCTTTTTTACTGCATTCCCCTGAAACGCGGTTTGCCAAACGGGAAATACTGCCGAGTATATCGATGGCAGGGTAGTGTCCGCGCTGGGCAAGTTTCCGGTTGAGTAGAATATGTCCGTCCAATATACCGCGCACCGCATCTGAGATCGGCTCGTCCATGTCGTCGCCGTCAACGAGTACGGTATAAAAGCCGGTAATCGAACCTTTTGCGGATGTTCCGCTCCGCTCAAGCAATTTAGGCAATGTTTCAAAGACACTTGGAGTGTAGCCGCGGGTTGCCGGCGGTTCCCCGATAGCGAGGCTGATTTCGCGTTGAGCCTTGGCAAAGCGGGTAACCGAATCGAAAAGGAGCATTACATCCTTTCCTTGGTCGCGGAAATACTCGGCGATTGCCGTTGCCGTATATGCGCCGCGGATACGGGCGAGCGGGGTAGTATTCGATGTAGCGGTTACCACAACCGAATGTTTTAAACCTTCCGGGCCGAGGTCGTGTTCCAAGAAGTCGTTTACCTCGCGGCCGCGTTCGCCGATGAGTGCAATGACATTGACGTCGGCGCTCGTATTCCGCGCAATCATGCCCATCAAGGTTGATTTACCGATACCGGAACCGGCGAAGATGCCGATACGCTGCCCTCTGCCGATGGCAAGGAGTGCGTCGATAGCGCGGATACCCGTTACGATGCGTTCTTTAATGGGACGCCGTTCCAGCGGATCAGGCGGTGAAGCAAGGATGGGGTAGTGCAGGGGAGCGTAGGGTTCCTGTTTGCCGTCCGCCGCCCTTCCGAGTGAATCGACGACGCGGCCGAGCAGCACCGACCCGACCGGTACGGAAAGCATCACCCCGCTTGCAATAACATCACAGCCGATTTCTACACCCTGTATATCTTCGTAGGCCATCAGCTGTACGGTTGAGCCGTTTAAACCGATAACCTCGGCGATGATACTTTCTGTGTTATCTCTTAGATTGATTCTGCATAATTCCCCGACAGAGGCTTGCGGGCCGCGGCTTTCGATAAGAAGCCCTTGTACACGGCTGACGACACCGGTACGTTTAATGGGTTCCGTTTCGGAAACCGCGTCAAGGTATTTATCAAAAATCGACGTCATAGGCTACTTTCGATTTGAAGACCCGTCGGAGGAAGCCGCGCGTGTCCTTATCGGAGATATTTCGAGGATGCGTTGCTCAAGCTCATGCAGCTGAGAGGCGATACGTGCATCTACCGAACCGAAGTCGGTTTCGATGATACAGCCGCCCGCATCGACCGATAAATCCTCCACAACGGTGATATTTTTGATATTTTCTGCCGCTGCCAAGAAGTCTTTGGTATGCTCGCTCGTTAAACCGACATCGGCAAGGTTTACCCGTATAATGACATCGGCACGTCCCTTTACCTTGCGCAGCGCATGGATAATATTCGATGTTACGACATTCCGCTGATTTTCTGAGATTACTTTTACAATCTTGCGGGTCATCAGCAGTACAAGGTCGACAATCTGCTGTTCCGTCTGCGCTAAAATCTCCTCGCGTTTATCCATTGTGCGTTCGATCATCGTATGGAGGCGTTCTATCAAACGGGTTACTTCGACTTTTCCTTCTTTAAATCCCGCTTCCCGTCCGGCATCGAAACCTTCGGTAAAAGCTTTCTTTTGTGTAGCCGCTTCGGTTTGTTCAGCTTTATCGACAATGTCTGCAGCTCTTTTTTCCGCATCGCTGACTATTTCTTGGGCTTGTTCACGGGCTTTTTGCGCGTCGATTTGGGACACATCCATCTGCCGCTTTGCTTCTTCAAAAGCGGTTTTCTTTGCGTTTTCGATAATTTCATCGGCTTCGCGGTGAGCGTCGGCAATGAGCTGTTCTTTTTCGATTTCCCATTGACGCTTAAATTCTTCCGCTTCGTTTTTGAGATCCTCAAGCGTCGGCCCCTCAGGAACCGGAACTGCTTCTACCACTTCGGTAGTTGTTTCCGGTTCAAAGGTTTTCGCTAATGCCAGCACCATATCGCCGTTGAGCTTTTTAACTTCAAAATCACGAAAAATATTTTTAGCCACTTTCAGAATCTCCTTTTGCCGATTTGACTACGCTGCCCGGGTTAGACAATCATCTCGTCTTCGTCGGAACGTGCAATAACGATATCGCCGTTGTCCTCCAAGTGCCGGATAATCGAAACAATCTTCTGCTGTGCCTCTTCGACGTCTTTCAAACGGGTCGGTCCCATGTATTCCATTTCTTCTTTTAACATGCTTGCCGCGCGTTTTGACATATTTCTGAATATCTTGTCCTGTACTTCGGTATCGACAATCTTGAGCGCTTTTGCAAGCTCTTCACTGTTAACCTCACGCAGCACCTTCTGAATAGAACGGTCGTCGAGCATAACGATATCTTCGAATACGAACATCCGTTTCTTGATCTCTTCCGCAAGGTCAGGGTCTTGGTCTTCAAGCGATTCGATAATCGACTTTTCGGAAGAACGGTCTACAAGGTTGAGTATTTCAACGATGCTTTCGACACCGCCTGCCGCCGTATAATCTTCGCTGGAGAGGGTAGAAAGCTTCTTTTCGAGTACTCGTTCAACTTCACGCAAAACATCGGGCGATGTTCTGTCCATCGTTGCGATACGGCGGGCTACGTCGCTTTGAATTTCATCGGGCAGGTTCTGCAAAATAACCGACGCTTTTTGCGGTTCCAAATATGCAAGGATGAGCGCAATGGTTTGCGGGTGTTCCTGCTGAATAAAGTTTAAAAGGTGCGCCGGATCGGTACGCCGGATAAAGTCGAAAGGTCGTACCTGTAACGAGCTGGTGAGCCGGTTGATAACCTCAATCGCCTTTTGGCTGCCTAAAGATTTCTCTAATAAGCCGCGCGCATAGTCGATACCGCCGGTCGTAATAAAGTTTTGGGCGGCCATGAGTTCTTGGAACTCTTGTAATACCGCTTCTTTCAGCTCGGATTCAACCGTTTCGGTACGGGCAATTTCGAAGACGAGTTTTTCAATCTCGTCTTCGCGCATCTGTTCCATGATTTTGGCGGAGATTTCTTCTCCGACTGCAACCAAGAAAATTGCCGCCTTTTGCCGCCCATTCAGCGATTTTATATCTTTCTGCTTTTTGCTGTTTGCTGCATTCGCTTTTTCTTTTGCGGGTGATACTGCCATACTATTCCTCCATCAACCATGTGCGCAGCAGCAATGCAACATCTTCAGGATGTTCACGCGCATTGTTTATCACATTTTCCAACAGTTCTCGCCGTTTCATCTCTTCTACGGACATTGAAACTTCCATGCCGGCCTGTTCAGCCTCCCACAGCGCTTTTTCTCGTTCAAGCTGATGTTGCCGCAAAAGTTCTTCTTCTCTAAGCCGCTTTCTGCGTTCGAATTCGCGGGTGGCAATACGGTAGATGATAAAGAGGAGTAAGAGAACCGCTAAGCCTGCTAAACTGACCAGTAATATCAACCGCCGCTGAACCGCTCTAAAATAAGCCTCATCTTCTTTTTCAAATTCCGATAAGCGGTCGAATTGGATGTTAAGAACGCTGACTGAATCATTCCGCAGTGCGTTGTATCCGATTGCGGCTTGCACAGCCTGTGTGGCTTTCTGCAATTCTTCATCGGAAATCGGGATATACTCACGCTCAATCTGTCCGTCTTTAATGATGAGATTGCCGTTTGCATCTTTCTTTTTGCGCCATTGCCCGTCGATGTTTACCGACACGGTACGGCGTCCCATTTCAGGGCTGACAATCTCGGATGTTCTCCGGCTGCCGATTTCTTCGTTTGTTCTTACAATCGACTGCGTAGACAATCCCGTTAAATTACTGGTATCCCGATATGAAGGAGCTGTTTGTCCTTCCACACCGGCGGGGCCTTCAGGATTAAAGCCTGTTCCCTGATAGGTTGTTGTTGCCGTTTCCGAAGAGCGGGTTACCGAAGCTCGTACCTCGGATTCATCGTACGGGGTTTCAGGATTGTCCGGTCTCAGCTGGAAGGGCAGGAATTCTACCGTTTCGGCTGTCTTTTCCGACATATCCATATCGATCTTAATACTGAGTTCCCGGACACGATCGGTGCCGTAGGTCTTTTGCAGAATATTAAGAATTTTGATTTCATACTGCGTTTCCAGTTTTGCAATAATCTTCTGTTGTTTTTCGATAATGGAGAGGCGGTCAAAGTCCTTCATCCCTGCAAAATCATTGAGAATATTGCCGCTGTTATCGGCAATAGTGATATTGTCATCGGTCAAACCTTCAACGGCATATTTTAAGACCTTTTGGATACCTTCAATTTTTTTTCGGTTTGTACTGATGTCGCTGCCCGGTTTCGGATAGAGTATAATACTTGCCGTTACGGGATTTTGCTCTGATTGAAAAAACTTATCTTTCGGCATATTGACTACGACACTTGCGTCATCTACATCGTCCAATGCTTTAATGTGCTTGCGGACTTCTTCGATAACAGCGCGCCGTACGTCGATATTGCGTTCAAAGTCCGTGCGTGTCCAGCGTTCTACGTCGAAAATAGCCCACGGGTCGGTATTCTGCGGAATAAGGTCTTCACGCAAGAGGATGGCGCGCATCCGGCGAGCGGTTTGTTCGTCATTCACCGAAATAACTCCCGATTGCGAAACGGTTGCTTTCACATTCTCTTCGTTGAGCCTTAGAATGATACGTTCTCTGACCGTTGCATCCGTTACCGGGGTATCGATGAGCGGCACAAGAGAGGGCTTAGCTGACCATGAAGTAAGCAAGACGATAATGACAATCGCTGCAACAACTACGGCTGCCAGTATGCCTTTTTGGATAAGCGTCCACTTACTCCACAGTGTTTTGATTTGCGTTAATGTTTTTTTAAACCATTCGTTCATGTGTCCTCCCCCTTACTGAACGAACCTGCTACAATAATTATAACAGCTCCATTATCTGGTTATGGTAATATCATTCCAACTTTTTACGACGCGGTCTATCAGCGTCTGTGCAATTTTCAGCGACATACCGGCTTCCGCCATTGCGATGGTAATATCGTGTACATCTACGGATTCCGGATCGACAATCATCTGTTGTCCGAGTTCCGCAGTCCGCTGCTGTTTTGCATTTACTTCGTCAAAGGCCTTGAGCAGGGTTTGCTCAAAGCTCATTGCTTTTTTATTTACTGCCGTGTCAACTAAATCCGTATCAGAAACCATGCGGCTGCGGAAGTTATCGACGGCGATCGGCGCTATTGCCGGATTTTTCATAATAGCCGGAACCTTATACAAGGTTGCCGTATTGGTAATAGTCATAGGTGCCCCTTATCTCGTTAGCGTCCGATCTCGAGCGCACGCTGAAACATTTCTTTTGAACCCTGAACAACTGCCGCATTCGCTTCATACGAGCGGGATGCAGAAATCAGGTCAACCATTTCCGTTACGATATTCACATTCGGATATTCCACGTAACCCGCTTTCGGCCCCGAAAGTATTGCATGGGGATGGTCGGGTTCATAGGAAAGCCGCGGTTCGGAGTTATCTTTTTCGATACCGGTTACACGAACCCCTGTTCCGACGCCTCTATCCATATCGGAAGAAACAAAGGGAAGCCGCCAATCGATGCCGTCATTTTTCTGCGCAAGAACGACGCGGCTGCGGCGGAAATAGCCGCCTTCCTGTGAACTGGTGGTGGAAGCATTGGCGATGTTATCGGAAATAACATCAGTCCGTAACCGTTCGGCGCTCATGCCGGTCGCCGCTATGTTGATACTGCTGAAGATACCCATTTACTGCTCCTATGGGCATCTCTAAAAACTCGGTTAGCTTTTTAGAGATGCCCGACGAGTTTTCAAGATAAGTTTTTACGTTAAAATGACTTATCTTGAAAACATCGCAAATAAATCTAAGGTAAACCTCTCAAAACGGAAGTTTTGAGAGGTTTGCTATACCCCTTATTTTAACACCGACTGTACTTGGCTGTACTGAAAACCGGTCATCTGACTTAACAGCTGATACTGCATCTGAATCTTGAGGATAGTCATTGCTTCTTCTTCAGCATCTACGTTGTTGCCGTTTGCCTTTGCCGTCGTGGTATAGTCCAGCACACGGCGCGGAGAAACCGAACGATAGTCGATAACACCGTCCGACTTAATATGATTCGGATTGGTTACCGTTAACTGAAATTGACCGGCAGCCCGTTTTTCGGAATCGAGCGCATGTTTTAACTCCGTTTCAAAATTGACTGATGTCCGCTTGAAATCCGGTATCTCCGAGTTTGCAAGGTTATTTGCCGACACGGTATAGCGAAGGGCGTTTACATCAAGCGCACGGTGTAAAAGATCAACTGTCTTTTGAAAACTGTTTATGTGCATCTCAACTCCTATCTATTTCTATTAAGCTATTCGTATACTCATATATCGGCATTATAAAAATTCCCTTGAGGAACGTTACAGAATATAACGGGATAAATCTTGATCCTGTACGATGTCCTTCAAGCGCTCATCGACGTACGCGCGGTCTATTTCGACGGTTTTTTCCGTCATGCCGCTTGCATTAAATGAAATATCCTCCAGCAACATTTCCATAATCGTGTGGAGACGGCGGGCGCCGATGTTTTCCATTGTCGAGTTGACCTCCGCTGCGAGGTTGCTCATGCGGTCGATTGCTTCATCCTTAAAGATGACGGTCAGCCCTTCGGTTTCGAGCAGCGCTTTGTACTGTTTGGTCAATGCGTTCTTAGGTTCAAGCAAAATCCGCTTGAAGTCTTCCGCATGGAGCGATTCCAGTTCCACCCGCAGCGGGAAGCGTCCTTGAAATTCGGGAATAAGGTCACTCGGTTTTGAAATGCTGAAAGCCCCCGCCGCGATGAATAGGATGTGACGGGTATCGACGACGCCGAACTTTGTGTTGACTTTGGAGCCTTCTACAATAGGAAGAATATCGCGCTGTACCCCTTCGCGGGACACGTCGATGCCGCTGCTCCGCTCGCTTTTGGAAGCAACTTTATCGATTTCGTCGATGAAAATGATGCCCATTTGCTCAACCCGCTCTTTGGCTTCCTCTACGATTTTATCGTGATCAACGAGCTTATCGAGCTGATCGTTCATAATGATCATACGGGCTTCTTTTACGCTGGTCGTTTTACGTTTGTTTTTACCGGCACCCATCAGCATACTGCTGATATTCGACATCGCGCTTTCGAGATCTTCCATGCTGGAACCACCGGCAAAGATTTCAAAACTCGGCATACCGGACTGCTGCACGGAAACTTCTACCATTTTATCTTCAAACTTGCCGTCCCGCAGCATCTTGCGGAATTTTTCCCTCGTTTCGTGCATATCGTCTTCGGCTTGTCCGCTGTCTTCTATCGAACTAACTTCTATTCGGATTTCTTTGTTATTTTCAGCATCCGCATCATGTTCCGATCCGGCGATTAAAAGCGGCTTAGAACCTCCTTTCCGATCCCGCTTCTTTTTGTTGGAGCCCGGTAGTAAAAGGTCAAGGAGGATTTCTTCCGTGTTTTTTTCCGCCTGTGCTTTCAGCGTTTCCTGCATCTCGCTTTTTACCATAGAGTAACCGACAGCCATCAGGTCGCGGATCATCGATTCGACATCACGGCCGACATAGCCGACTTCGGTGTACTTTGTCGCCTCTACTTTAAGGAACGGCGCTCCCGAAAGTTTTGCAAGCCGGCGGGCAATCTCGGTTTTACCTACGCCGGTCGGCCCGATCATCAGAATATTCTTCGGCGCAATTTCTTCGCGGATCTCTTCGCTCAATTTGAGCCGTCGTGTCCTATTCCGCAGAGCAACGGCAACAGCTTTTTTCGCCTTTGTCTGCCCGATAATATATTTGTCCAGTTCCGCCACAATGTGCGGAGGGGTGAGTTCATCCAAGTTGATTGTCATTATATTTCCTCTATATGTACGTTTTCGTTGGTGTATACGCAAATCTGTCCGGCGATATTTAAGCTCTTTTCGGCAATTTCGCGGGCTGATAAGTCCGTGTTGCGCAGTAGGGCAAGCGCTGCTGCATACGCATAATTGCCGCCCGAACCGATTGCGAGCACATCTTCCTGCGGTTCAATGACATCCCCGTTTCCGGAAATCAGTAAAATGGTCTTTGCGTCCGCGACCAGCAGCAGCGCTTCAAGATTTTTCAGTATTTTGTTGGTGCGCCACTCTTTGGCAAGCTCGACCGCAGCGCGGGTAATGTCGCCTCCGTATTCCTTGAGCCGCCCTTCAAACTTTTCGAGCAGTGTAAAGGCATCGGCCGTTGCACCGGCAAAACCGGTCATCACTTTGCCGTCATAAATCTTGCGGACCTTGCGGGCATTGCCTTTCATTACCGTTTGCCCCATCGTAACTTGTCCGTCGCCTGCCATCGCAACCTTCCCGTTGCGTCTGACGGCAATAACGGTTGTACTCCGCACCTTCATGTTTCCCATGTATAACCTCATTAGCAATATTAAAATACATTGATATCGCTTTTTATTATACCATAATGCGTTCCTTTTGAAAATATACGGCATATCTGCATTCAGGGGAAACGCATCAGGCCGTTTTTTTAACACCCCCGCGGAAAAATTGAGACTATTCGACCAGAACTGCCAAGGATGGCAGTGGTTTCATATAGTAGCGATGTTTTGGCTCTGCCAAAACTCGCCTTCAACTGACGTACATGGATGTACAACAGTTGAAGATGGTTCAAATGGTCTCACAGTCTCAATTTTTCCGCGATTTTTATCTATTTTGCCTGATGCGTTTCCCCCTTTGCTGGAAAAATGTGCGAAATTTTAAGCAAAATTTCGCACAGAAGGAAGGCAACCGCTGCAAATATTTTATAATGCGGTTGCCCTGTATTTGCATTGGCTCTTTTCAAAAGTGCTGGGCTGGATACGGCGCAGTCGATGTGCTGCATTGCTAAAAGGTTGATTTTATCGCCTATGCGATGTATTATTACCGTCAGTTTACATACGGTACATCAAACCGAGAGGAGTTATATATGAATATTTCACCTGAACTTTTAAAAAAGTTTGAAAGTGATTATCGTGCAGACCCGTCGAATACGATTATTGCAGGGGCTGTCGCCAAGAGCGGCATCGAGGACGCATCGTTTAACTATGATGTCCGCCGCCGCCACAATTTTTGTTTTTCTCACGAAACAGAGCGCGGAGAAATTACCAATCAAAAGAAGAGCGGACGCTGCTGGATGTTTGCTTCGCTAAATGCCGCCCGTGTAGAAATAATGAAAAAGCTCAACTTGGAAACCTTCGAGCTTTCCCAGAACTACACGCTGTTTTGGGATAAACTCGAAAAATCCAATTACTTTTTTGAAAGCATCCTAGAGACCCTAGACGAACCGCTTGAAGGACGGTTACTCGCGCATTTGCTGGCCAATCCTATTCAGGATGGAGGACAGTGGGATATGTTCTCCGGTATTCTGCAAAAATACGGCGCCGTGCCTAAGGATGTGATGCCCGAAACCTTCCATTCCTCCGACACGCGCTTTTTTGTTGCCGAATTAACCCATCGCCTCCGCAAATATGCGCAGCTGTTGCGGGACGGGCACAAGGCCGGCAAGTCTATCAAAGAGCTCCGTGCAGACAAAGAAACCTATCTTTCGCATGTATACAGCTTTTTGGTTAAGGCACTCGGCGAACCGCCGCGCGTATTCGACTTTGAATGCCGCGATAAGGATAAGAAGTTTCACAAAGCAGAGCAAATTACCCCGCAGCAATTCTTTAAGGAATATGTCGGCTGGGATTTAAACAATAAAATCAGCTTAATCAATGCGCCGACGGCGGATAAGCCTTACGGCAGAGCCTACACGGTAAAATTCCTCGGTACCGTGAAAGAAGCGGAGCCCATTCACTACATCAATGTGCCGATCGACGTGCTTAAAACGGCGGCTATTGAATCGATTAAAGCCGGTAAACCAGTCTGGTTCGGCTGCGATATGGGGCCGTATATCTGCCGCCCCGAAGGCATTATGGATACCGAAGTATACCTCTACGATAAAACGCTTGGCGAACTGCCTGAATTCACAAAAGCGGAACGGCTCGATTACGGCGATAGCCTGCTTACTCACGCAATGGTGTTGACCGGCGTCGATCTGGATAAATCAGGAAAGCCGATTAAATGGCAGGTAGAAAATTCGTGGGGTGATGAATCAGGCAAAAAGGGAATGTTCTCGATGTCCGATGCGTGGTTCGATGAGTATACCTATCAGATTATGGTAGAAAAGACCTTTGTTGAACAAAAATGGCTTGACGCCTTAAAACAGCCGCTCGTACAGCTTGAGCCGTGGGATCCGATGGGGGCGCTGGCACGGATATAGGAAAACGGGTTATCAACTCAGATTTTACGACGATTTCTATTCCGAAGAAAACGGAATAGAAATCTGATGCGAGATGTAGAAAATTTGATGAATTTATCATATAATAGAGCATCTCTAAGAACTTGGGTAGATTTTTAGAGAATTGTATAGGAGACCATATATGCCTTATACAGTTTTAGAAAAAGAACTTGCAACGCTCCCTCATGCTGCAATAAGTGAGGTTGTTGATTTTATCCGCCTGATAAAATTGAAATTTCCTGAAGAAGATGCTATTTCTGAAAAGAAGTCTCTTTTTGGCGTTTGGAAAAATGAACCTTTTTATATGTCTCCGGATTTTGATGACCCTCTCGAAGATTTTGCAGAGTATATGTAATGAAGTACTTGCTCGACACTCATACAATTCTTTGGTATTTATTCGGGAATGAACGATTGTCGAAAAGCGTTCAAGATATCATTGAATCTAATGTTTGTTTTTACAGTTATGCCTCATTTTGGGAGATTTCAATAAAACAAAGTAAGAAAAAATTGGAATTTACTCATACTGTATATGAATATAGATGAGATGTGCAGACGAGCAGGATTTAGAAAACTTCCGATTACACTTGATGATTTCAACAGAATTCGAAATTTGCCGTTTCAGGATAATGTAAAACATAATGACCCATTTGATAGAATTTTAATTTCGCAAGCACTTGAAAATGATTTAACAATCGTAACTACGGACGGAAATATTCCGTCATATAATGTAAAAACTATTTGGTAAAAGATAGAAAATCTCATCACCCGCTTCAAATCTGACATTTGTTTTGTTATGAACGTTTCTTAGATTGGTGCTTCGGTAAATCTGTCGCAGCAATGTATCAGTTATAGATACATTTCAATGAGATTAATAATTGTTTTTTTAGCCTCATCTTTTGACAAAATGCTATTCTGCGGAAATAATACAGATGGATCAATTCCCATTGCCGTACATAATTTTAACAGTGTATTTAAGGTGGGGGTTCGTTTACCCGTTTCGATGTAGGTAATCATATTCTGCGATACACCCGATTAAAGAGCAAATAATCCCAACTTTCTTTTAAAAAATATAATACTTACTAACTATTTTAAATGCTTTGGTATGAAAGTTGTTTGCTAATACGTACATATCTATTTACACAGTTTTCCTGACAGGCTCTAGAAATTTGTGCAGGAACATTACGGAAAATAACTGTTGTATTGCCGCTGGTAAGTACAACTTGCCAAAACCCTATTTGCATTTTTCAAAACTTGCAAATAGGGCATTTCATATCAATTTTTCCTCTTGGTGAAATCAGAAGTCCATAATGGAAAGCTCAAACTTAAATCAATTCAAAATACGCTGCCGGTGTAAAGATGAGTGGTTTATCAATTTTTATATCTTCAAAATCCTTATCACCTGTGATTAAAATATCCGAATCGGATAAAATTGCAGATACAAGAACCGGTAAATCTTTTATATCTCGAATTTCCGGATATTTCTTTTCATCAATTTTTTCGGGAGTCTTAAATTCTTCAAACCTGATTCCATTAAAAAAAATATTCAACTGTTCTTTTTTTAATGGAAATTTCTTTTCAAAAACTTCTTTACATTCGTCTTTTATGTATGAAGCAATTATTACCGTGTGCTTTTCAATTAAATGAGAAAAAACTTTAGCAACTTTAGCATTGGGAAAAAGTATCGCAGAAATAATGATATTGGTATCTACGAAAACTCTCAACGTGTTTTCCTTAATTCTTTGATGTATGCAACAACATCATCTTCCGTTTGAAAGCCTTCTTTTTCTGCCTCTCCTCGCATTTGAGTTTGAATATTTGACAAAGTTATTTGAGAAGCATTTGCAATATACACTTTTCCTTTGCTTTCTTCAAAAAAAACTTTATCACCGCTTTTTAACCCAAGCATATCTCGTATTACAAGAGGAATAGTGATCTGCCCTTTCGATGTTACTTTTGCCAGTTCCATAAAACATCTCCTTACTTTCCTTACTTGTACTATATACTAACGGAGGAAATGCCGTCAAGGGACTGTTCAGCGGAAGGGCGGAGGCGGATATCCCCTATCAGGTGCTATACATCCGTGTACAGCACCTGATAACGAGTTTGACGAGATGTCAAACTCGTTGCTGAGCAGAACCACGTCCATCCGTGGACGTTTTGCAGAAAAAGAACAGCAGGAAGGCTTTGTAGTGGAGCGGAAAAACCTGCCTCCGATGATGCAGGCACGGGAAAAAGATTGGAGCCGGAGACCGGTTTTTGCGTAAGCAAAAAGCCGCCCAAATATTGACATAACAACACAAAAAATTGAAACTAGTAAGAACAAATAGATGTGCGTTTTAGTGAAAGAGGGGCATTTCTAAAGATTGAGTTTTTAGAGATTCCGGATAACGCCTTTTATAGACAAGGAGTATGAGGTATGTATACACCGGTTGATCCTAAGGTGGATTTTCCGAAACAGGAAGAAGCGGTTTTGCGCTTTTGGGAAGATCACGATGTTTTTAAAAAGTCAGTTGCGCAGCGTGAGGGGGCTGATGAGTACGTGTTTTTTGACGGCCCGCCCTTTGCAACGGGGCTGCCGCATTTTGGGCATTTTGTGCCGAGTACGATTAAGGATATTATTCCGCGTTATCAGACGATGAAGGGGAAGAAGGTTGAGCGGCGGTTTGGATGGGACTGTCATGGGTTGCCGGTAGAAAACTTGATCGAAAAAGAGCTGGGGCTGAACTCGAAGACCGACATTGAAAAGTACGGTATTGCCAAGTTTAATGAGGCGTGCCGGGCGAGTGTGCTGCGGTACGTGAAGGAGTGGCGGCATACGATTAATCGGCTGGGGCGCTGGGTTGATTTTGATAACGACTATAAGACGATGGAACCCGCGTATATGGAGTCGATCTGGTGGGTGATGAAGCAGCTGTGGGATAAGGGGCTGTTGTATGAGGGGCACTATATTCTGCCGTACTGCCCGCGCTGTTCCACGGTGCTTTCCAATCATGAACTGAATCTCGGCGGTTATAAGGATGTACACGATCCTGCGATTACCATCCGCTTTAAGGTGCGGTACACCGTTGCGGGAACTCCTGCAGCGAAAACCTTTGCTGCCGTGGCGCTTCCGCCGAACACCTATCTTTTGGCGTGGACGACCACCCCGTGGACACTGCCGAGCAACCTGGGGCTTGCACTCGGCGCGGATATCGACTACGTGCTGGTTGCCGATGAAGGGGAGCACTATATTCTTGCGGAATCCCGCTTAGCTGCGTACTACCGTGAACCGGAAAAATGCACCATTGTATGGAAGAAAAAAGGCGCAGAGCTGCAAGGTATTTGCTATGAGCCGCTCTTCCCGTATTTTGCGAATTTGACCGTAAAAGAGGACGGCAGTTCCGATGATGCAGGACGGGGTGCGTTCCAGACTTTAATCGGCGACTTTGTTTCGACGGAAGACGGTACGGGTATTGTCCATACGGCGCCGGGCTTTGGTGAAGAGGATAGCACGCTATTCAAGGGCAGCGGAATACCGATGATCTGCCCTGTTGATGCCGAATGTAAGTTTACAGCGGAGGTTCCGGACTATCAGGGACGCTTTGTAAAAGATACTGATAAAGATATTATGGAGCGGCTGAAGGCTGAGCGGAAACTGGTGAAACGGGATCAAATCCTGCACGCCTATCCGCACTGCTGGCGCTGTTCAAGCCCGCTCATTTACCGTGCAGTGAGCAGCTGGTTTGTTTCGGTGGAAAAGGTAAAGGACGCGATGCTGCGGGCAAACAGCAAAATCAACTGGCAGCCTGCTCATATCAAAGAAGGACGCTTTGGTAAATGGCTTGAAGGCGCCCGCGACTGGGCAATCAGCCGGAACCGGTACTGGGGAAATCCGCTGCCGATTTGGAAGTGTTCCAATCCCGACTGCGGACACTCCCTCTGTGTGGAAAGTCGCGATGAACTGAAAGCATTGAGCGGTGTTTATCCTGAAGACTTGCATAAGCACTTTGTTGACAAGATTACCATACCGTGTAAGCAGTGCGGCAAAACGATGTACCGTGTTCCGGAAGTGCTGGACTGCTGGTTTGAGTCCGGTGCGATGCCCTATGCGCAAGTGCACTATCCCTTTGAGAATAAAAAATACTTTGAAGAGCACTTCCCCGCTCATTTTATTTCCGAAGGGCTGGATCAAACCCGCGGCTGGTTCTATACGCTGACTGTCTTGGCGGCTGCGTTGTTTGACCGCCCCGCCTTTGAAAACTGTATTGTCAATGGGCTGGTATTGGCAACCGACGGGAAAAAGATGTCTAAGTCGCTGCGGAACTATACCGATCCCAATGAGGTTGTCCGGCAATTCGGGGCGGATGCGCTGCGCTTGTTCCTGATGCACTCAAACGTGGTCAAGGCGGAGGATTTGAAATACTCCGATGACGGTGTGCGCGATATTCTGAAAGGTATTTTAATCCCGCTGTGGAACAGCTACAGCTTCTACGTTACGTATGCGAACATCGACGGTGTTACGCCGCCTGCCCATGCGAAACTCGACGGCACGGATGCCCACATCGCCGCCTTTGTGAAAGAGCTGAACAATCCGCTTGATCGCTGGATTCTCTCCGTAACTGAAAAGCTTGTGTTTGATGTAACGGCGGCGTTGGACGATTACGACCTTACGAAGGCGATTGACCCGATTGTTGCGTATATCGATCAGCTGAACAACTGGTATATCCGCCGCTCCCGCCGCCGCTTCTGGAAGAGCGAAAACGACGGCGATAAGGCGCAAGCCTACGAGACTCTGTACCGCGCGCTCAAGAAGTTTGCACTGGTCGCGGCTCCGGTCGTGCCGTTTATTACCGAATCGATTTGGCAAAACTTGAGAACAGCGGATGATCCCCTTTCCGTACACTTGGCGGATTATCCCGTCTATGCGGAAGCGGCGCGGGATACCGAGCTTGAGTTTAAGATGGAGACGGTGCAAAAAGCCGTGTCGATGGGACGGGCACTCCGGTATCAGTTCAATTTGAAAATCCGCCAGCCGCTCAAGGCTGTGGAAATTGTTACGAAAAACCAGCAGGAGAAGTCGGTCTTACGTGAAATGGAAAGCAGCATTATGGAAGAGCTGAACGTGAAAGAGGTGATTTTCCACGACAAAGAAGATGAGCTGGTTGAGTATTCCGCAAAGGCGAATTTTAAGGTGCTGGGAAAAGAGCTCGGTGCAAAGATGAAAACCGCAGCGGCTCAGATTGAAAAACTCTCTTCCGCGGAGATCGAAAGCCTCTTTGACGGTGCAACCTTGAGCATTGATGTTGAGGGGCAGGCTGTTGAGCTGACTTCCGGCAAGGTGATCCTGAACCGCATTGAAAAGGCGAACCTCAAGGTGCTGAACGAAGGGACGTTGACGGTTGCTCTTAATACGCAGGTAACCGAGGAGTTGCTGCTGGAAGGCTATATCCGCGACCTCGTCCGCGCGGTGCAAAACTTGCGGAAGGAGTCCGGGCTTGAAGTAACCGACCGGATTACGCTTTCTGTTTCCGGCACCGATACGGACGGAAAGCGCCTCTTGCAGAAAGCGTTCGAGGCAAACAAGGACTACCTGATGAATGAGACCTTGGCTGTCGAGGCGGCCTTTGGCGTGCAGCTGCCTGCAGGAAAGACTGCTGCTGAGCTTGACATGGGCGACGGGCTTTGCTGGCACATCGCGCTGGAGAAGGCGGCTGGAGTGTAGGAGAGGTAGAGCCTCTGAAATTGCAGAGTATGAAAAGAAGTGTACGGAAAACGCTATTGATAATAGCGCTGATATTAAACATAGGTCTCATTCCGCTGCAAGCGCAAGCGACGACGGTCTTTACCTCATTTTATAGTGCGTGTGCAATTGCAATAATAGGCGGTGCTGACGGACCGACTTCTATTTATATTGGGCAAGGCGAGCTTCTATCGCTTATTTTCCGAGCAATCATGGTGTGCATACATATTTATACGATCGGTATCCTCATCATGGCGCTTAAAGAATGAACATCACGTGGTGGGGGAAAGGGCTTGCCCTTTCCCCCACCTGAATACGACGGAAAAAGAGACTGCTGAAATGATATCGGCAGTCTCTTTTTTTGTGGTGCTATACACTTTTAATCGTTTTCCTGCGTATCGCTTTTTTCTAATTTTTTTTCAACACGGCTCATAAAATGAGTAAGCGACACATCGGCGGATGCACTTTCAAAAGAGTATGTAGAAAATGAAGTTATAAAGCAGTATATAGATGACCCTAAGTATACGATTATTCTATCTCTGATGAACTCATATTGCCTGTGAAAAAAATTCATGAACTTTTTAGTACAAAGTATTATGAGAAATCCGATTTTAGGGAATCAACCTTTGATGGTATTTTAACTGGTCTCAATGGACTAGAAGCAGATGATTCAGTAAAAAAGAGAATAAAACCGCTTTACAGTAAAGATATGCTTTGCTATTTAGTGGCTGATAGTGTGGGTTTTGATAATCCAGATGCAAAATCAAGTTTGCTTGTTGCTGGTAGGTACAATGGAAACGGTTGTTATATTCATAAAACCAACTATTTAGAAAAGCTCCCAATGTTTGCAGCTAGCCGTTACATTACCTACAACCGTGAATGGACTGAACGTGCGAGAATTATGAAATCAGCAGATAAAGCGGAAATATTTTTTTATGATGCGAAAAATGGAAAATTGAATACTTTTACGAATATGACTCAAATGGTGATATGACATATTTTCATAGCACGATTGGTGGTGAACCATATTTAAATTACCATGCAGAATATGAAAATCATAAATTAGTTCATAGATATAGTCAGGCAGTACTTGGTGAACATCATGAATGGTGGACATATACAGATGACTTTAGAAAATGTACTTATAAAAATTCTCTAAAAGATGGAACTACATATTACGAATATGATTCCCATATTAGAAAATCCACAATATTCTGATGATTTCAAATTGACAGTATGTCCTCGTACGTATTATAGTGGGCTGGGATGGCGAAAAAACAACTAACTTTTGCGTCTTCCTCAAGGTTGAATCATTCAAGATAAGGGGAATTACATGCAAAAGCTTTACTTTTCTAAAATATTCGGAGTCGGCTGTATTATTGCGGCACTTATACTGGCAAGCAGCTGCGTATCACGTTCTGTTGAGTATGATATACGAGCATTCGGTGCTGTTGGATCGGACGCCGATGTGTATATAGTTGCTCCGGTTATCGGGAACGAACCGCTTTTAAAAGCTCTGTTTACCGCTTTTGTGCCGGAGAGAACCGCTCTGCAGTACTTAAACCGGACATCGGTACTGTATATCGGTGCAGACTACGGGGCGCCGCCATCGGTAACCGTTGTTTCGAGCGGTTCTTATCCTGTCAGTTTGGGAGATTTGCTGTTTTCTAAAAAAGACGGTTGGGAAAAACGCCGCTCGGCAGCACTGAACAATCGTACCTATTATTCTTCTGCGGTTGCTGATATAGTGGTTCAGGAAAAAATAGCCTTTATGTGCTTAGGCGGCAATCAACGAAATTCGGCAGCGTTTTTGCAGCGGATAGCCGAGCCTCAGCCCCCGATATTTCCGCCCCGATTTCAAGCGCTGAGTGAAGCCGGTAGGGTAGGTGAAATCGGCTTATATGCCCGTTCGGGAGGCTCCGTAGTATCCGCTTTGTTAGGCTTAGAGGATATTGAGCTGCCGATACGGTCGATAGAGCTTTATCTGAAAAGAGATATCAACTCAATGTATCGTTGTTCTGCAGTATTTGAAGCAATAGACGCTCGCGCAGCTCTTGTTGTCCGGCTGCTTCTGAGTCATGGTCTGAATGGAGCTTTTTCCGTTCAAGACTCTTCTATTTTTGTAGAAAATGCCGATATTACAGAAACAGAGCTCATTACAATGCTACAGGGTATAACTTCGGCTGCTAACATTGCGCAGCCTCGTTAACCGTCAAGTTTTCTACTGAAAGCTTACTTATTGTACGCCATTTCTCATTTTATTCCGAAATGGCATAATGCATCAGTTCTCGAGAATTGATATTCTCTCAACCGTTGCATTTTAAGGACGGTATAACTTCGGCTGCTCATAGAGCGTTTTAATTACTTGATTGATCTGTGGAGGGCTTATGCCTACGTATGACTATATGTGCGATTCTTGCGGAGCTTCTTTCGAGGTACAGCATAAAATGACCGATACGCCTGCTGTAGTTTGTCCGCAATGCGGAGCATCTGCTCATCAAGTATTCTCGGCTGGTTTTGGATTAAATTTTACCGGTAAAGGCTTTTATCAAACCGATACGCAAAAAGCATCTGTATCTGCAGATGCGAAGAAGGCTGATGTGCAAGGTTCCTCTTCGCAAGGGAAAGACAAAACGGCTCATTCGTGCAGTAGAGGCTGCGGATGCTCAGGCGGCTGTTCGTGTTCAAGCTAAGTATATGAATAAACAACCTAAGTTTTTTTGTGAAAATTGTAATGCAGAAGTTCGTCGTGATGCAGTGATCTGTCCTCATTGCGGTCGTTTTTTTGCCTCCGTGCGGTGTCCCAGTTGCGGATTTACCGGAACACATAAAGAGTTTAAAGACGGATGTCCCTCATGCGGCTATGCGTTCACTCCTGATCAGCAAGAGAACAAAAAAGATAATACAAAAAAACGAAAAAAAAGAAATTCCGTATTGTGCAATACGTCGGACATGAAGCCGATGCCCGCACCGACGCCGACCCCTTACCTTTATGGGTATACGGGGTAGTCCTTTTACTTTGTGCGGTTCTTGCGGCAATTTTCTTCCTCGTTTAAGTTATTTATTTCGAACAACAACATCGATGCTATTCTAATACCCTGAAGATACGGTAAATTTTTGCTTGACTGTTAGCAATTTCGGTTCTATACTTATAGATAATATAAGTGAGGTAAAATGAGTATAGCTAAAGTTTTTAGTTCCATTTTTACCATAATATAATTGTTTGCTGAAACTTATTGTGGAGGAGTTTTATGAGCAAAGAAACCTTAAACCCGTTAGCGAATGCACAGGCACAAGTAAAAAAAGCATGCGATGCTTTGGGTACGGATCCCGCGGTATATGAATTATTGAAGGAACCGCAACGGATAATTGAAATTTCCATTCCGGTAAAGATGGATAACGGTTCTATCAAGGTATTTAAGGGATATAGATCTGCACATAACGATGCGGTCGGTCCCTACAAGGGCGGAATCCGATTCCATCAAAATGTTAATGCAGATGAAGTTAAAGCTCTGTCAATGTGGATGAGTATTAAGTGCCAAGTAACAGGTATCCCGTATGGTGGATCAAAGGGCGGCATCACGGTTGATCCTTCGGAACTTTCTCAGCGCGAGCTTGAGCAGCTTTCACGCGGCTGGGTACGCGGTATGTATAAGTATTTGGGCGAAAAAGTAGACGTACCTGCTCCGGACGTCAATACCAACGGCCAGATCATGGCATGGATGCAGGATGAATACAATAAACTCACTGGGGAGCAGACCATCGGTGTATTTACCGGTAAGCCGCTCACCTACGGCGGTTCCAAGGGAAGAAACGAAGCAACCGGTTTCGGTGTTGCCGTTATTATGCGTGAAGCATGCAAAGCAATCGGTATGGATTTAAAGAAAGCAACCGTTGCCGTTCAGGGTTTCGGAAACGTTGGAAAGTTCACCGTTAAGAACATCATTAAGTTGGGCGGAAAAGTTGTTGCAGTTGCAGAATTCGATAAGAAAGAAGGCACCTATGCGACCTATAAAGAAAGCGGTTTTACCTTTGAAGAATTGAACGATGCAAAGACAAAAGACGGCAGCTTGCTCCACGTACCCGGTGCGAAGAAAATCTCTCTCGATGACTTCTGGGCATTGAATGTCGATGTTATCAGCCCCTGCGCAATGGAAAACGCGATTAAAGAGCACGAAGCCAACCTGATCAAAGCAAAATTGATTTGTGAAGGTGCAAACGGCCCCATCACGTTGGAAGCGGACGATATCCTTTACAAGAAAGGTATCCTCGTTACTCCCGATATTCTGACTAATGCCGGCGGTGTTACGGTTTCTTACTTTGA
Source organism: Treponema sp. OMZ 838 (assembly GCF_000775995.1). Classification (NCBI taxonomy): domain Bacteria; kingdom Pseudomonadati; phylum Spirochaetota; class Spirochaetia; order Treponematales; family Treponemataceae; genus Treponema; species Treponema sp. OMZ 838. The sequence goes on along the minus strand of NZ_CP009227.1, from coordinate 275,119 downwards.
ATGGGTACAGAACCTCTACGGCTACTACTGGACTGAAAAAGAAGTTGAAGAGAAAGAAGAGCGTGCAATGGTCGATGCATTCAACCCGATTTGGGCATTGAAGCAAGAAAAGAACGTTTCGTTCCGCCAAGCAACCTACATGAAATCCATCAAGAGAATTGATGAAGCGATGAAGGTAAGAGGCTGGTATTAATCCCGAACTTCCTATCTGCCTGAAAATATACGAGAACCTCTAAAGACTTTCATTTTTAGAGGTTCCTATACGGTTAGATAAAAGGGTTAATCTGCAAGGCGTATCGGTTCCTTAAAAAGAAGCCGATACGCCTTTTTTTATGCTAAACATCCCCTCCGTCGAGGTCAAGCTCTCCGTTGAAGGTTGTTTCCGAAGCGGGCGGCGCGATGTCTTCTTCATCCTCGCGTGCAACCACATCCAACCCGATGAGCTGGTCGGGGCTTTCGATATCGAGAATTTTAACACCCTGCGCGGCGCGTCCCATCACATTAATAGAAGAAACCTGCACGCGGATGGTCTTTCCCTGTCCGGTGATGCAGACAATTTCGTCATCGTCAGCGACGGCAAGCAATCCGACCACTTCGCCGGTTTTTTCGGTAATGGTGTACACCTTTTGCCCGCCTGTACCGCGCCCATGCGGAGAAAACTCGGAAAAATCAACCCGCTTGCCGTAGCCGTTCTCGCTCATCACGAGGAGCTTACCGCCGTTAATCCGAAGCGCGCCGGTCAGCTCATCCCCGCCGGACAACCGAATACCGATTACCCCATGCGAAGCGCGGCCTTGGTCGCGTATTTCGGTTTCGGAAACGCGGAGCGCCTGTCCGTGCCGGGTTACCAGCATTAGCTCATCTTTACCGGTGGTAAGGATTGCACTCACGAGCTTATCCCCTTCATCGAGCTTAATGGCGATAATACCGCGCGTTTTGGCATTTTGGAAGCTATCGGTCTGCACTTTCTTCACAATGCCGCCCGCCGTCGCCATCAGTAGGTATGTGTCGCTACTAAACTCTTTTAAGGATACAATCGTGGTAATTTCCTCGTCGGAAGATACGGCGAGCAGCGACTTGATATGAGAACCGCGGCTTGTACGGCTCGCTTCGGGGATTTCGTGTACCTTAACCCAGTATGCCTTCCCCTCATTAGTGATAAACATGATGTAGTCGTGCGTGGAAGCAGTGAAAATCTGGTCGATAAAGTCATCTTCAACCAAGGCTGCCGAATTGGAACCCTTGCCGCCGCGGTTCTGCCGCTTGTAGGCGGTAACCGGCACCCGCTTGATGTAGCCAAGGTTGGAAACCAGCACTACCATCTGCTCTTTTTTGATGAGGTCTTCGATGTTAATCTCTTCCACCTCATCGCTGACAATATCGGTACGGCGGTCATCGCCGAATTTCTCTGCAAGTTCATCGGTTTCCTGCTTAATCAGCGCAAGAATCTTTTCAGGATGCGCCAAGAGGTCTTTCAGGTGTTCGATCAGCAGTTCAAGCTCCTGTAATTCCTTGCGGAGGTCTTCAATTTCGAGGCTGGTGAGGCGCTTGAGCTGCATATCAACGATGGCCTGCGCCTGTATGTCGTCAAACGAGAACCGCTCCATCAATGCATTCTTGGCGCTTGCCGTATCGCGGGAGCCGCGGATAATCTTGATCACCTCATCGATGTTGTCGATGGCGACGATAAGAGCACGTAAAATATGAGCTCGTTCTTCAGCTTTTTTCAGGTCGAAACGGACGCGGCGGGTAACAACCTCCTGCCGGTGTGCCACAAAGTAGCCGACCAGCTGTTTGAGCGTCAGTGTTTGCGGCCGCCCATCCACCAATGCAAGGTTAATAACGCCGAAGGATGACTGCAGCGCGGTCTTGGAAAAGAGCTGGTTCAGCACCACCTTTGCGATAGCCCCTCGTTTGAGCTCGATAACCAGCCGTAAGCCGGCGCGGTCTGAGGTTTCATCGTTGACTGCCACAATCCCTTCTATTACTTTTTCACGGGCAAGTTCACCTATCTTAGCAACGAGCGCCGTGGTGTTTACCTGATAAGGCACTTCGGTAAAGATAATCGTTTCCTTGCCTTTTTTGTCAACTTCGATATTGAATCTGCCGCGGACTAAAATCTTTCCGCGTCCGGTTTTAAACGCCTGCCGGATGCCCTTTTTGCCGAAGATAATACCGCCGGTCGGAAAGTCTGGTCCTTTGATGTACTTGGCAAGCTCATCAATGGTAATGTCAGGATTGTCGATATAGGCGGACACCGCTTGAGCAATTTCACGTAGGTTGTGCGGCGGCATATTGGTTGCCATACCGACGGCGATACCGCTTGAACCATTCGCCAATAGAAATGGAAATTTGCCCGGCAGGACGGTCGGCTCCTGCGTAGAATCGTCAAAGTTTGGAATAAAATCAACGGTATCTTTTTTGATATCCTCTACCATCGACTCCGCAAGCCGCGCCATCTTTGCTTCCGTATAACGGTAGGCTGCAGGCGGGTCGCCGCCGATGGTTCCGAAGTTTCCTTGCGGATGGATTACCGGATACCGGAGGGAAAAATCCTGCCCCAAACGGACAAGCGCATCATAGACGGAGGCATCGCCATGCGGATGGTAACTTCCCAGTACATCACCGACAATCTTAGCGCATTTGCGCGTCGGGCCCGAATAACGCAAGTTCTTCTCTTCCATTGAATAGAGGATTCTGCGGTGTACCGGCTTCAAGCCATCCCGCACATCAGGCAGGGCACGGCTCACAATAACCGACATCGAATAGTCTATATATGCACGTTTTACTTCAGTTTCAATCGGAATGGGGATTAACACCCCGCCTTCCGGCGTTTTTATCTCTTCCACGTTTTATGCTCCATTATACATCGAGATTTGCATACACCGCATTTTCTTCGATAAATTTGCGGCGCGGCTCTACTTCTTCGCCCATCAGCGTGCTGAAAATCCGGTCAGCTTCTACCGCATCGGGCAGGGTTACCCGCATCATCTTACGGCGGGCAGGATCCATCGTGGTCTCCCAGAGCTGCGTGCCGTCCATTTCACCCAAACCCTTGTACCGCTGTACCGCGGGGCTGACGTTGCGTCCGATTTCATTCAAAATGCTGTCCCGTTCGCTGTCGTCATACACGTACCATTCTTTTTTATTATAGGAAATTTTATACAACGGCGGCATTGCGAGATACACATAGCCATGTTCAATCAGTTCCGGCATATAGCGGAAAAAGAAGGTGAGTAAGAGCGTGCGGATATGGGAACCGTCCACATCGGCATCAGCCATAATGATAATCTTGTGGTAGCGGATTTTATCAAGGTTAAAGTCTTCACCGATGCCGGTACCAAGTGTTGCGATAATCGGCTGGAGTTTCTCATTACTGAGTACCTTGTCGAGCCGGGTCTTCTCGACGTTCAGCATCTTTCCCCAGAGCGGTAAAATTGCCTGCGTCTTGCTGTCGCGTCCCTTCTTTGCGGAACCGCCAGCTGAATCACCTTCTACAATGTAAACCTCACATTTTTCCGGGTCTTTGGAAGAACAGTCGGCAAGTTTTCCCGGCAGTCCGAAGCTGTCCAGCCCGCTTTTCCGGCGGGTCGCTTCTTTTGCCTTGCGCGCTGCGATACGGGCGGTTGCTTCTCCTACTGCTTTTTCGAGGATTTTATCGATTTCGGTCGGGTTTTGCTCAAAAAAGAGGGTGAGTTTTTCGTTGATAAAGGTGTCAACGATGCTGCGCACATCGCTGTTGCCGAGTTTGGTCTTCGTCTGTCCTTCAAACTGAGGCTCGGGAACTTTGACCGACAGTACCGCCGTTAAACCGGCACGCACATCTTCACCCATCAGCTTTTCTTCTTTTTCCATCTTTTTAGAAAGCTTGGCGTTTTTTTTCAAGAATTCATTCATCACGCGAGTGAGCGCCGTTTTAAAACCTTCGAGGTGGGTACCGCCTTCCCGTGTGTTAATATCGTTGACAAAGGAAAGGATGTTTTCTTTATAACCGTCGTTGTACTGCATTGCAAGTTCAACAATGACATCGTTTTTTTCACCGTCAAAATAGATCGGTTCTTTTGGCAGCACCTGTTTGTTCTCGTTCAGGTAACGCACAAAGTGAGAAAGCCCGCCGTCAAAGGCAAAAGTAACTTCTTTGGGTGTAGAAAGCCGCTCATCCCGCAATACGATGCTGATGGTGTTGTTCAAAAAGGCGAGTTCGCGCAGCCGGACTGCCAGTACGTCAAAGTTATAGGTGGTCGTTTCGGTAAAAATAGTCGGGTCGGCAGTCCAGCGGATGGTAGTGCCGCGCTTTTGCGTTTCTCCTCGTTTGGCAACCGGGCCGAGCGGTTCACCGGCGGCAAATTTCTGCACATATTCAAAGCCGTCCCTGCAAACAATCGCTTCCATACTGGTGGAAAGCGCATTGACGACAGACACACCGACACCGTGCAAACCGCCGGAAACCTTGTACGAACCCTTGTCGAATTTACCGCCTGCATGGAGTCGTGTCAAAACCAACTCCAGCGCGCTCACGCCCTCTTCGGGGTGAATATCGACGGGAATACCGCGTCCGTTATCTTCTACCCTGACGGTATCGTTTTTTTCCAATACGACCAAAATGGTATCGCAATAACCTGCCATCGCTTCGTCGATACAGTTGTCGACAACTTCGTATACCAAATGATGCAGCCCATCGGGACCGGTAGAGCCGATATACATTCCGGGGCGCTTGCGGACGGCGTCCAGCCCCTTTAAAACCGTAATATTTTCCGCTGAATATGAAGGCGTTGTCATGCACTATCCTTAGAGAATAAAATGAAGGGAACCGATAAAAGGGTGATTTTTAGCGGTATCCTATGAATTATGGGGTATTCTATAAAATGATGATAATGATAGAAGTTCCCGTTCTTTATGAAAATCGAGCTATCATACTATAATCGGCCGAAAAAGTAAAGGCGCTGGAAAATGAGTGTTTATCCTTCCGTATAAAATAAACTCTATGTAAAATTTTGCATACAAGCAAGGAGTATAATCTTGACACTGTAAAGATTATAAGCTATTATCTTGTCAGTGTAAAGATTGAGAGGAGCTTATGAGTACATCGAATTTACCTTACCACCGCAAGGATTTAAAAAATCTATTGATTGAAAAAGGAATCGAAATTGTTAACGCCGATGGCTTACAATCTTTTTCGCTGAGAAAAGCGGCAGCTGCCTGTAAAGTCAGTCATGCTGCTCCGTACAGTCATTTTCACAACAAGGAAGAATTGCTGAGCGCAATGCAGCTGCATATCACCGAGCGCTTTTCGCAAATACTCGAGGCGGCTATCGTCGAAAATAAAAATCCTGCCGCATTATTAAAAGATATAGGTATAGCCTATGTTTCTTTTTTTATTGATAATCCCTCTTATTTTCAATTTTTGTATGCCAACTCCGATATCAAGGTAGATTTAACTTTATCGATACCGGATGAGGAAAATTATACCCCCTTTATTCTATATAAAAACAGCCTTCTTTCATTGCTCGATCAAAGTACGGTTTCAAAAGAAAAGCAAAACGATATTCTTATAACGACATGGGCTTTTATACACGGACTGACGGCATTGGCAACAATGAAAAATGTCCGCTACGACAAAAATTGGAAAGAAAAAATCACCGATTTTATGGATTTGCTTGAACCGTCTTTTTTAAGCAGTGCTCATTTTCAGCGGGCAGCGGTAAAGTAGCGATATAAGGACATACTATGAATGGTATTTATTTTAGCGGAACGGGCAATACAAAATACTGCATGGAAGTATTAGTAAAAGCAACGGGAGGCAAGGCTTTCAGCATCGAAACAAGAGAAGCCCTTGAAGTCTTACGCATATCGGATGAAATTGTGATCGGTTACCCCATTTATTTCAGCGACATTCCGCGTATTGTAAAAATGTTTATTGTAGAACATGCCGATATGTTTTACAGAAAGCGCGTTTTCGTTATTGCGACGATGGGGCTTTTTAGCGGAGACGGCGCGGGACTTGCGGCGCGGCTGCTTCAAAAATACGGCGCCGTTGTTACAGGAGGTTTGCACATACGAATGCCGGACTGTATTGCCGATGTAAAGCTTTTGAAAAAAACGCTTGAAGAAAATAGAACTCTCATATTGGTGGCAGAAAAAAAAATTGAACAAACGGCAGATGGTATAAAGCGGGGCATCTATCCCAAAGACGGCTTGTCCCTTTTGCATCACATTGCAGGTTTATTCGGACAACGCCTGTGGTTTAAACGGCATGCAAAAAAACTGACTGAGCAGCTTAAAATCCGAACGGATCGCTGCATCGGCTGTGGTATATGTGCGGCACATTGTCCTTCAAAATCATTGCATATCGAAAACAATAAAGCCGTATTTTGTCCCGGAAACTGCACGATATGTTATCGATGTATCAACAACTGTCCTACAAAGGCGATCACACTGATAGGTACGGACGTATTCGAACAGTGCCGCTTTGAAAATTATGGAGAGGAGAAAATAACATGAAAAAGATAAATACGAAAAAAACATGTGCCGTATTTTTCTGTCTGATGTGTCTTTGGTTAGCGTATGCCCAAACAACGCAGAACGAAGTGCACTACGATGTTGAAATCGTCGTTACCGGTATACAAGAACATTCGGGGATGATTGCGATAAGTATTCATGATTCAGCGGAAAGTTTTAACAAACGGCTCCCGTATCGAACTGCCGAACTGGCTGTAACCGGAGAGCAAGCGGTGTATCATATACAGCTAAAAGCCGGCGAGTATGCTTTTTGCGTGTATCACGATGTCAACAACGATGGAAAACTCAATACAAATGCGATAGGCATACCAAAAGAACCGTACGGCTTTAGTAACTATAATGGAAAAGGATTTCCCGGCAACTTCAAAAAACACAAGGTGTTAATAGGCGAGGCAATGACGATAACAATCCCTTTGATCAAACTGTAAACAGGGCAAACGCATCAGGTTGTTTTTTAACGACTCCGCGGAAAAATTGAGACTATTCGACCAGAGTTGAACCTCTGCGCGGTTCAAATGGTCTCACAGTCTCAATTTTTCCGCGGTTTTTATTTACGCTACCTGATGCGTTTGTCCGCTTGTTGAAAAAAATGCGCAAAATTTTGGATAAAATTTTGCACAGAAGGACGGCGTATCTCTCTTACAATATTGATAATGCAGAATTTTTGAAACTATAAAGGCACAATCTTGACAAAAATGGATATTTTAAGATAAGCTATATCATTATGTTCTGCCGTACGCGGCTTTCATCTCGATGAAGTACGGTAAGCATGATCCGGTAAACGCTGATAATCAAATGCGGTTTTGGGCGTTTGCCATGCTCTTTTTTATCGTTCCCTAATAAAAGAGACTACTGTAACACCGCTGCGGTGTTCTTATTAGATTTACGAGGTGAAAAATGGCAACGAGACAGCCGAAAGGTAAATTGGTCCGCCGGTTCGGATCAAATATTTTTGGAAATCCTAAGTACAGTAAGTTATTGGATAGAAAACCGAATGCCCCCGGTAAGGAACGCGGTGCTAAACAACGCGGAAAGCTTTCCGTTTACGGCGAACAGTTAAAGGAAAAACAGAAATTCCGCTTTGCGTATGGAATGTCCGAGCGTCAGTTCAGCAATCTGTTCCAAAAAGCATTTAAGATGTCCGGTGTTACCGGTGATAATATGCTCTCCTTAATGGAACAGCGGTTGGATAATACCATTTATCGCATGGGATTTGCAGTAAGCCGTGCGCAGGCGCGTCAGATGGTTTCTCACGCTTATTTCTTATTGAACGGTAAACCGGCAAATATCCCGTCCATGCGGGTTAAAGTCGGTGATGTCATTACGACAAAAGACAAGAAAGGCTTCCAAAATCTTATCCGGCACAACTTAAGCACCGTACAAGGTTCAAAGGGAGGGTGGCTTTCCGTTAATGATGAAAACTTATCTGCAACGGTAACGGCACTTCCTACTCCCGCCGATATTCAACCGGTTGGAAATATCCAGTACGTCGTCGAATTCTATTCTCGGTAGTATAGAACTACTTTAAAAAATTCAACATCTACAAAAGGCTTCCTAATATATGCCGTATGTGCATAAGAAGGAAGCCTTTTTATTTATATTTTAGGTCGTGCAATATTATGTTTACTCCGTATTTCAGTAAGATGTGATTATGATACCAATTTTTGCCTATTTTGATGGTGAGAACTTGACAAAATCAATATCTTGTTTAAGATCTATCTAATACATCAAAAGAGTGATGTTAAACCTAAAGAGGAGGAATCTATGTCTTTATGGGATATTGTAACCGATGCGGGGCTTTTAGGAGCACTGCTGCTCATCGGTCAATTTTTAAGAGCTAAAGTTAAGTTTTTTCAGTCTATACTGATGCCGGCTTCATTGATCGGCGGTTTTATCGGTTTGGCGCTCGGACCGAGCGGTTTTCATATATTGCCGTTCTCAGCTCAATTAACAAAGTATGCAGGGGTGCTTATCGCGGTTGTGTTTGCTGCTACTCCTATTGGAGATAAGCCTATCTCCAAAAAGGATATAAAGGGGGTAGGCGGTTTCTTCTATCAAAATACGGGAATCCTTATGCTGCAATATGCAGCCGGAATGGTCTTAGCACTGGGTATCCTCAATAAGATTTGGCCCAGTCTAAACGATGGTTTTGGTTTGCTGATGGCAACCGGATTTTACGGCGGACACGGAACTGCCGCTGCTGTTGGCGCGATTTATAAAGAGCATGGGTATCCGGAATTTTTCGATTTGGCAAACGTCTCTGCAACTGTCGGATTAGTTGGTGGTATTGTGCTCGGTATGGTTCTTATCAACTGGGGAACACGGAAAGGTTATACGAATTATGTTGAATCACCGAAGCAGCTTCCAGAACATATCCGTACTGGTCTTATTCCTGAAAGTCAGCAAAAAAGTGCTGGAAAAATCACTATTTCGAATATGTCCTTGGATCCCCTTGCATTCCATATTGCAATCATCATGATTGCTACGATGTTGGGTAAATGGTTCTCAGTTATGGTCAAGAGCCAAGTGAGCTGGCTCTCCATTCCGGAATTTGTTTCTGCATTGATCTTCGGTTATGTCATGCAATTCTTTTTAAAGAGAACCGGTGCTACAAAGTATGTTGATAGATACACCGTACAAAGAATAAGCAGTACTGCAACGGATTTATTGGTTATATCCGCAATTGTCGGCTTAAAACTCAATGTTATTGCAGCAAATTTTGGGCCGCTTTTAATCAGCTTTGCCTTTGGTCTTATCCTCAATATCGCGTGGTTCATCTATGTCGGTAAATATAGTTCTTCTAAAGATTGGTTTGAACGGGCTATTATGAATTACGGCCGCGCAAATGGTGTTATTGCAACGGGTGTCTTGCTCAGTAGAGTTGTTGACCCTGATCAAAAATCGCGAGGTTTGGAAGATACCGGTATAACAGACTTGCTTAATAGACCGATTGCAATTGCTTTACAAGCATTACCCCCTATTTTTATTGCAATGGGCGGGTCGTATCCGATGTATACAACATTAGTTATGTGCGCAGGTTTTATAGTGTTAACCATTGTAGCCTTAGCATTTAAGTGGTGGACACCTGGAAAGATGCAGTATTCAAAAGAATAGGTGAAAACTAGAATGAATTACGATATAATGCATTTTGAAGCTCTTGGTAAGGAAGCAGAGTTTTTAAAGAATATAACAGAAGAACTGCAAAAGAAAGGTGCATTGCCTACTTCTTTTACCTCTTTGATTACCCCGTTGACTATTCAAGAGTACCTGAAAGAAAATACAGTTGATTTACCCGATATAATTACGACAAAAACACATTCAAAGTTGCCGGATACGTATGTTAATAACGGAATTAAAAAAAGCGTTATTACACGAAGTGCGGGGTATGATCATTTTGAACATTTGCAATACAAGATTAACTTAGCAAGTTTAAGAGAGTATTGTATCGATGCCGTTGCACAAACTGCAATAAAATTTCTTTATTGTACAGCTGGCAATTTGAATGAATATTCGTATAATACGAAGGTTTTTGAACGAAAAAATACCAAATCTTTTATGGAGTTGGGAAAAAACAGGATTGCTACCGTGTACGGTGTTGGGAAGATTGGTAAGCGAGTTTATGAAGATCTGGAAGCGAACGGTTTAACTGTTCAAGCTGTTGATATTCGCGAAAATGAGTTGAAACAACTACCGGAATACAAAGATTGCTGTTTTACAGATCGGGACACCGCTATTGCAAATTCCGATATACTGATCAATGTGATGAATTTAACAAAAGACAAAAATAGCAGGTTTTATAATGAAGGATATTTCGATGAAAAATATCTTTTAAAGGCAAAAAAACCGTTGATTTTTATCAATGTTACAAGAGGAGAAATTGCTCCCGAAGCAACGTTACTGAAGCTATATCGAGAAGGTAAGATTACCGGTATCGCAGCGGACGTGTTCAGCCAAGAGTCTGAGTTAACGGATTACTTGCGAGCAGATGATTTTACAGGGTGCCGTAATGAAAATATTCTGGCAGCTAAGGAAATTATCGATGAATCGTTGTCAAGGAAATCGAATTTCTATGTCCAGCCCCATCAAGGGTTTAATTCAGATATAGCAGCAAAGACTAAAGCTGCCGAAGCAATGAATCATGTCGTATTCTGGTTGAATAACGGTAAAACTCACTTTAAAGAGCAATTGCCGTATTATAAATAGTAATTTTATTTTTTAATAATGTGAGCGTCCTGTGCAGTATATTTCCTGCGCAGGAAACTGCACTGCCTGACGCTGCTTTAAGATTAAACCTGTTCGGAAACTTCCGTTTCGGAACAGGTTACTTTGAAATGCGATGTTCTAAATAAATCGTGCTATTTAGAACTCGGCGATCTGTTCAACAACGCAGTTATCGAACAGGTCTATTCTAAGGCGTTTATTTTTTCAAAGATATAAAAGATTAAACTCATCAATACCGCAACAGCGGAAGCGAGTACCATACCCTTAAACTCGATTTGTCCCAATCTGATGGATACCCCGCTCAATCCTGTTGTAAAGACAACGGAAGTCAGCATAAGGTTTTTCGGTTTGGAATAATCTATTTTTGAGTCAACCAAGAGTCGGATACCCGAGGCGCCAATCATTCCGTATAATAGAAACGTTACACCGCCGATAACATCGCCCGGTATGGTTTGGATAACTGCTGCAAGGGGGCTGATAAAGGCCATTAGGATGGAAATGACCGCAGCTCCGCCGATAACGTACACGCTGTACACGCCGGTAACTGCCATAACGCCGATATTTTCACCGTAGGTTGTCGTGGGAACGCCGCCGACCATACCCGAAAGCGCAGTAGAGAAGTTATCTGCAAAAATGGTGCGGTGCAAACCCGGATCCTTAATAAGATCTCGCTTAATAATATTCGATGTAACCACCTGATGGCTGATATGCTCACTTGTGATGACTAGCAGCACCGGCAGCATTGTTAAAATTGCTTTGATGTCGAATTTCGGTAATTGAAAGTGGGGAAGGGTGAAAAGCCCCGCTTCTTTAATCGGTGTAAAGTCGATCAACCCAAAAAAGACGGAAGCTGTGTATCCGGCGATAATTGCGATAAGGATCGGGATGGTGGAAAAGAATCCTCGAAAGAGAACTGATCCGAATACCGCGACGCCGAGCGTTATAAAAAACACCGTGATATCCGCCGTGGTAACGGTATCTGTCATAATATTAGCCCCGATATTGCCGCCGCGGACGGTAAGGCTGACCAGCTCAAACCCGATGAGCGCAACTACGGAACCCATTGCTGCAGGGGGAAGGATAATATCAATCCATGACGAACCGAACTTATAGATAATCAGCGCAATCAGACAGCCGAGCAGGCCTGTTACTACGAAGGCGCCGAGTGCATATTGGAATCCCATGCTCGATATAATCAAACCGGCAGGGCCTAAAAACGCAAAACTGGAACCGAGGTAAGCCGGAGCCTTTCCCTTTCCGATAAGGATGAAAAGCAGCGTTCCTATTCCGTTCATCAAAAGCACTATTCCCGGGTTGATTTGGAAAATGATTGGAACCAGAACCGACGCGCCGAACATTGCGAACGTGTGTTGTAAACTGAGTGGGAGAAAAAGACTTGCCGGTATTTTTTCATCTACCTGATAGATTTTTTTCATCAAAACCTCCATCTAACATATTAAAATGCAGGCAGTATCGAGCTGTATCGTCGGTAGTTGCCCAAAAATTTTTGACTATAGCATTTTTACCGGTACCGGTACAAGAGGAGATTTTCTTTTTATCGGGGTGTTAGTTTTAATGTTTTTTTTCAAAAAATTTGCGGTGGTACGATTCCAACTCCTTGTCTTCGATATGAGTGTAAATTTGCGTAGTAGCGATACTTGCATGACCGAGGAGACATTGCACGGAGCGGAGGTCAGCGCCGCCTGCGAGCAGATGGGTTGCATACGAGTGACGGAGTGTGTGGATTTTTGTGGTAACGCCGCTCAGTTGTTCGATTTCCTGCAAGCGTTTCCAAATACCCTTACGGGTAAGGCGCTCCCCGTGGTGATTTAAGAACACCGCCCCTGTCGTTTCGGTGTTTTCGCGATGAGCCGGTTTTAAAAGAAGGGGGCGGGCAGTTTTTAAATAGACACTGAGCCGCGCTTCCGCCTGCGTTCCGAAGGGGATGATGCGCTCCTTTCCGCCCTTGCCGTGAACTTTCAGCAGCTGTTCGTTAAAGAACACATCTTCCAGTGAAAGCGTTACCGCTTCGCTTACGCGCAGCCCCGCCGAGTAGATAAGCTCAAACAGGGCGCGGTCGCGGATACCGTTCGGCGTATCCAGCGGGATGGCTGCCAAAAGTTTGTCTACTTCATCGGGGGCGAGCGCCCGCGGTAAATTTTTTTCACGGCGGGGGCTTTCCAGCTGTTCTGCAGGATTATCGGCGCGGACGTTTTCCAGCTGCAAAAAGCGGTAAAAGGAGCGGAGCGCCGCCTGATCTTTTGCAAGCGTTCTCCCCGTTACCCCTTCTTCCGCCCGCGCAAGAATGAAGCCGATACAATCGTCTTGAGACGCGTCTTCGATAAGGCGCTCCCCGCCCAGCTGCTGCTGAAAGAGCCGTAGCGTATTGAGATATGTTTTAGCGGTCAGCTGCGCCCGCGCCTCCGCCGAAATTAAATACCCGTAAAATGCCCGTAATTGTATTTCATTCATCGTAATTTACTCAGGATAAGCACACCAGAACGTTGTTTGAATCTCCCCGCAAAATAATTGAGGTCGTTCAACCAGAGTTGAACCTCTTCGCGGTTCAAATGGTCTCACGACCTCAATTATTTTGCGATTGTGATTAATTCATCTGGTGTGCTTATCCTTCCTCTAAAATAAATTGTGCGAAATTTTATCCAAAATTTCGCACAAAAGGACTGTAATCAACAACCTCGATGCAGAGCGTCGAGATATTAAGCTCTTATATAACTAAAGGTGGTCATAAATTTTGCACCTAGCCCTTCCGTTAGCCTTTTAAAAAAGACTAGTTTCAGAAGCGGCATGGATGCCGCTGGTTCCATCAGAAGCGATGTTTCGGCGGAGCCGAAACTCGCCATGAAAAGTGTACAAGGATGTACACTTTTCATGATGCGACAACGCAGGTGCCCGCATATTTTTAAAAGGAGTTACCTTTGGTTGCGTAGATAGGCCGGCACATCCAAATCGGTATTGGCGCCGGGGAGCTGTACACGGATAGGCTGCCGCGGGGTTTCGGTCATTGCCGGTTGTTGAAGCGGCGGAGCTGCTGGTATTCCTGCATTCCGCGGGCCGAGACCGGGGAGGCTCGGCTGTTGCGGTGTTTGCAGCTTTGCCCATTCGCTTGCCGAAATAAAATCGTTTTGTAAAAACGACGTATGGAGAGATTCAGGTTGAGCCGCTGACTCCGCTGACTGTCCCTGCTTCTGCATCACTCCTTGAATCGGATCCGTGTCAGTAGGGAAGCCCGTTGCGATTACCGTTACGGTAATTTTATCCTTCATGGATTCATCGGTTTCATCAACGGTAATACCGTGAATGGTTTCCACATCGGGATGGGCATTTGCCGTAACGATTTCCATAATATCGTTGACTTCCACGGTAGAAGGCATCTCTGCTGCATAAATATTAACCAGTATCCGCATTGCACCTTCGATATGGGAATCTTCTAAAAGCGGGTTGTTGATGGCATTCGTTGCTGCATCGACTGCGCGGTTTTCTCCTGATCCGGTACCGACACCCATTAAGGCATCGCCTTGACCTGCCATCGTAGAACGTACATCCGCAAAGTCGATATTGACTAATCCGTTTTTTGTAATGATATCTGCAATGCCTTGTACTGCACGGCGCAACACATCATCTGCCATTACGAAGGCATCTTTTATTGTCTGCTTGCTGTCTACAAGATTTAATAAATGCTGATTGGGGATAACAACGAGTGTATCGACATTTTGCCGAAGCTTTGCAATTCCCGCTTCGGCAGTACGCATCTTTGCCCGTCCTTCAAAGGAAAAGGGCTTGGTAACGACACCGACTGTTAAGGCTCCTTGGTCGCGGGCTATCTTTGCGATAACCGGCGCAGAACCCGTACCGGTGCCGCCTCCCATACCGGCGGTGATAAAGACCATGTGCGCTCCGCGGACGGCATTCGCAATAATTTCGGTGTCTTCCATAGCGGCTTTTTCGCCGATTTCAGGCTTTCCTCCTGCGCCGAGTCCTCCGGTTAACTTTGAGCCGATTGCCAATTTCATCGGCGCTTTTGAATAATTGAGTGCCTGTACATCGGTGTTTGCTACGATAAAATCGACGTACTGTATGTTGCACTCCAACATCCTATTAACCGCATTCGAACCGCCGCCGCCCGCACCAATTACCTTAATAACAGTGGGATTAACCGGTAACAGTTCATTTTGCTGCATCACTTGATAATCCATATATGTTCCCTCCCTTTCCTCTATTAAAATAGATTTTTCCAAAAGTCTTTGATTTTGCCGACAATTTTACCCGGCTCTGCTTCTGTTTTTTTTGTTTCTTCATCGGAAGCCGCTTGCTGTTTGTACTGAGATAAAATCAGTCCGAGTACGGCGGCAAATTCGGGGCTGCGGTATTCTCCGGTTAAACCGCCAAAGGTTCCCGGGATACCTAACCGGACAGCCGGTGTGCCGAAGATTTCGGAGGCAAGTTCCGTAGCACCAGGCATAAGCGAACCGCCGCCGCAGAGAATTACATTACCGGCAAACCGGTTTGAAGCAGTTATGGGTGTTATTTTATCCTTTACCATCGTAAAGATTTCTGCCATTCGGGCTTGCAGAATATCGCATATATCCGCTTTTTCAATCTGTATCGGTGCCCTTCCGCCCGGAGCGGAAATTAGTACGGATTTATTATCTTCCAAAAGCGGCTGCCAGCAGCATCCGTCAGTTATCTTGACCTTCTCGGCGGTTTCGGATGAAAGCCCTTTTACGATTGCCAAATCGTTTGTCGCATGGCTCCCGCCGACGGGCAGCACTGCCGTAAGTACCGGCGCTCCGCCGGACATCACCACAATATCGGTGGTGCCGCCCCCGATATCGATGAGTACCGAACCGAGATCCTGTTCTTCCTGTGTCATAACGGATTCTACGGCGGCCAAACCGTGATACATCGGGGTATCAACTTGTAAATTAGCACGCTTTACACAATCGACAATATTTTTGATGCAGGTAACCGAGCCGGTAATAATATGTACTTCCGCTTCGATGCGGACGCCGATAACATTATGCGGATCCACAATACCGCGCTGGTCGTCAACGATATACGATTGCGGGATAACATGCATAACGCGCCTATCCATCGGGATAACGACTGCTCGTGCTGCTTCTATAACACGGTCGATGTCCTGCTGGTCTATTTCGCGGTTTCCTTTACCTTTATCGGTAACGGCGACAATACCGCGTGAATTAATTCCTTCAATATGGGTGCCGCCGATTCCCGTAATGCAGTGGGTAATTTCTACGCCGGACATCATCTCCGCGGCTTCCACTGCTTCGTGGATTCCTTGTACGGTCTTTTCAATATTGACAACCGTTCCTTTCCGTAAGCCTTCAGAAATACCGGTGCCTACGCCGATAATTTGCAAGACTCCTGTTTCCAGTTTTTCAGCAACAACGGCTCTGATTGCGCTGGTACCTATATCCAATCCGACTATGATATCACTCATTGGCTTCACCTCTTAAGCGGTAGGAAGCGGTTCCTGCCCGTACATCCAACTCCTCAATCTCCGCACTCAGATCAAATTTTTGTATGACATCCAATGCCAACATCATATACCGCAATCGCTCCTCATTCAATGTACTGTCGGTACGTACCTTAACTTGTGTTTGTACCGGATAGAGGATGAGATCAAAACCGCCGTATTTTTTCTGTTCAATTTTTATTTCAGATATCTCGCTGAGTAAAACCGGATTTTTTTTCTGCAAAAGATCCAGCTGCTTGAACAGCGGTACAAGCTGCTTGTGCACCTTCATTCCCGCCCGTATAGTCTGAAAGGAAAGACCGCTGATAACAGGCAGCTCCGGCTGCCCTTTCTTGGAAGCCGTTTTAAATACTGTTCCCGTTTTATCTATTTCCATCGGGATAGTGCGTCCGCTGACTGTTGCAAGCAAGACACCGACCGGCTTCCGTTCGGTTATTTCAATTAGCACTTTGTCCGGATACTTTTTGAGTACCCGTGCTTCCGCAACGAGCGGATAACTTGCAACCCGATGCAATAACACATCTTTATCGATCTTTCCCCATTTTTCCGTTCCGGTCAGACCGACAGCTTTTTTCAGTTCCGCTTCGGAAATGGTATCATTTCCTAAGACCTGTATCTTTGCCGTTGAATTAAAAGGCAGAATAAAAAGGTGATAGACGGACTCTCCTGCTAAAAATAACAGCATCGCTAAAATAAGGATTTTCAGGAGCTGCTTTCCTTTTGTTTTTTTAACGGCTTGAGGTAATTGACGCGGTTCGGTATATGCGTGGTTTTGTAAACCGATAATATCAGACATTATGAAGCACTCCTTTTTGTATAACTTGAAACATTGATAATCAGTCCGCATAGGCAAAGACTGGTAATGAGCGAAGATCCTCCGAATGAGAAAAAGGGGAGGGGAATACCGGTTGCAGGCAGCAGACGGACAACGACTCCTAAATTTAAAAAAGATTGAAGGACGATTGACGATGCTGCTCCGAATGCAACATAGCAGCCGAAGCGATTCTTACAGGAAAACGCAATCAAATAGGCTACCGCGGTAAATGCAAGCAAGAGTGCAAGATAGCCGCAGACGCCTAAAAAGCCCATTTCTTCCGCCCATGCGACAAAAATAAAATCGGAGTATATTTCGGGAACACTCGAAATTTTATGTACACCGTTCCCTATTCCCGTACCGTAAAGACCGCTGCCGGCAAGCGCTTCGATGGCTGCATTGATTTGATAACCCGTATCGAGCGGATCGCTATCGGGGGAGATAAAAGAGAGTACACGCTTCATCCGGTAGGTTGAGGTAACAACCATAAGTACCGCGCAGGGAATGGTAACAATCAATCCCTTCAGGAACCAGAGCAGCGGTCCTCCTGCCGCAAAAAACATCACCATAAAGATAAGCATTAAAAAAATTGCACTCGAAAAATCATTTTCAAGGTATATTAGCAATACGAATATGGATGTGATAAAAAAAGGCGGCAATATTGAAATCAGCGGAACATCCAATTGATCTGCTTTTTTATCAAAGAAGTTTGCAAGAAAGATAATGAGCAGAAGTTTGATAAATTCCGACGGCTGCAAACTGAAACCTCCGATGGAAATCCAGCGGTTGGCGCCGTTTCGCGGTGAAGCGATGCCCGGAATAAAGGGAAGCAACAGAAAAATAAAGCCTGCTATCAGTAGATAGGGCAGCAGTTTTCGTAAATGATCAAAACTGAAGAATGAAAAAAAGATGAGACCGATGCAGCCTATAAGGAGATTACGGAATTGCCGGACAAGGAAGTAAGAAGAATCATCAAAAAACCGTTCGGCATAATGCAAAGAACCCGAATAGAGAACGGCAATTCCGATTCCAACCATGATGAGTACGAGCAGAATAAATGTGAAGCTGTACCGGTCGCGGTTGATATTCTTTTCGACGGCGATAGTGTGGTGCATCATACCCGCTCCTTTTGCAGAATAGGTTCAAACTGCTCGAGCGCAAGGCTGCGGGATCCTTTCAGGAATACAAAATCGTTCCGGTTTAATAAACCGTCTAAAGTGTCGCGGAGTTTATCGGCAAAGGCTTCCGTAAAGCAGAAAAAAGGTTTATTTGCAGTGTTTTCTTGCTCGATGGCTGCCGTACACATCTCTCTGCCGAAAAAGAACAATGCGTCGGCATCGGAAGCGAAGGCTGCTGCACATACGGCTTTGTGTGCAGCATGGGATTCTGCACCCAGCTCCTTCATCGAGGCAAGTATATAAATCTTTTTGCCGCTTACCCGGATATTTGCACACAGAGCAAGCCCTGCATTCATCGAATCGGGATTTGCGTTATAGCAATCGAGCAGATAGGTTACCGGCCCGCGGATAATTTGCGATCTTCCGAATAAGGCATGCATCTGTTCGATGCCCGCTTTTATCGACTGCAACCGGATATGACAGTATTCCGCAACGGCAATCGCGGCAAAGGTGTTTTGTACGTTATGGATTCCCGGAAGCGGTAAGCGGATAGTTTCTCCCCGATACCGTATCTCCGCGCCGGAAAGTCCTTCGAGGGTATAGGAGCTGGGATCGGCACTGTAGGTAACTATTTTTCCGTGCGGTACTTCTTGCAAGAACGCCGTATATTCATCTTGAGCGGGGACGAATCCGACGGAGTTTTCATCAAAACAGGAAAAAATTTCTTTTTTCTCCTGGGCAATAGCGTCTTTGGAACCGAGCATCCCGATGTGAGCGGTACCGATATTGGTGATAACGGCAATGTTCGGTTTCAGGACTGCGGCAAGCTCCGTAATTTCTCCCTTCCGGTTCATACCAAGTTCAAAAATGCCTACTTCATGTTCTTTCGTTACGGTAAAAACCGACAGCGGCAAACCTGTTTCGGAATTGAGGTTGCCCTCATTTTTTATAATTCGGTATTTCTGTGCAAAGATGGATGCAAGCAGTTCTTTGGTCGTCGTTTTACCGTTTGAACCGGTTACCCCGATTTTAATGAGCTGCGGGAATTGTTCCAGATAGGCCGCTGCGGCGTCTTGCAATGCCTTTAGCGTATGATCAACGCGGATACAGGCTGCCTGATATTTTTCACAGAGGGTGAGGATGAGTTGAGTGTTTTCTTGAACGCCGAGGTACGCTGCATCGGCAAGTACGCAAGCAGCTCCATGCTGTAACGCTTGTTCGATATAGCGGTGTCCGTCCTGCTGTGTACCCCGCAACGGAATAAAAAGCGCATGATCGCCTACCGTTCTGCTGTCCGTGGTAACAGAGTCAAAACCTTGATAAGGAGAATAATTGCAAATAAATGTTCCCGCAACTGCCGTGCAGAGAGCCTCCCAACCCAACAACATGGCGTTATCCCTTCTTTTCCTTATCTAAGGAGATGCGGATAATTTGAGAGGAATCCGCTTTATGCATACCCAATTCTTCCACAGCGATCTTTTCGATCCGCTGCGGTTTTGAGAGGATGGAAATAGCCGAAATCTTCCGTTTGTTTTCTGCAATCAGACGATTCTGCTCATTGTTATAGGCATTTACTTCGCGTTCAAGTGTATTATAAACTTGAGACTGCTTAACAGTGAAGAAAAGCAGACACGGAATACTGACGGTAAGAATCAAAGCTACAAGGTGTTTCATATCGGTTATGACCTCCTCAAAGAGAGCTTTTTTATAACGCGGAGCCGGGCGCTGCGGGACGGTGCGTTACCGGCTGTCTCTTCGGCAGAGGGGCCGACCGGTTTTTTCGTAAGCAAAGCTGCACGGGGCACGCCTCCACATGTACATATCGGCATTTCAGGCGGGCAAATACAGCTTTTTGCAAGGTCTCTAAAAAAAAGTTTAACAATGCGGTCTTCCAGCGAATGAAAGGAAATAACGCCCATTTTACCCTCTGCCGCAAGGCACGAAAAAGCTTTTTCCAACAGGCGCGGCAGCCGGTCAAGTTCGCTGTTCACGGCAATCCGTAAGGCTTGGAACGTCTTGGTTGCCGGATGTATGGGGCCGTGTCTAAAGCGGGTGGGAACCGCATGGAATACGGTTTCACTTAACTGCCGCGCTTCCGTAAAAGGGTGCTTTTCCCGTTCTGCAACAATAGCGCGGGCAATCGGCCTCGAAAAGCGTTCTTCCGCATAGAGGTACAGTAAATCTGCGAGTTTTTTTTCGCTGTAGGTGTTTACGATATCAGCGGCTGTCAGCGATTCATTCGGATTGATACGCATATCGAGCGGTTCATCTGCGCTGAATGAAAAGCCGCGCTTTGATTCCATATAATGGAAAAGAGAAATACCGAGGTCAAATAAGATGAGCGAAGGCGCCGCTCTATCTTGAGGGTATTGATCAAAAAAAGTATCCGACCAGCCTAAAAAAAACTGCATACGCTCGCCGAATGGGGCAAGCCGTGCCCTTGCTTTTGCTTGAATAGCAGGGTCGGCATCGATACCGATAACCTTTAACTGCGGAAAACGGGTTAAAAAGGCTTCGCTGTGGCCGCCTTCGCCTAATGTTCCATCAATAAGAAGCGGGTCGGATGTTTCCGGGGCAAGCAATTGCAGGCATTCTTGTAATAAAACCGGTGTGTGTACAAAGTTCATACATGTTAAAAACGGATAAGCCCCAAGTCCTCGCTCGCTTGATGGAAATCCGCCTCGCTTCCCTCCAGATAAGCCCGATATTCATCCGCATCCCATAATTCTAGATAACGGTTGATGCCCAATAGCACGCAGTCTTTTTCGAGCTGCGCGTATTCACGTAAACTTTGGGGTATTGAAACACGTCCGGCCTTATCAATGTCTATTTCCTGTGCGGGAGCGATAAGCCTGCGCAGTACAAGACGGGAGTTTGCCTGAAACAAAGAAGCGGATTGCATAACTTTTTCGGATAGCAATGCCCATTCTTCGGGTGGAAATATCCATAAGCAGCGGTCAATTCCGCGGGTAATCACTACTTGTGATCCCGGTAGTAAACAGCGTAATTTTGCAGGAAACATAATACGTCCCTTTTCATCAAGCGTATTATTATACTCTCCTGAAAACACACTTTTTTCCACTTTTACCTACTTTCCTCCACTTTTCCCCATTTACTTTTATTTTACCGGTAAAATGATAAATGTCAATGCTCTTTTTGCCGATATTATAGGGCAATCGAATCAGACGGCTTTTCCCTTCCCCCCGGATATAAATCCTCTAGTAGGAAATACAAAAAAACGCTATTTTATCGATAGGAGGATTGTATGATAGCTTTTAAATATGTGAAAAAAATTGTGCTGCTACTGATGCTGAGTATCGCTCTTACTGCCTGTACGACTACGGGACAGGGTAAGCGGCCGTCAGCATTATCGAAGCCGGTGCTGATAGAACGTCCCGAACGCTTTTTTTGGGAGATACGGGGTAATAAGGGATCCGTTTATGTGCTCGGAACCATTCATGTTGCCGATAAAAAGTTTTATCCGCTTGAAAAGAATGTACTGCGTGCCTTCGATAAAGCCGACCGGTTGGTGAGTGAGATTGGCGGTATGGCCGAAATGGAAGCTCTCGTCGGTGAAATGCAAACCGTTATTATGAAAAATATGAATACCGACCCTAAAAAGAGTTTACTTAATGTCTTATCAGAGGATGAACTTGTTTTTCTGTATGAAATGATCGGTGATGATACGATGCACCGGTTCGCCTTATTTAATCCGTGGGTCTTAAATACGGTACTGGTTCAATTACTGACGTTTAAGGCTGGGATGGATCCCTCAGATGGTATCGATATGTATTTGATGCAGCGTGCGGAAAATAAGAAAATCGAGGCACTCGATACGGCAGAGCAGCAAATTGCAGCTTTGTCATACGGTACTTTTGAAGATCAGCTAGCAATATTAAAGGATTCTATACAAGCGCTGCGAGATATAGACAAGAGTATAGCGGAAGTACATACGATTCGAGACCTTTACCTCAGCAATAATCGAAAAAAACTTTCAGCGTTACTTGTCGAATTACTTTTGGAAGTACCGTCCTCTTTTTCTGAGAAAAAAGCGCAAGCTTATATCGATGCGTTGTTGACCGATCGGAACCGGATATGGGCACAGAAATTCGATGAATACCTGCGCGAAGGCGGCAATACGTTTGTCTTTGCCGGTACTGCGCACTTCCTTGGAAAGTCGAGTGTTTTTGAAATTATGCGGCAGAAGAATATGCTTGAGTAAAAAAGCAATAGGGCACCTCTAAAAAATCGGTTAGATTTTTAGAGGCTCCCAATAGTGCTTATTCCTTCTTACCGAAACCGTATTCGTCCCGTTCGGGCGGAACGTACCAATCGACGGCGAACCAGAGGCGGGGATCGGCAAGGTCTTGTGCGATTTTGCCGAGCGCAACCTTTGCCGTTGTTTCTGCAATAAGATAGCGCTTGCCGTTGTGGGTAAAGCGTGCCCCGTCGCCGGTACAGTCTACGGCTGCAACCGCATGCTTTTGTTCCGGGGCAATCATCAAGATTGAATCGATATTGAAGTACTGCAATAGTACGGACATCAGCAGTGCGCGGCTGTCGCAATCGCCGCTTCGGTCGCTGCACACGGCCGGAATATTGAGAAAGTCGGCTCCGCTTTCATCCCTTGCATAGGTAAAATCCTGCATCCAATCAAGTAGGACTGCGGCGACGGTTTCCGCAGCGGGCATTTTTCCTTTTTTGTCCACTTCTATTAATTCTTTTTCCAGCATCAGCGCAAGATGGCGGCATCGGGCAATACTGTCGCGGTAAATCATCCGGTAATAGCGCTGCCATGCTTTTTGCTGCAGCGGGGAATTAAGATAGCGTGTCAGCAGGGCAAACTCGCGGTCTATTACTGCTTGGTTTGCTTCGGAATCCGAGCGGTCAAAATGCACGGAAAGTTTTTTTCCGTTAAAGAGCACTTCTTTTTTTACCGTTCCTTCTTTGGGATAAACGGCCTGAATCATCGGACCGGGTTCAAAAAAGGACTGACGGCTGATGAACACCGCATCCAAGCAGGAAATCATCATCGGCTCATATTCCTGCGCTTTTGCCGCCTGTGTTGTTGTTAAGACAACCAGCCATCCCTTTTGTTCGGCGAGCGGCTGCACCAAAAGCCACCCCGCCTGTTTTTGGTTTTGCTGTGTAAATTGAAGGTTTGCAACGAGCGCGGGGTTGCCCTGCATCAAAAATTGTATCGCTTTTTTTTGCGCTTTCAGTTGAGAAAAAATATGTTCCGCCGCAGCGGTCACCGTACCGAACTGCTGATACGGGTAGAGTGCAACCTGTAATCCGACGGGGATAATTGTATTTTGATAAAGATAACGGGAATTATCCCGGGAATTCACCTGTCTGAATCCCTCCGGTAAATCCAATGTATAGCCTAATGAAGGATTGCTGATCAGTTCCGCCCGAAGCGGATGGCCGATACAAAACGATAAAAGAATGAAACATAACAAGTGCTGAAATTTTTTCCGATTCATCATATACTCCCCACTATGCACAATAGTCAACAAAATATTGTAAAGAAATCCATTCCGATTGTATATGAGGACGAGGCAATTTGTATCGTCAATAAGCCTTACGGTATTCCGGTACAGGGCGGGGCGCACATTGCCGTGTGCCTTACCGAGATTTTAAGCAAGCAGCTCAGGACAGAAATATTTCCGGTACACCGGCTGGATAAAGAGACTTCCGGCTTATTGGTAGTTGCAAAAAGCGCCGCCGCCGCCCGTTCGTGCCGTACCTTGTTTGAGTTGCGGGCGGTCGAAAAGGAATATCTTGCATTATGCTTCGGCAGTTTTGAACATTCTGTAAATAAAAAAACACTGAAACTCATTCCGAAAGAAGGCATTATCGATACGCCGATTATGGAAAACGGCACGCCAAAGCCTGCCTCAAGTGCATACAAACTGCTTGCGGGTACTGACGCATACAGCTTGTTCTCCGTCCGATTGCATACCGGCAGAATGCACCAAATCCGTATTCACCTTGCCGGTATCGGCTGCCCGATTATCGGCGACGATAAGCACGGAAACTTTGCATTAAATAAACAGCTTTGGAAAACCGCCCGCATTAAAAAGCTCCAGCTCTGCGCATACCGCCTCCGATTTCCCATCGGCGGCACGCTTCGCCTTTTTACCGTGCCGGTACCCGAACATATACAGGCGGCTATCGATGTGCTGATGCCGGAAACTATATGCGGACTTTCTTGACAGGTGCATAAGCGCAGGGTATAGTTTCGGCACTATGCACTATAAAGTTTTATTCAGAATAGAAAAGCTTCAGTTAATTGCTAAATTGCAAAATAAATTAGTCAATTACCGAAATTATTGCAAAGAAACCGGCGATACAGCGGAAATTGAAATCGTGTTTGCCGGAGACGTTGTGCAATATTTTAAGAATCTTGAAAATGATTTTACAGACTGCGGTTGCGACATAGCTCTGTGCCATAATGCCTTAGCGGGGCAGGGGATGGACGACATACAGTATAAAAATATCAGAACCGTACGCGCCGGAATCGGAGAAATCATCAAACGGAAAGCACAAGGCTTTATCGAGTATACGATTGAGTAAAAAAATTATTCTGTGTACTTTCGCTCCCCGTTTTGACTCTCCGCTGCGAGGTCTAGCAGCGCCTGCCGCTCTTTTGCAGTAAGGTCGCGGAACTCTCCTGCTTTCAGGGTTCCCAGCTCAAGATTCCCGATGCGAACCCGCATCAGCCGCTTTATCGTGCAGTTAAAGGAATCCAGCACGCGGCGGATTTCTCTATTTTTCCCTTCAACAAGTACAATCCGCAGCTTACGGTGGTTTACGGCAGCGGCTGAACGGCATTTGTAAAAAATGCCGTCAACGCGGATACCGCGTTCAAAGCGGGTGAGCAGCTCCGGCGGAAAGTCCTGCGTGGTTTCGATGACATATTCCTTTTCGATCTGCGCCGACGGGTGTTCTATCTTTGCGGCAAAATCCCCGTCGTTGGTAAAGAGGATTGCCCCGCTCGAAAACATATCGAGCCTGCCGATGTTGTAGAGCCGCTCGCTGTAGGTCTCTTTTAAAAGGTCTGCGGCAGTGGGGCGTCCTTTTTCGTCGGAGAGCGTGCAGACAAAGCCCGCCGGTTTGTTCAAAAGCACGTAGCATTTGCGCGCTTCGGGATGCACCGGCTTCCCGTCAAGGAGTACCGTATCACCCATGCGAACCTTGCTGCCCATGTCGGTAACAAGCGTTCCGTTTACGGAAACGCGCCCCTCCGCGATGATCTTTTCGCAGGCACGCCGCGACGCCACCCCCGCATGGGCAAGATAGACTTGCAGCCGCATCTCCTCCTTGCCGCTTTTTCCGTTATCTTCGGGAGCTGTACCGTTGTTGAAATATTCGGTTCGCCTGCCGCTGTTTTTGTCGTCTTTGTTAAGAGTGCCGTTATCGAAAGATTTTATCCGTTTGCTGTCGAAAGCTCGGGGCGATTTGGAAAAATGATTGTTACCGCGCAAGTTCGAACCGCTCCTGCTCCGTCTCATCCATCTTGGGTAAGTCCGCAATGCTGTTGAGACCGAATACTTTTAAAAATTCTTTGGTCGTGCCGAATTGCACCGGTTTTCCGGGAATATCTTTTTTCCCCACTTCTTTAATCAGCTCTTTTTCTACTAAAAGCCTAATCATTGTGTCGGCGGAAACTCCGCGGATTGCCTCGATTTCGGCACGGGTTATCGGCTGAGAATAGGCGATAATCGACAGCGTTTCCATTGCAGCGCGCGAAAGCCGGTTCTCGTTCTTTTTACCGTAGCGGTCTTTCAGCGCATCCCAAAATTCTTTTTTGGGCGTGATAATCCAGCCGCCCATCATCTGTGTAATTTCGATACCGCTCGAACCTTCCGAATATGAATCTTTCAGATTTTTAATACATTCTTTTACGACATCGACCGATAAGCCGGCAATTTTACTGATTGCAGCGTCGTCAAGCGGCTCTCCTTCCAAATAGAGGATTGCCTCTACGAGAGCTGTTTCTTTTTCCATTTTATACTCCATCATCATTGCGGGCAGCTTCCCACGGGCGTATTTTTATATCGCCGAACATCCTGTTTTGCCAGATACTTGCCATCCTGAATTTGACCGCCTCAAGCAGTGCCATAAAAGCGCAAATAACATCCAGCAGATTGCCCTTCCGTACAATTAAATCGGTAAAAAGGCATTCACCCTTTTCTTCCAAAAATTCGTTCATCAGCGTCAGCTTTTCGTTTACGGACACTTCTTCGTACAGGTCAAGAATTTGTTCCGAATTATAATTAGACATCAGTTTTGAGAACGTCCGTAAAAGCTCCCACGTATCAACCCGCTCCCACAGGTTTTCTTCGGTAAAGGGAAGCGCGTGCTGTATTTTCTTGCGCTCAAAAAACCATTCGGCCTCGCTTTCTTTTTCTTCCATTAAAACCGACAGTTTTTTAAATTTTTGATACTCAATCAGCTTGTTGACCAATTCCATACGCGGGTCTTCGATATCCTCATCGTCCAGATCAACCTCGACGGGAAGGAGCATCTTGCTTTTAATGTAGATAAGATGCGCCGCCAATTCATAAAACTCGGTTAAGCTGTCCAGATTGAGGCTTACCGCATAATCGAGGTATTCAAGATACTGTTCGGTTATGTCCCCGATGGGAATATCGTAGATATTGATCTCATTTTTCTTAATTAAAAAGAGCAGAAGGTCGAGCGGCCCTTCAAAATCATTGACTTTAAACGCACTCAGCGCCTCGTTGTTCTGTTCTTCGTGCTTTTCATCTTCGCCTGTTATCATGGGCGGTATTATATCGAAGAATGGAACTTTTGAAAATATACGACGCATCTACCACATCAGAGACTTTTTCGTACGCCTTGATCGGGTAGGGCAGCGAGTGCGGCGGCGAGCAGCTGTTGCGTAACGGGGTCACTGTAGTCAGGATACAGTTCCAACAAGGGGATGAGTGCAAAAGCTCGCCGGTATACTGCGGGGTGCGGGATGATAAGCGGAGGATTATCGAGCTTAACAATTTGACTTCCGAAAAAGAGAATATCGATGTCGAGTGTGCGGGGGCCTTTGGGAATTTCAGCTTCACGGTTTCTGCCGTAATCCGCTTCAATCTGCTGGAGCGTTTTAAGCAGTGCTGCGGGGCTTCCTGCATAGTTTCCCGATACAACCATGTTGTAAAAATCGTCCTGATCGAGGTAATCCTGCGGTTTTGTAATATAGACGGATGAGGTACGGATTCCGCTTAAGAATGATGCGAGCCGTTTAATAGCCTCTGCAAGGATTGTTTTTGAATCTCCGCGGTTGGAGCCAAGTCCCAGTATAATTGTTTCCATAACTACATTTTCGGCCTCTTTACAAAAGAATAGTATACTTTTATAGTAGCGATACTATTTTACATTGTCATCATTTATAACAAAGGAGATACGAAGATATTATGAGTAAATTTTTGGCGGATGCTTCTTTTTGGGAACTTTTTCCTCAGGCGCAGCTCGGTGTGGTACTGTTAAAGGGTATAGATAATAGCGGCGAAAGTGTCCGTGATATAAAGGTATTACTTTCACGAAGCAATGCCGATGCGGAAAAATTTTTGGTAAAAAATGTGTTCAGCGAAAACCCCGTTATCGCTATCTGGCGGGATGCGTATCGTAAGTTTAAGACAAAGAAAGGCGTTCGGTGCAGTATCGAAGCGCTGTTGAAACGGGTTGAAAAACAAAATCCCGTTTCGTACATTAATCCGCTGGTAGATATTTACAATGCTGCGTCATTGCAATTCGGCTTGCCGTGCGGAGCGGAAGACAGCGATGCCTTTGACGGCGATTTAATCCTCGGTGTTACAAAGGGTGGTGACGATTTTTTTGCGCTCGGCGATGAAGAGCATAGCCAAACCATGGAAGGGGAGTTGTGCTACCGCGATAATAAAGGCGCCGTCTGCCGCTGTTTTAATTGGCGTGACGGGCAGCGCACGATGATTACGGAAAATACGAAAAATGCGTTTATCATTATGGAGAATCTCGATCCTGCCCGCTTGGAAGACTTAAAAGGCGCATTGGCGCTTATCGGCGAATATGCTCAAAAGTACCTTGGTGCAGCTGTTACAACCGAAATTTTGACGCAAGCGAATCCTTCTATAGAGTTGTAAATAGTATAAAGCTGAGGATCTTGGACGTTTGGATATTGTATCCTTAGGTCTGCAAGTCCTCAGCTTTTTTTATTCGTGCGGATGCGTAAAAGAAACAAGACTACTGTTATATTCCCGCTCCTAAATCGGCAATTGTTGTTTTGTTAAGCGAATCTGCCATCGCTTGTTGCGCCTCTTGCAATGCAGCATCAAGCACGCGGTGAATCTTGCTTCCGACAGGGCATTCCGGATTCGGATTCGGATGGAAATTGAAAACCTCCCGTTCCTCTGCTCCCTCATTGATTGCGTTGTATACATCCAGCAGCGTGATTGTATCAGCCTTCCGTGCCAAGTGTGAACCGCCGATCCCTGCCGCAGTTTTTACCAATCCCGCCTTTTGCAGCTGCAGCAAAATTTTTCTTATGATAACAGCATTGACACCCGTGCTTGCAGAAATAAAATCCGAAGTAACGCGCATATCCTTTTCAAAATACTGAATGCACAAAAGCGTATGAACCGCTGCTGTAAAACGAACACTGATTTTCATATTTCACCCTTATCTGATTTTTTTATAGTAGCTCCTGCAAAACCGCGCCAATGTCATCATTGATACAGAGCGACCGCTTTTCTATTTCGTACGGTGCAAACGCTTCCCCAAAATTGATACAAACATACTGTGCATTCGGGTTTTTTGCCGTCATCTGCCAAAACGGATACTTTATAATTCCGGGGGTGTTTCTTCCAACCCCCAGTTCAAGAAACAACACGTCCCCCGGTCCTTCTTGTTGCCCTGACCGGCTTATTATCTTCCGGCTTTGTAAAAATGTTTGATAGCGGTTGGCAGCCTGATCCCAGCCCTCGTCTGTAACAAACGTGTCATCTGCCCTAAGGTTCATACTCATCGGTTTCCCGCAGACAGGGCAATGCGGTACAAGTTCTGACGGGATTTTCATCTCGCTGCGGAATTCCCACATTGCGCGGATTTGTTTTTCGTTGTCATACGTTTTGTGATGACACGGTTCACTGCATTGAAACAGCCCGTAGTCGCCCTGCGTATAAAAGAGCCGCTCCTTGTCAAAACCTGCTTTTTGGAAACAATGATCTACGTTTGTTGTCAGTACAAAATAGTCTTTGTTCCGCACAAGCGAAAGTAGGTTGTCATAAACCGGTTTGGGCGGATCCATATAACGGTTTATCATAATATAGCGGCTCCAGTATGCCCAACGCTCTTCAAGCGAGGCAAAAGGCGTAAACCCGCCCGAATACATATCTTGAAAACCGTACTTGACCGCAAAATCGGAAAAGTATTTTTTAAACCGCTCACCGGAATAGGTGAAACCTGCCGAAGTGGAAAGACCGCTCCCTGCACCGATGACAACGGTTTCCGCTTCGGAAATAATCTGTTTTAATTGCTCAATAGCTTCTCTCATATAAAATCCTCCGTCTGTGTCATCATGTACCTTCTTTGAAAGAAAGTTTTTGTTGTTCTTATGAATTTATATCTGTGACTATACAGCGGTTTGATTGTAATGTCAATAGAACTTCTGAATTTTTTCATTCGGTTAACACCGGTTAGTCAATGATTTCTGACCGATCGGTGTTTTTTTATCGTTTTCCCTCTTTACTAAATAATAAAATATCGTTATATTTATACTAATAATAAAAGGACGATTAAATATCCGCTGAGTGTAATACAACGGATATTGAATAGTTCTTTGGATTATGAAGGAGTATAAATTATGAAGTACGCAACATTCAGCATCCCCCCGAAGATTGTACACGGTGTGGGAGCCTTGGAATTCCTTTCTACGTTGGAAGGAAAGAAAGCCGCTATTGTTACCGGCGGAAGCTCGATGAAAAAATTCGGCTTTATTGATGAAGCAAAGGGCTATCTGGAAAAAGCTGGTATGCAAGTGCTGGTTATCGACGGCGTAGAACCCGATCCTTCCGTTAAAACCTGTAAAGAAGGCGGCGCAAAGATGGCAGCCTTTAATCCCGACTGGATTATCGCATTGGGCGGCGGTTCTGCAATGGATGCTGCAAAAATCATGTGGGTGTACTACGAATATCCCGGCTATAACTTTGACGATTTAGCCGCTTTCAAATTCCCGAAGCTGCGGACAAAAGCAAAATTAGTCGGTATCCCGTCTACCTCCGGAACCGCTTCCGAAATTACCGCCTTCTCCGTTATTACCGACACGGAAAAGAATATCAAATATCCGCTCGTAAGCCCTGATATTATCCCCGATATTGCAATTGTTGATGATAGAATCCCTGCAAAGATGCCGCCGCTGGTAACGGCTCAGACAGGTATGGACGTTATGACCCATGCTATCGAAGCTTATGTGTCTACCGCTCATGACGATTACACCGACCCCTATGCACTTGAAGCAATCCGGCTGGTATTCGAGTATCTGGAACGGGCTGTTGCAAACGGAAACGATATGGAAGCACGCGGAAAAATGCACACAGCATCCACCGTTGCCGGTATCGCATTCAGCAACTGCTCACTCGGTATCGTACACTCGATGGCGCATAAGATCGGCGGTGAATTCCATCTGACACACGGTGAAGCGAATGCAATCATGCTTCCGTATATTATCAACTACAACAGAAAAGAAACCGACCGCTACAGCAAGCTGGAAGGCGCTTTGGGTATCGACGATATTGCAAAGGCTGTCTCTGCCTTGAACCGGAAAGTGGGTATCACCCGCACTATTCAGGAAGGCAAGAACACTGTTATTGCAGAAGATAAGTTCCTCAAGGTATTGGATTTGATGAGCGAAAGAGCATTTAATGATGCTTGTACGCTGACCAATCCGCGCAAAACCTCTGCCGCCGATATTAAGAAGATTTATCTTGCAGCGTATTACGGCAAGGAAATTGATTTCTAAAAATATAAGGGCATCTCTAAAAACTCAGCAGAACTTTTTAGTAAATCCCTAAAAGCCGATTAGACCGTACGGTTTAATCGGCTTTTTTAGCGGCTCTGTTATTTTGAGCAATACCCCTTAATACGCAGGATTATCCCATGTTCTGCTGCAGAACTTCGGCTTGCGCTTTTGCTCTTCGGTCATGTCGATGCCGAGGGTGCCGCCCGGGTTCATAATGTTGTCGGGGTCAAAATGCTTTTTTAACGGTGATGTACAGTCCAGTCCGCCGTGGGCTTTGCTGATTTTTTTTACGGTGCGGAAGAGGTTTGAAGAAAATCCTCGTTCACCTTCCGTCCAGCCCAAGAATATACAGCGGTCGTGCGCTTTGTATCCGCGGAGATTCATCAAGCTTTTGGGTTGACAAGTGCTTCTGTTTAGCGTTAGTATGGAAATATGATAAGAAGTTTTGATGATATAGAAACAGCATCAATATGCAAAGGTAATAAAAGTAAAAAGTTACCGATGACGATTCAGAATGTTGCAAGAAGAAAACTTCGAATGATTGAAGCTGCAAAAGTTGTAGAAGATTTAAGGATTCCTCCAGGTAATCGTTTAGAAAAACTTGCTGGGAATTTAGACGGATTTTATTCAATCAGAATAAATGATCAATGGAGAATTGTTTTTAAGTTTGAAAATGGAGGTGCAGAAAATGTTAGAATCACAGATTATCACTGATAAAAAATTACCCAATGTTCATCCAGGAGAAATTCTTAAAGAAGATTTTTTAGATGCAATGAGCATTTCTGCATATCGTCTGGCAAAAGAAATCAATGTTCCTGAAACAAGAATCTCTGAAATAATTCACGGAAAGCGTTCAATTACTGCGGATACCGCTATCAGATTTTCAAAATTCTTTGGAACGACAGCAGAATTCTGGCTCAATCTTCAGAATCTGTATGATTTGGAAGAAGAAAACAATAATCATTCCCGAGAGTTTGAAACAATAAAAATGTACGCCTATGCCTAAATTGTCTAACACCGTTTTCAAAGCTGATATTTATTTTGTCACGAAAGCTGTTTAGGCGGTCGCCTGTGCTTCTTTACACATATAAAATATTTAAAATCAAAAAAGAAATAGTTGAAATGTGTGATGTTGATAATCTGGATTATGCAGTTGCAGAATTAGGCAAAAAAGTATAATAAAAGTATAATAATAGAAGTGTAGTTTCTAAAAAATGAACGTTTTTGCAGTAGAATTTTTTGATAAAATCCTTGGTATGGATTTTTACGAAGGATTTTATTCTGATGAAACATATCTAGAGCACTTCTATTGTGATGGTGATGATTTTGCTTTGACAGATGTATTTCAATTTATATTAGATAAGAATCACTGAATAAATGAGAGAATCTTATGCGAGGAAATGTAGATATTGCAATACAATTATTTCATCCATCGTTGAGTAGCAATGAAATAAAAAAACATTTTACTGCAAAACCGGATGTAGAGTTTTCAGTCGGCGCTCCATGGGTTTTACCCAATGGTAAAATTCTTAGCGGATTTCATAAAGAATCTTATATATGCTATGAAATCTCCGGTATATGGGAATGCGGCGAGTTAGAGGAAGCTGTTGAATATACCAATACATTTTTTAGAAAGATTATAGACGATACATCGTTCTTAGATATATTTGTTAAAACAGGAGGGAGAATAAACTATTATATTGGACTATACATTAATAGGCATGATGCTTTTAATTTATCGCCGGAACTATTAAAGCAGTGTGAGGAACTTCACGTAAATTTAGGGACTGAGATTTTTTTAGATAATACAGAAGAGGAATCTTCCCGCAAAATAACGATATAAGAACGAATTATAAAACAAAATTAGTAAATCCCTAAAAGCCGATTAGACCGTACGGTTTAATCGGCTTTTTTAGCGGCTCTGTTATTTTGAGCAATACCCCTTAATACGCAGGATTATCCCATGTTCTGCTGCAGAACTTCGGCTTGCGCTTTTGCTCTTCGGTCATGTCGATGCCGAGAGTGCCGCCCGGGTTCATAATGTTGTCGGGGTCAAAATGCTTTTTTAACGCGCGGAAAATATTCAGCCTATCCGTGCCGATCGATTGTTCCACCCATGCGGCCGTCATCTTGCCGACACCGTGGTGGTGGCTCATCGCAGCGCCCTGTTCCATGATATTATCAAAGATACCGAACTGATACTCTGCATATTCTTCTTTATCGCGGAATTTCCCGATAAAGATAAAATAGAGGTTGGCTCCCTGCTCATACGCATGGGAAAGGTGTGTCATGCAGACCGTGTTCGGGCGGGATTTTGCAAAGGCGCGAACCTTTTCATGCACTCTGCCCATCATCTCCCAGGTAACGGAGCATTCCATCGTGTCGATGATGATGCCGTAGTCCTGCAGCGATTCCCGTAAATAGGGGTCGGTAAAGCGGCCTTCTTCCCATTTATGTGCGGGATAGCCGGTGAGGTACAGTCCGCCGTGAGCTTTGCTGATTTTTTTTACGATGCGGAAGAGGTTTGAAGAAAATCCTCGTTCTCCCTCTGTCCAACCCAAGAACATACAGCGGTCATGCGCTTTATATCCGCGGAGGTTCATCAAGCTTTCGAGCGGTGTGCCTTCCACGCCGTAGAGCTTCATCATCGCATCGGTTTCTTCGGGGTCGGATAGGCGGAACACGGAAGGATAGCCTGCTTCGGCTTGCATAATTTCCCGCGCGGCGTCGCGTCCGCTCTGCCAGTCCTTAAACATAAAGCTGAAATACCGGCGGTTCTCCGCAGTCAGGCGGGAAATTTTCAGCGTTACATGCGTCAGTACGCCGAACGCTCCCTCCGACCCCATCATCAGCTCATCGATATCAGGGCCGACGGCGTGGGCGGGAAGTCCGTAGCTTTTAATGACGCCGGCGGGAGTAACATAAGTCTGTCCCATCACGATATCGTGAATATTACCGTAATAGGTTGAGTTCTGACCGGCGCCCCGCGTTACCGTCCAACCGCCGACGGAGGAGTATTCAAACGACTGCGGAAAGTGTCCGCACGTGTATGCGTGCCGTGCGCCGAAACGGGTTTTCGCTTCGCTCAAGATTTTTTCGAGCTGGGGGCCGGACATCCCTGCTTCAACCGTGATGGTCTGATCGGTTTCGTTAAAGTTAATCACCTTGTTAAAGTTCCGCCGCATATCAAGGCTGATGCCACCCTTAAACGCTTCCACACCGCGGGTAACCGAAGAGCCGCCGCCGTATACATAGAGGGGGATGTGCTGCTTTTGGCAGTATTCGACAATCTGCACGATTTCTTCATGGCTTGAAGGATAGAGCACTGCCCGCGGGGCATTTTCGGTGATATTTTCCCGCAGCCGGTAGAGGTCGTACATGGTTTTGCCGTAAGCCACGGAAAGCCGGTTGTATCCCTTGGTACTGACATTCTCTTTACCGCACACGGATTCAAAGAATGCGACATGCTCCGGTTCAAGCGGCGGCGTCGCTAATGTTTCGGGCACAACTTCGTGTCCGTCGGCGCCCTTCTGCTGAAAATCGGCATCGGTTAAGCCGAGCTCGCCTTTCATAAA
Organism: Treponema sp. OMZ 838; assembly: GCF_000775995.1. Lineage (NCBI taxonomy): Bacteria > Pseudomonadati > Spirochaetota > Spirochaetia > Treponematales > Treponemataceae > Treponema > Treponema sp. OMZ 838. Next base: position 240,342 of record NZ_CP009227.1, on the reverse strand, counting down.
GGTAAAGAGCCTTTCATTCGGTTCCTTAAATTCGTTGGGATCTCCCCATTTTAAAATCGATCGGAATGAAGCCGGCGGCGGGGGAACTTGCTCCCACTCCGGTTTAAAATTCTTGTATACCTTACGTTCAGCCATAGTCATCTCCTATTAAAACTACTTTTTATGACGGATAACCGGTTACTTCCCGTATCCGTTTATACACATGCTTTAAGATAGGATATATCTGCGTGTATATTTTATAGAGCTCATCATATAATTCGCGGTTATCCGGTGAAGGGTTAAATTCCCGCGCAAAATGAACCATGTTTTTGGTGCTTTCTTCGATACTTGAATAACATCCCGTCCCGTACGCCGTTAAGATCGCGGCACCCAATGCGGAAGTTTCCGTTGTCGCACCACGGACAAGCGGCTTGTTTAAAATATCGGCAGTGATGCCGCAGATACGGTCGCTCTGCGAGGCACCGCCCGAAACGGCAACCTTTTGTACGGGAACGCCGCTTTGCCGTTGCAGTTGTTCCAGCCCCTCCCGCAGCGAGTAGGCAAGCCCCTCGACGATTGCACGGTATATTGCGTGCCGTCCGTGTACGTCGCCGAAGCCGATCATCGAGCCTTTTGCGTAATGGTCTTTAAGGCTTGCTCCCCAATACGGTTGCAGCATCAGGCCGTAGCAGCCGGGTGGTGAGGAGTCGAGAAGCCGATCCATAATTTGCTCCGGAATAATACCGGTTGCCGTCGCCTTTGCCCGTTCTTCATAGCCGAGCTCGTCCTTAAACCAGCTGATCATCCAGTAGCCGCGGAATATTTCGATTTCCGGTACCCAACGTCCGGGATAGGCAGCGCTGTATGCGGGCAGGAAGCGGATAGGTTCCGTGTAGCGATCGGTACATATTTCTACCGTCGCCGTCGTGCCGAAACTGAGGGAGGCGGTTTTTGCATCGAGACATCCCATACCGAGCGTTTCGCATGCCTTATCGCTGCCGCAGGCGATGACCGGTATACCGGCAGGAAGCCCCGTTTCCAGCGTGCCTTGAGCGGAAACCCGTCCGATTTCTTTCCCGCTTTGCACAACACTGCATTTTTTATCATCATCTATCGGAAATATCTTCGCCGTGATGTGTCCGGGCGATGCCCACTTTTGCTTTTTATGATCAAAGGGAATGTGTCCGACTAAGGATGAAGGAGAATCCGCGGCAATTCCCGTAAGCCGGTATTGAAGATAGCCCGAAACCATCAAAACCCGCCAGGTTTTCTTCCAAATTTCCGGCTCGTTTTCCTGTATCCAGTTGCACTGACCGTCGCTTTGGGAGTGCATGATTTTTTCGTAGTAATCGACTGCTTTCAGCGCAGCCTTCATAATGAAATTCGGATGATACCGGCCGCGTGCCTTTCGGGTATCGAGCCACGTGATTGCAGGGCGCAGTACGTTTCCGTCTTTCCCAATGAGGATAACGGTGTCCCGCTGGGCTGTTACGCCGATCCCCTTTGCGCGGGCTATTAAATCGGGATATTCTCCTTTGAGGGCAGCCGCACCTTTGCAAAGTGCATTCCACCACACAGCAGGGTCTTGTTCCGCCCATCCCGGCCGCGGGCTGACGCACGGTTTATACATGATCTGCTTTTTTGCGAGTACCGAACCGTCTTCCGCAAAGATAATAACGCGTAAACTTTGGGTACCGCAGTCGATTGAGATAATCGTCGATTGATTGTTCATAATCATTCGGCCTCCGTACTTGCACAGGCGAGAATCGGTATTTTTGTCCCGTTTTCAGCGGTAAGCTGCGCAAGACAGTCGCCGTACCGTACCGGAGTGGAGGCGGTAATAGTGCGTATTTTTTCTATCATAGATTTCATCTCCTCAAGCGGAATTTCACATCCGGTTTTTACCGGCAGGCGAATAACCTCAGGCTCACCGAATCCTGTCGTTTTTCCATTACACCGAGCTGACCGGCAGGCAACGGTGGTCGTGAGCGTTCTCATAGGGCACAGCACTTCCTGTTTGCCGTAAATGGCTCCCTTAGGGCAGCTGTTTCCGCTTACTTCTATTATATTCGTTGCATCATCGATTGTCACGGTTAATGCACAGCCGCGCGGACACGCAATACAAGTTAGCTTTTTGATCATTTCGCCTCCTTTGCCCGATGTACCGGTTCTGGGTCAGTCAGCGAAAGGAATAGTTGCTGTGTGTAGGTCGGTATCGATGCGGTATCTACTATAATCCGCTCCATCTCCGGCGGTTTTAATGACCGGAATGTTTTTTTGAAAAGAATCTTTGAGCCTGTTTTTGTTTCCGCGGTAATCGTCAATACCGCTTGCTCCCGTTGCGCCGCAGACCGGAAGTACAGCACCGCCTGCTTCCCGTCCGGTACGATACGGGCGGGTGTTTGGTATAGCAGCGTTTTATCGGCACAGATGGGAATTTCAGCAGGATTTTTGCGCAGTGCCGCCGGCTGTACTTCCGTGAAGTATGGCTCAATCCTCGCGAGTGCCGCCATGCGATATTCCGTTGACTGACTTCTTCCCGCGATGGTATTACCTTCAAACGGTATCCTGCTGCAGAGTAAGGCAGCCCGTTCCCCGGCAATACTGCCCGACTCGGAAACATAGTCTACGAGGTCGTTGACATGGAGTGCGTTTCCGCAGGAGAAAAGTCCCGGCACGGTTGTTTCCATATATTGATTAACCTGCGGCCCCTTTGTCCGCGTGTCCATGTTCGGCGCAAGACTGTCGAGGATGTCGTTTTCGGGGATAAGCCCGACGCTCAATATGAGGGTGTCGCAGGGAATGTACCGTTCCGTACCGGCGACCGGCTGCATCCGTCCGTCAACCTGCGTAACGGTTACGCCCTCCAAGCGTCCTGCCCCGTGCAAGGCGCTCACCGTCGTAGAAAGGCGGAGCGGAATACCGTAGTCTTCAAGGCATTGCACGATATTGCGGGTCAGTCCCGACGGTTCGCTCTTTACCTCGTAGATGCCCTCTACGCTGCCGCCGATGTGTGCGGTTTCGAGGGTGAGCCGCCGCGCCATAATGAGTCCGATGTCTCCGCTGCCCAAAATGACAAACCGCTTGCCGGGAAGGTACCCCTTTAGGTTGATAAAGGCTTGTGCCTGTCCTGCGGTGAATACCCCCGAAGGCCGGTCGCCGTGAATAAACACTTGGCGGTCGGTGCGTTCTCTGCAACCCGTTGCGGAAATGAGTGCAGTGCAGGAAAGATTAAAAATGCCGTTCTGCGGATTGGTAAAGGTCAATTCAAAGCCGCTGCCGTTCTGCTGCACAATACGGATAACAAAGGTGGATACGAATATGTCGATGTTGGAATGCTGATCGAGCATATCGCGATACCGCCACGCATATTCGGGGCCGGTCAGCCGCTCGTTAAATCGAATGAGCCCGAAGCCGTCGTGAATACACTGCTTTAAAATACCCCCGATATGCTCTTCCCGTTCTATGAGTGCGATGCTGCACTGCGGGTCTTTTTCGGCGGCGGCAAGGGCGGCAGCCATACCGGCAGGACCCGCTCCAATCACAATGATATCATAAAAGCGTTTCATAATGCCGCCTTCCCTTCGCCTGCCGGTAGTGGGCTGTTCAGTATGTATGACGAGCAGCCTTTTTTCGTAATGCGCTCAAGCGGAATACCGGCTTCCCGGCTGATGATTTCCATTACCCGCGGCGTACAAAAACCGCCGTGGCACCGCCCCATTCCGACACGGCACCTGCGTTTTACCGCATCAAGGCTGATATTCTGCATACCGAGCGCAAGGCAGCTCCTGACCGCATCCCGTATCTCCCCTTCGGAAATCTGCTCGCAGCGGCAGACAATTTTCCCGTAGAGCGGATCCTGTTTGATAAGCATATGCCGCTCGGCGTCGTGCATGGTGGCTGTTTCGCGGGGTGCGGCGCGGCGCGGTATAAAGTCCGGTTTTTCTTTGAGGGTGGCAGGAAAGCGCCGGAGTGCAAGCGCTGTAATATCTTCTGCAATTGCCGGAGCGGAAGCAAAACCCGGCGATTGAATACCCGCAGCGTGAATTAAGTTGGGTACCTTTTCGGACGTTTCAACGATAAAGTCTTCCTCCCACGTTGCTGCACGGATACCGCTATAATACGCGATGATATCGCCCCGCGAAAGCGTCTTATTCATGGACATTTGCTCAAGCAAGGCGTGTTCATCTTCGGCATCGGTACCGTAGTCTTCACGGTCGTATACCTCATGCGCGGTAGGCCCGACAAGGATATTCCCTTCTATACAGGGGATAATTCCGCCGCCTTTTGAATGCTGTTTTGAAGAATTAAGAAGATTTGGCTTTCCGATAATGGTATACTGAAAATTCCGTTTCTTTTTGTCGAGGATAATATCCATGCCCTTGCGGGGATGAATCGAAAAGAAACGGTCTCCCGCAAATTCTGCAATTTTATCCGACCATACGCCCGCTGCGTTAATGATAAGACGGGCGTTCAGCGTACCGCGGTTTGTGTGCACTGCCGAAATCAAGTCGTTCGTTTTGTCAAAACCGGTTACAGCGGTTTCAAAGAAAAAAGATACGCCGTTTGCCGCAGCATTTTCCGCAAAGGCAATTGTTACCTTAAAAGGAGAAGCAATGCCGGAGAAAGGCATCCAAAAACCGCCATAGTATTCCGTACTTAGGTTCGGTTCCATGGTTTGTATTGTTGTTTTATTTCGATATCCAACTCGCCCGTCAACACCGTTTTTTGCCGCCCTCCGGTGCATAAACGGCACGAGCAGTTTCAGGAGTGGAGAGTTAAACAGCATAAAGCTGCCCGGCCATTCGGTTTGAAATCCTAGTTCTTTGTCCAGTTTACGGTAGAGACGGTTGCCGCGGGTGTTCAGTCTGCCTTTTATCTTTGAAGGATTGTCCGCAAATCCGGGATGGATCATACCATCGTTGCGGGAGGACGCCTGCATTGCGCAATCGCATTCTTTTTCGAGAACGGCAATTGTTAAATCATAGCGGGACAGTTCCCGTGCAATTGCGCATCCGACAACACCGGCGCCGATAATTACGATATCGAATGTTTTACCCGCTAAAAGATTATCCCGCACTTCCGGCATCCGCATCGGCGGTTCACCCTTTCCGGCGACGGTTATATCGTTCACCAACCCCTTATATCCGGGCAGGCGCTTACACTTTTTTACAAAAAAAACACCGGCTGCGTATCGTTCTTCAACCGTAGGCGCGTCTCCGGTCAATATTACCGACCGGCCGTCCCATGCTGCCGAAAGTTTCAGCTGGGGGTACCGTTTTTTAATCTTTTGCTCGAGTTTTTGCAGATAGGTTTTCATGATACTATATTCCGCTACTCGATTCCAAAACGGTATATGCGCCGATTGAAGTCATTTTCTCAAGCAGCGCCAATGTCTCTTGTTGGTTTCCGTCAGCAATATGAGCAATGAGTTGTGATTTTAAGGCTGAGGCCGTTTGAATATTGCCGGTATTTTCGGTAAAGAACTGTTCCAGCTTTTGGTGGTACAGTTCCCGCGCCGAATTAAAAAGCAGGAGGAATACGGTATTACCACCCGCTTCAATAATTGCACGATAAAAAAGGAAATCCAATTCGGTCAACCGCCGTATGTCGGCAGGGCGTAAACGTCCTGTATTATTTTTCTTTTCTTCTGTGTAGATTTTGTTCAATTTTTCGATAAGCGGCGAATTGGTTTCTTTTTTCGCTACATCGGAAGAAAAATACTGCATCAACGATTTTGTCAAAATCATTCGGCGGACTTCTTCCAAATCGGCATCGATACGGGCAGCCGATTGCGGCGCCGAAAAACGGTAAAGGCTCGAAAGCAGCGGCAGTGCACCTTCTTCCGTAAAGTTGTTGACAATCCAGCCATGTCGCGGGCGAATGGAAATGAGCCCCCTCGCCCCCAGCTCCAAAAGCCCTTCGTGAATCACCGGCCGAGAGACACCCATCTGCTGTGCCAGTTCCCGCTCAGGTGGCAGCTGCTCTCCCGGCAGGATAAGGTGCATCAATAGCAGCGTTTCCATCTGCTCGATAAAGCGTTCTTTATTGCTTTTGGCCGTTGTTTGTCGTTTCTTTTTCATATAATCTCGTAGATAGAACAGCGATATGTGGTAATACCACCGAGTTCCTATCTACTATAGCATGGGAAAAAACGATTTGTCAAATATTTGTTAAAATTTTGTAAAATTTTTTATAACCATTTTGAAAACCGGCTGTTTAGCGTGGTGCGTTAAAGATATTCCGTACCACCTGCCATGATTTTCCGCACTCCCTTGCTTTTCATCATGAAGGTTCTTATTTGTGTGTCCAACTCAAAACGTTGTTTCTGCTGATAGAACGTCAGTGGTTTTAAACAGTATCGAAGGGCTGACCAATAACTTCGGTTTTTGGGTGATTCCCTGAGACGTAGCTCATAAATGTATATATGTACATTTACGAACGATGGCAACTTGCATCGAATAGAATACACAGTGCAAAACATTGAGTGTTTGCCTGGATGCTGTGCAAAGGAGAGAACTATGAGTATGAAATTACGCTGTAAAATGAATCAAAAAGAGGCTGATAAAATTGCGGCTTTTTTAACGAATGTATCCGATAGACTGCTGTTCCATATTCCGCTCTATGAAATCGGTAAAGCGTTCGATATACCCCGTGAAAAAATTCTTGATATTTTTATTCAAGGTGTTTATGACGGAGTATTCATCTTGGAGTGGATTTATCATTGTCCTACGTGTGGGCATGTTGTCTATGAGGCATCGTCTCTTCAACAAGCTTCGTCGCAAAATTTTTGTACGGTTTGTAATAAGGTCTTTGATAACACGCTTGATACCAATGTTGAAGTCTGCTTTTCAATTCATCCGCGGCTCAAGACGCTTGATCCTGTATTTAAACTGAATTATATTGCTGAAATGGGTAAAAACATCCGTGCGGGGAAGTATCGGACGTGGGATACTCCTGATGCAGTACGGGGTGTTGATATTATCCAAAACAATTTATACCGTGAATTGATGCGTTCCGAAGTGCTTGTCGGCGATCGCTCACTCCAAATGGCAAATGCGACGATTCTCTTTGCGGACATTACGAATCCGACGAAATTGTATGCCTCATTAGGTGATAAAAAAGCTTTTTTAGTGATAAAAGAGTATATACGGATTCTTTCTGATACGATTGAAAAATATGGCGGTGTACCGGTTAAAATAGTCGGTGATGTCGTTATGGGTGCTTTTATCAAGCCCGATAAGGCTTTTAATGCCGCCGTGAAAGCGCAGCAAGATTTAATAAAGCATATTCAAAATAAGCCGATAGGCGAACAGCTGGAAATTAAAATAGGCTTACACACCGGTCCTGTGCTGGTGATAACCCTGAATAACCGGCTCGATTATGTCGGTTTAACAGTCAATAGCGCTATCGACATAAAAAATACAGCGCTTCCGAATGAGATCGTTATCTCTGAAGCTCTTTTTAACAACCGCTCCGTTAAGCGTGCCATCCTTTCCGTTACCGATACCGTCCAAAAACAGCAGATACGATTTAAGGGAAATCCGGATACTCATACACTGTATCATATAAAAATCAAAAATTGATGCCATAAAAACCGTTAATTTGTAGCCATTTTGCGCCTCGTGTCGTATAAGAAATCGTAAGAGGTGAGTATGGAGAGACATGTTGTTCCGCCTGTTACGATCATAGCCGTTGCGGCGGCGGCATTTTTTTACGGGTTGTATGTATTTGCGCAAACTGACGGCAGAATTACATCTTTTGTTTTTATAACGACATTCTTATTACTCTGCGCGCTATCGGTGTTTTTAATAGCGGTATCCGTGGCAGGTAAGCTGTCGAAGCAGGGAGCCGAAGGACGATCCTGCCGGAAGAAGCCGCCGCAGCCTACGATACGCTTTGTGCTTTTAGCGGTTGCCGGAGCTGCGATCGGCTCGTATTCCGTATATACACTGCAAAGAGAACAACGCCCACCTCAAACGCTTGCTGCGCTGCCTACGGTACGGACGCTTATTGGGGAATTGACCGGAGAGCCTGTTCCGGTAGGTACCGATTATTACCGCATACCGGTTAAACTGATTGCGTGTAATACCGGTCGCAATGAGCAATTCTCCGCATCGGGTACCGTGCAGCTCTTTGTTCCGGCAACGCTTGTCCGCGGAACATATTCAGGAGGCATTACCCGTATCGGTGAAGCGGAGCCATCCGAAGCGGCAGCACCGCTACTGTCCGGTACGGCTGTATTTGCGGAGGCTTTGCAAAATCCGCAAGCATGCCGGTTTTATGTACGGGGAATGAGGCTTGCGGTTCAAGGAAAGTTCGGTAAAACGGGATCGGTGTTTTATGCGCGGCCGGTGCAGCCGGTGTTTCTCGGATGGAACTCTCCGCTCAGCCGTCTCCGCGCGTTTTTCCGCTTTGCTTTTATGCGGATGTTATACGGCTGGGGCGAGGCGGGCGGACTCTTGCTTGCGCTGCTTGCTGCCGATAAGGCATTCTTACCGGCAGGATGCATCGCAGCGTTCCGCAACGCCGGACTTGCTCATATCCTTGCCTTGTCCGGAATGCATCTTTCGTTAATAGGGACGGCGGCGCTGCAAGGCGGCAGGTTATTCGGGCATAAGAGCCGCGCTGCATGGTTTTCGCTTGCGGCAGTTTTCCTGTTTGTCTGGTTTGCAGGCTCTGCTCCTTCGTTAAACCGTGCATTGGGAATGGTTTGTATCGCCGCCGTAGGGAGAGCGCTCGGGTTAAAGCCGCCGCCCTTGTCCGTGCTGTGCGCTATGTTGACTGTGCATATCGCAATCGTCGGCGCCGAAGCAATAACGCTCGGGTTTATGCTTTCGTATGGGGCATGTGCAGGTATCATCATCTTCGGCGATGCGTGCGCCCGTCTCATGGTCGGAAAAATACCGCCGGCTTTTGCAGGCAGTATTTCCGCATCCGTCGGCGCACAGCTTTTCACCGCTCCGATTGTTATCTCTGCAATCGGGAATATCGCAGCGGCGGGGGTAATTGCTTCATGCGTGGTCAGCCCGCTCGTTTCGGTTTTCCTCATTGCGGGGCTTATCTGTATTCCGCTTGCGCTTATCTTCCCTTTCACGAGTCCGCTGCTGGGATACGGATTGAACGCCGCATACCGGATAATTTTTGCGTCAGCGGATTTTTTTGCGCGCCTTCCGGTTATTGCGCCGGAAAGCGGAATGCAGCGTGTGATATTTTCAGCCGCGGCGTTTGCGGTTGGGGTATGCTGTGCGGTTCTGGCGTATGTTCAGCGTAAGCGGACAGTAGCCGCTTTCCCTCGATTGACATGAGCACGGGAAAAGCGTTTGAACTAAGCCCTGCTGTTGAATGGGGCTCGCAAAAAAGTAACCAACTTTTGAGACATCCCCGTATGTTAAAGCCGAATACCGGGCATCTCTAAAAACTCGGTTAGCTTTTAGAGATGCTCTGCTATATTTCCGCAAATCCTATGCCGTCAAAGCTTGCGCCGGAGGAAAAAAGAACTCCTGCGCAGCCATCGACTCGCTTTGTCCGCCCTGCATAAAACCTATCATGTTTTTTCATCACGCAATTTACCATTGTACTCATTGCCTGATGTACGGGAACCTGATGTATGGTATGCAGTGCTGCTTGAAGCTGAGCAACAGTATCGGGTGAAATACCGAATTCGGTTTCTATGCCTTGTTGTTTACTCAGGCAGTTGATATACGGCATATCTACCAGCTGTTCAGGTTCCATATCAAAATCGATTGCATTGACTATTCCTTGCAGCACGCCGGTAATAATTCTCGGACCTCCGGCAGAACCGATGGCCATAAACGGTACTCCTTCTTTAAAAACAATGGTCGGCGACATACTGGAAATCGGTGTTTTTCCGCCGGCTATCGCATTGGAGCTGCCGTACGATAATCCTTGACTGGTCAGTGCCCCCTCCGTTGCGGAAAAATCCGACATTGCATTATTCAATACAAAACCGTAGGCATCTACAACAATACCGCTTCCGAACCAGTCTCTGATGGTCTGCGTTTGCGATACCGTATTCCCATATCGATCCATAATGGAAAAATGAGAGGTGTTCCCTTTATGCTCGTCGAATGCAGTGTCGATGCCCGGTTTATACTCTTGTGCCGTTTTATTGATATGCTCATATTGTAATTTTGCATAATCTTTGCTGAGAATTTTATGCGTGTCGATTTTGATAAAATCGGGATCACCTAATCCGATACTTCTGTCTGCAAAAGCAATCTTCATCGCTTCCGCCAATAGATGTATGTACTGTGCCGAATTATGTCCTGCTTTTTTTATATCCGCATTTTCAAGGATATTCAGCATTTCGAGTACGGTACAGCCTCCTCCGGGCGGAGGAAAGGAATATACGGCGGCATTTCGATAATTGATACTTACGGGTTCACGGAATTTAGGTTGATATTCGGACATATCTTCATAGGAAAAACAACCGCCATGCTCATTTATTGTGTTGATGATTGTCTTTGCTGCTTCTCCGCTATAAAAATAATCAACTCCGGCTGTTGCGATTTTTTCTAAAAGCCGTCCCAGTTTCTCATTTTTTTGCATAGTGCCGAATTCATATCCCTTATCTCCGTTCATAAAATTCTTTTTAAAGGCGGGATAGGTATTCCGTTTTCTGATAACCGAGTCATCCGTACCGGTTATCGAACCGGTAAAGCTTGTCCTAAAACCGTTGAGCGACAACTTGATTGCATCTTGTGCAACCGCCTGCATTGTCATTGTACCGAATTTTTTTAACAAGACATCTAGGCTTTTCAATAATCCCGGAACGGCAACCGATCTTCCGCCTATATCCTTCCATTCGTCGCAAACCTTTCCGTCTTTTAAAAATAAATCTTTTGTCGCATTCCGCGGGGCTATTCCTCTCCCGTCCAATGCATAGACTGCATTTTCCTGCTTTGAGTACGCCAGTGTAAAGCAGCCTCCGCCGATTCCCGAATGATGCGGTTCGACAACGGATAATACCAACGAAACCGCAACGGCAGCATCAAACGCATTTCCGCCATTCCTCAAAACATTCAGTCCTGCTTGAGTGGCATACACATTATTACTGCTGATTGCCCCGTATGTTCCGTTGATAGACGGCCGATTCCATGCAGACGGCCACATATACATTTTCTTTTCCTGCATACGATTATTTACCGCCTTCTTTATATGTCAGTAACGAAACGATTATTCCAACGCCGTATGTAACGATGACAACCGGATAAATCGCTTCAAGCTTATCGCTCAAGCGCAGTAACATCCAAGCTATCCCAACGAGCATACCGCAGAGGATACTCCAGAAAGCGCCTTGCTTGGTAACCTTTTTCCATGTTAAACCGACTAAGATGGAAAAACTGATAGGAGCAGCGGCAACATGCTGGAGCGTTAAAAAGAGATTCGTAAGCGAACGGCTTGGAATAAAAAGTGCAGGTATCAGTGTAAGATATGCAAAAATAAATGTAATCTTTTTGGAAATGCTGAGAACCTTTTTATCATCGGCATTTGGATTGATATCCGTTTTATATACGTTGGTGATAATCGTACCGGTGGCCAGCATCATTGTTGCCATCGTTGCAGCGATAATCATTGTAACGAATGCAAAGATAATACCGCCGAAGAACGGTGAGGTAAAGGTTTTAATAGCATAGGCAAATGCGCTTGTTCCATCACCTAAATCAGCTCCCGAAGCTTTTGCAAGCATTCCGCAGGTTGCCGTAAAGAAACAAATCGGTGCTGCAATAAGATATCCGAGGATCGAACCGGTGCGGGCGGCTTGCGGGGTTTTTGCCGCCAATAACGGCTGAAGTACCGATTGCATAACAGCCGTACTGATACACCCTCCGAATATCCACGCGATGATTCTGTGCAGCGGCATATTTTTCATACTGTCATATCCTTGCGGTAATTTTGCCAGCAATCCGCTAAAGCCTTCAAATTTAGGCAATGTCGTTACAACAAAAATAATGAGTAAGATATAAATACCGATACAGACGATTCTTCCTACTGCTGATGCTCCTTTCATACCCGAAAAACCGGTATAAACGACGGCAACAGTTACACCGATTATCATTGCCGCCATGAAGTTTATATTGGGTAATACAATTTGAATGATGGACGAAACCGTTTTTAACTGAATGGGAATATAGAGAAAACCGTAGACAATCCATGCGTATGAGTACAGTTTTGCCGTTTTATTATCGAATCTGGATTGTAAGTATACAGGAACCGATTCACCGGGCATATTGTTTCGGATTATTTTTGCAAAAACAGCTAATGCAATAAAGTAAAACGATCCGGCTATTGAATACCACGACCCGGCGATGCCGAGGTTATATCCGTTTTGAGCTGCTCCGACAATTGCCATACCGCCGATTTGCCATGCGGCAAAAATAGCACCGAGTGAAACGGCGCTCAGGGACTTATCACCTCCCGACCACTGTGCGGACGACTTAATGGTTGTTCCGGCATAAATACCGATACCGACAACGATTAAAAACGTAATGATCCATGTTGCAATTAACATATTGCTTTCTCCTTTACTTAGCTTATATTATGATATGTAATATATTACATATCATAATATAAGATTACACCACCTTTCAGGAAAATGCAACAAAAAATTCTAAAAATTTTTCAAATTTCTGAAAAAGGAGGTTCCACCGCCGTTAGCTAAGAATTTTTAACAAATACCGCAGCTCGATACCTGCCCGCTTTAGAAAGCCGAGGTCAAGCGAATAGCCGCGTGCTGCATCGGGAAAATGGCTATAGAGGTAGTCGCGCTCTGCGAAGAGTTGTTCCATCATGTGTTCCGATATTGAGCGTTTGCCCTGTAAATGGTCATTCAGCATAGTCAACGCTTCCGCTTCACCGGTAAGATAGGCCTTGAGCGCTTCATATCGTTCGTTTGCAGTGTCTGATTCACAAATGGAATCAAAAAAAGTATCGGCTGCATTTGTCTGTGAGCGACCGGTTCCGATAGCTGTACTGTCCGCATCCGAGGCACAGGCATCGGCAAGTATCCGCTCCGCTTCAGTCATATCAGCTTGTCGGCCGTTCAAGAAGCATCCTTCCGTTCCAATGTCGATAACCCGCTCATTTCCGGAGAAGGTATGGCGATACAGTTCCGCATAGCCGGAAAGCACCGGAGTTGTCCAATAGGAAAGTCCACGCTTCCCGGAAATCCGCTGCATACCGGTAGAGAGACTGAGCTTATACGGCGATTCGGTACGGTTTATTTCCGCAAAGAGTTTTTTTATAGGGCTGCTTCCGGCGGCATGGGTAAGACCGTTTTGCCATGCAAAATCCAAGCCGGTATGCAGTACGGGCAGGTGAGGGGCGGCCAGCGCTAAAGCAAGCTGTATCGCAGTCAATCCTACCGATCCCATTGGCGGAAGTATAAGCGGCTGCAGCGTTTGATAGAGATGTTCCAAATACTTCAGCCGTGCGTACTCGGTGCAAAAAAAGTGTACACTTCCGCCGCATGCTTGCAACGCACGGGGGGAAGCCGTCAGATCGGCAAAGACCGGTATGCTGTATTTGCGCAAGCCGATGAACGCCGAATCAATCCAGTACTGCGATTCCACCAATACGATTGCGTCAGGTTGAATATCGGGTAGAAGCGCTGCGGCTGCGGCATCCACCGCAAGTAAAAAAAAGGAATTTCTATTCTTGATGATAAAATCCCGTACAGTATCGAGCGAAGGACCGGCGCCTACAACCAAAAGAGGCTTGCGGATACGCTCATCGCCGGTGAGTAAACGGAACCTGTTCTTACTCGACGGTGCCCCCCATACAGAGGATTCCGCCGGAGAATTCTCCGGCGATTTCGCGAGTGGCTCCATCATTGGTCTCGTCGGCGAGCTTGCGAGTGATCGCGCAAGCGAGAGGAGATTGCGGAATGTGTTATGTGCGTAATTCCTGCCGAGGTGCATCAGCGTTATCCGGTTTTTCCAAAACCGTGAAATAATTTCATCGGTATACAAACGCACTTCATCATAAAAAGTTTGATTCAGCTGCACCCCGCCTGAACAGGAAAGCACAAGACACTTTTTAAAGGGAAACAGCGGCAAGGATTCTATCTTTTTCAGTACCTCTGCAACCGAATCCGTCCGGATATAAGAAAGTCGCTGCTGTGCAAACGGAGAGAAATCACAATGATCGAGCGAGAACCGCATCAACATTTGATCGCATTCCAGCGCAAGAATATAAGAAGATGCCGGCAGCTTTTCCGTCAATTCTTTAAGCCCGTAGCCTAGTACCGGCGAAAGACAGAGTATTAATGTACAATCGGGTATCTGCAACGATGCAATCTGCGCAGTAATAGCTGCTTGAGGATTGTATTTTGAATAGAGATATTTATTTCGGTATAAAACGGAAAAGCCCCTGTCTGTTTGTATCAGCAGAGGCTTTTCATCTTTGTTGGTGTTAATCAATCTCTTTAGTTGAATACCGAATTAAAATTGTCGGTAAAGTTTTTACTGTTTAAGACAAAATCAATAAAGGTTTGCTGACCCCATGAAAGCTGCTGATAGGCAAGCATAGCAAGCGGATATTCGTAATACCAAATCGATGCGAATTGCCGGTATGACGTTGCGATATTGTTTTGAGTTTCTTCCGAGACTGCTTTCTCTTCGTCAAGCTGCAGTACCAGTACGTTTGCCCCCAGCAAAATCGGCTCCGAAATTTCACCCTGTTTAAGTGCAAAGGCTTTTTTAAAGAAGGTTTCATTCCGTACACCGGCCGTAAAGAAAGTATCCGACTGATAAGAAATTTGCGGTAAAATAGCGGCATTACCGTAGTTTAGTGTTATCGGGTTGCTTGTCTGCACAACCAAATTATTTATAGATGCTTCATGTGCAAATCCGCCGATTTTTGCCGCTTCCATAAAAGTTTTTGCCTTTTGTTCAAGGTAATCTTCGATAATGCCGCGCTCATTCGATTTCATATACGAAAGAACACGGTCTTGAGTTTCGGCCAGTGTAAAATCGGCAGGTGTAACCGGAGCAGTGCATTTTACGATTGCATACCCTGAAGAGGTTTTAACGACGGAACTCACCTCATCGGTACCGAGCTTGAGTACAGTATCAAGATCCTTTGATTCGGGGAATGTCCGGTTTACCGTTGTTCGGTATGGGGATAACAGTTTTCCGTTAGAATCGGTGCCCGCCTTGGTAGAGTTTGTGATAACTGCATCTTCAAACGTGATCTCTCCTTTTTGAAGCGCTTGAGCGGTTTTATTTGCGTCCTCTTGCGAGTTAAATGTCAGCATGAGTAAGTTATGTTCAGCAAATAAATCGGCATGTTCTTCGCCATACGCACGGATTTTATCCTGCGGAAATTGGCTTTCCTCAAATACAACATATTTAAAGGTGCGTTCTTTTTCCGCCATCTTCTGCACGAAAGCAGTTTCTGCCGAGCTTGTTTTCAAGCCGAAGATATTATCGTATGTACCGAAGTTATCTTCGATATAGCGTTGTGCGGTCAGATAATCGATTACTTGCCGTCTATTGGTAAGCCGCTGCTGTTCCGATGTATCCGTATATAATTTTTCAGAATAAGTACCTGTAGAATCCGTATAAAAGGAAATGAGCGCTTTATTGATATTTTTATTCGGCAGATAAAAACCGGCGCTCAGGGCTTCTTCCTGTGCAGCAAGCTGAATCATGGAAGAATTAAATGCGGTTCGCATAATCTGCCGTTCTATAAATTCCTGTGTGCCTTGTTATTATTGTCGTTTCTCAGATACCCGCGTAGTTCGGCAGCACGATGAAGCTGCCGGTATTCCCGCAAAAAAAGCCCGTCAGCAGTGTTGTCAAGTTGCTTGTTTTTCCATTTACCGAGCATTGTTTTAGCATTACTGCCCGATTGCCCGCCTGCTGCCGGAACAAAGACAAACGCAATTACCGAAAAAACCAAAATAATAATACTTCCGATTGCTAAAGTATTTTTTTAAAGCCCGCCATAGTTTTGTTTCCTTAATTATAGATTCTCTATTTAATTTTCAATATGCTTACTTTTTAGATGGACAGTTGATAACTCTACCAGCTTGACCGCGAAATGTCAATCACCGGTTTTGCGGTTATATTGCTTCCCTAAAACCCAATCCGGTAACAAATGGTACCGAGTTCTTGCTTTCGTTATGATATAGTCCGCATAGCTCTAAAAATTGGACTTTTAGAGCCGGTTGCCTGCGGAATTAATAACCCTATTCGGAAGTTTCCGAACAGGGTTAATTTATGCAAGATCTTCGAGTCTATCGATATTAACGGTTACGGTATCTTTGGATATGGTGAGCAGCTTATCTTTTTGCATATTCATCAATTCGCGGGATAGGGAAGGGCGAGGAACGGCAAGATATTCGGCCATAGCTTCTCGGTTCAGTTTAAGCGTTATTTTAGGCTGACCGCGCGCTTGCTGTAACAGATACACGGCTATTTTTTTACGCAAGGTAAATGATGAAAATATCAACAGCTTCTGGTTTAAAAAATAAGCTTTATGTGCAAGAATGGATAAAAGATTCTGTACAATTTTTGTTTGTACGGCGGGCAGTGTTGCAGAAGCTGAAAATATATTTGCCGGAATACTGAGAATTTCCGCATCGGTGATTATCCTGCATGAATAATCGTATGGGGTGGATTGCAAGAATGCATAGACTTCACCGAAGACGGTTTCCGGTGTTTCAAAGCGGTTCATAATGATTCGCTTACCATTGGTATCATTTTTTTCGATTTGGACAACCCCTGATTTAAGAACGAACAATGCCTTGGGGAGGTCTCCTTCAAAGAAAATAAAACTGTCTTTTTGATAAACGGCCGTCTTTGCCTTGACGGCGGTAAGATAGGTTTCCAGTTCCTTTGCGGGAATATCTTTGAATAACGGATTCACAGCGTCCTTCCTTTGCATCGTATGTGGGTCTTTTTTTAGTATCGGTTGTAAATAGTCTGTTATTAAATAGTCTGTTATAAGGAGAAGCAGTAAATGAATAGTTATTTTAGCATGGATGAAACGGTTTTTGACGTTACGGAACGGTACCCCGAAACAATTCGCTATTTGGCGGGGAAGGGATTTACGCCGCTTACTAATCCGGTAATGCGCAAATTGATGGGAAAGAAAATCACGCTTGAAAAAGCCTTCCTTTCAAAGAAGTTAGATATCGATTTATGCGAGCGGGAACTGGTTGAAATTATCGAACAAGCAGCCGCCTCCGGTTTTGCACATATTGATCTCAGTTTAAAGACAAAGAATAATAACCGTGTTGAACCGGATGATGGTAAACAAACGATCAGGATTGAAGGTGTTTTGCCGTGCCCGATACGGATTCCTCTTCTGGAAAGTTTTGAAGCATTTTATTCCGATTATGTCGAAACGCATAAGGAAGAGTTTGAAAAGAAAAACTATAAAATCAGGTATGATCTAAGATCGGCTAATCTCGGTATTGATTGGATAATCGATCTGGCAAAAACCGGTAAAAAAGAAAACCTGCCGGATGTGCTCCTTTCTGCCGGTTTTGAACTGTTTTTTGATAAAAAACTGATGGGCTCTTTTATTGAAAATAAAGAGTTCCACTGCGCACTTGATACGGTCAATAAAGATTTTTGCAATGACTATATCGATTTACGGGATGAGAAAAAAAATTACGCCATTATCGGTGTCGTTCCTGCAATTATGATTGTGAATACCGCACTGTTGGACGGCAGAAAAATGCCGGAAACATGGGAGGATATCTTATCTCCCGAATTTGAACATTCCGTCGCTATTCCGTTCGGCGATTTGGATTTATTTAATTCGGTTATTCTTAATATCTACGCACGTTTCGGGGACGAAGGTATTAAGAAATTAGGGAAGGCTTGTAGTGCCTATATGCATCCCGCTCAAATGGTCAAAGGCGGTAAAGCCGCGGCTGTGCAGCCTGTGGTCAGTATCAGCCCATACTTTTTCTCTAAGATGATAGACGAACGGACTCCTCTTAAAACGGTTTGGCCGGAAGACGGTGCGATTGTCGCTCCTATTTTTATGCTGGTAAAGAAAGATACTGAGGAGTTCACAAAAGATTTTGTATCGTTTTTCCTTTCGGAAAAGACCGGTACGGTTTTTGCGCAAAGCGGTTTCTTCCCATCTACCAATCCGTCCGTCGATAATCGTTTATCGGCCGATAAAAAATTCTCGTGGGTAGGCTGGGATTTTATCTATCAAAATGATATCGGTGTAGTATTGGAAAAAATCAAAGCTGATTTTGAAACCGCTGCCGGCAGCAGCTCCGAAAGCCGCCGATAAAACAGAGGGAACTTCTAAAAGATAGCAGGTTTTAGAGGTTCCCTGATCCCGTCGCTTATTATTTTACGGTGCCGATAATTTCGGACATTGCGCCGAGGTCGGCTGTTTCAAACCGGTCTTCCGGCGGGTAAAGGACTCCGCCGTAGTAGATGGCGGGGTTCCTTGCTGTCGAAGGTTCGGCAACGGCTTTTAACGCTGCAAAGTGGATCTGATTGACGCCGGTACCTTTTACGAGCTTCGCTGCATTTTTCTTTGTAATGCCGCCGCCGGGTAGAATTTCTATGCAGCCTTTTGCGTGCTTAACCATCGCGGCGATCAGCTCCATGCCTTCGTAGGCGGTCGGTTCCTGTCCGCTGGTGAGTACACGGGTAAAGCCGAGATCAATCAAAATATCGAGCGTTTTAAGGGGATCGGGTACGACATCGATGGCGCGGTGGAATACCTTTTCTTTATCGCCTGCAATTTTGATGAGCGCTTCGCACCGCTTTTCGTCTATCGTTCCATTCTTTTTTAAAAAGCCGAATACGATACCGTCCGCTCCGTTGTCAATAAACAGTTTTGCATCTTCTTTCATCGTCTTAAATTCGGATGCGGTGTACAAAAAACCTGCGGCGCGGGGACGAACCATCGTCATCACTTTGAGGTTGGTCTCTTTTTTAACGAGGAGAAGGGTGCCGAGCGATGGGGTTAGCCCTCCCAAAAACAATGAAGAATTTAATTCAATTCTTGCAGCGCCGGCTTTTTCGGCTGCAATCGCATCATCGAGCGAGCCTGCGCAAATTTCAATGGTAATAGTGCTTTTCATTCCGTAATTATAGAATACCCCTTATGAAAGGTCAACGATGTATTTCTCCGGTCTTTTCTAAAAAATATGTTTTCTCGTTGTAAAAACATCGGATATCGATTATGATAGCAAAACCGTTAAGAATATAAGAGAAGGAAAACCGGTATGAAACAATTCATCAATCTTATTCGATCGATCGTATCCGATATGAGACTTCTGGGGAAACCGTTTATCAACTATACGCTTGCCTATATAGGTTTGGCAGTTGTTTCAAACGTGCTTTCTCTGTTTAACAGTTCAAATCAGGCTGTAAACTCTCTTATAACTCTTTTAATTCTTGCCGTAGCTGTTTTGCAAACAGCCGCTATTATCTATTTTCAACGCGCATATATAAAACAACAGATAGGGAATGTCGTTTTTAATTCGATTTTCGCCGTAATTCTACATCTCTATGTTATTTATCTTATTCAGTTGATTATTATCACCATACCGGTTGTCTTTGTTATGCTGATGTTCCGTTCGGTACAGCCGGAAGTATCTGGTTTTGCCTCCGTTATGGATTGGATAGGTAAAGGCTTGGTTTTTATTCTTCTTTTATATTGGTTCAGCCGATTGGTGTTTGTACCGACTATCTTGGTGTATAAAAAAGAAAGTATGAAGATGAAGCATATTATCGCCGAAAGTAAAGCTATTTTCAAAAAAAATTTTTTTGTTGTTCTGCCGTTCTTCTTTATACTGTATGCAACGGCTTTTTATGCCGGTTTTACTCTTATGGACAATCCGCAGTCGTCGCCGTCATTAGTGCGTGTTATCGTTTTAACCTTCAATGCGTATATTTCTTCAATTTTGTATTGTAAACTGGTCATTAACTATCAGCTGCAAATGGCAAGCAGGTATTTGCCTCAGACAACCGGTACGCAGGAGTAAATAGCTACAAAAGGATTTGAAGTAATCCCAGCGAAGTTTTTAGTGATGTCCATGTTATTAGCCCATGCTACTATAAGTAGCGAAAATTTCTCAGATTGTAATATATCATTTCTTTTATAATCACTGCGGTATCGCTATCATTCATTTACAAAACGGGGGATGTTTAAAGTCCGCTCATGCTCTTGATAGAGGAGATTACGTATGAACTTTTCTGGAAAACTTAAAACTTTGCGGAAGCAGCATCATTTGTCACAAGAGGAACTTGCAGAAAAAATCCATGTAAGCCGTCAAGCAATTACAAAATGGGAAAGCGGAAACGGAATTCCTGATATTGGAAATATCATTGCTATTTCAGTTTTGTTCGATGAATCGCTCGATGTGCTTTTAAAAGAAGAAAAAAGTCTTTTATCCAAACATCAATTTTTGTATGAAAGTAAAACGGAATATGATTTAGATACTTTGAAGAAAATCGATGTTAAGATTGGTGTTGCGCATGAGGTCATCATAGAAGAAACAAAAGATGAAAAAATTCAGATTCTGCTGGCTTCAAATAAAATCGCTTCTCTTGCACAGCAGGTAAAAGTTAAGATTGTTGAAAGTGCAAAACGGATGGATATTCTTGTAAAGCGTTCTACAGATTTAAGTGATGCGAATAGTATGGAAAATCTTTTTGTGTTACTCCGTATTCCGGTAAAATTTGTTGCAGATATGGAAATCTATTCAAAGACAGAGAATCTGAAAATTCGGGATATTACATTTGAAGCCTTGGAATTTTCCGGTAAAGTTTCAAACTGTTTTTTTTCAAATGCCGGCGGACATACAGAGCTTGATACGAATTCCAACCTTTATGCAGAAATTGCTCATTACAAAGGAAAAATCGATTTTAATCAGCTCAAGGCGATTTCTAAAATTAAGTTTGCAGAAAATTCAAACTATTATTTAAAAAATGCCGGACTCGGAACTCGTTTTTTGGATTCCGATAAGAATATACTCATCCGTAAACGCGAGAAAAAAGATCCTCAAATTGAAACGGATGTGATTGTGGAATTGAACGGTTGGAAATCGGAAATTCAGATTTTATAAGGAGGATTTTTATGGAAACGGAAAAACAACGGACACAGATTTTAAACGATAATCTCTGGAAGATTTTAATAGATTTTTCATGGCCGGCAGTTATTGCGATGTTTCTGCTTGGAGCGAATAATGTGCTTGATGGAATATTTGTCGGACGCTTTGCGGAAGAAGGTTCACTTGCAGGTATTTCCATTGCGCTGCCGCCGGTAATTGCGTTTACCGGCTTCGGGCTTCTGATAGGAACGGGAGCGGGTTCCCTATTAAGTATCGCGATCGGTGCGGAAGATACCGATATTCGGCGGCGGTTATTAGGGAATGTGAATGCGCTGGTGCTTATCGCTTCGGCAGCGGTAATGTTGGTGGGCTTTCGGTTTTCGCAGCCGCTGCTTTTTGCGATGGGCGGCAGAGGAAAGGAACTGATGCTCGGTGATGTGTATTACCGGACACTTTTATGGGGGGCACTTCCTTGGATATATACCGTTGCACTCAATACGCTTATCCGCGCCGAAGGTAAAATGAAAACCGCATCCGTCATCATGGCTATCGGTTTGGCGGTAAACGGACTTTCAAACTATGTGTTGATGGTTTTGTTCAAGCAGGGCATAAAAGGCGCTGCACTCGGTACGAACATCGGTATGATTGTGCAGTCGTTGATCTGTATGCTGTATGTGAGCCGTTCACCGCTGGTACGGCAGGTTGTGAATTCCACGGATAACGGTGCATTCGTTTCTTCGTTGCAGCAAGCATGTGCAATCAGGTTGGACAAAGATATTGTCCGTACGATTATCCAGATGGGGCTGTCCGCTTTTATTATGCAAATTATGATGGTCTTGCAGAGTATGTTGGTGTTGAACGTTATTACCCGTTACGGCACTGCTCACGATATCGCTTTTTACGGCGTGGTTACTCGTCTGTTCAGTTTTGTCGTGCAACCGCTTGCCGGATTTATGATTGCGATGCCTCCCATCATCGGTATTAATTTCGGAGCAGCACAGCCTGAACGTGTGATTGCCGCATTTAAATGTTTTGTAACGGCTTCTTTCATACTCGTGCTCCCCTTTTGGATTTTTGCACTTACCATGCCCGAAGCGGCCGCCGGTGTCATGATGAACCGTGCATTGATTACCGCAGAAAACAGTATACAAATTAGGATCTTTATGGCGCTGCTGCCTGTGATGCCGCTCACGTTTTTAACGTTAAGCTTTTTCCCCGCAATCAATAAAGGTCTCAGTAGTTCCATAATTGCCCTTATGCAGCAGGTTGTGCTGTATGTTCCCGTGATGCTGCTGTTGCCCCGTTTTACCGGTGTCCGCGGTGTGTACTACGGTACGCTGTTCATCGAACTGGTAACGGCAATTCCGATCCTCATTTTAATTAAACGTGAATTCCGGCTGTTAAGAACGGGTATAACCCGCTGGGTAAAAGCGGAGTAATGGGATACTTTCTAACGCTCTTATCAAGAATTGCGCTGTTTTCAGGAGAATAGAATGGATCTTTCCCCACCTTCCAGTAACTCATTCTGAACAGCCCGCACTGCTCAAAGCCGAGTTTTTTGTATACGCGGAGGGCGGCTGTGTTGGCGGTTTTTACGAAGAGTGCGAAGCCGTGCGATTCTGCGCTGTGGGTATTGATGAGATGCGCAACGGCGGCTGCGGCTAATCCCCTGTTTCGATATGCGGGCAGGGTGTAGACGCCGCCGATTTGGAACCAGTGAAAGACCTGTGCGTTGGTTCCGGCCTTTGCGACGTATCTGTTCCGCTCAATAAAGCCGGTGTTAATTGGAATAGCAATCGCAATTAAGCTGCAGTGCAGGGACGATATCTCTTCCTGCAGTTTTGCCATTTAGCAATAGCTCTATTCTTATTTACTTATCCCCGTAATGGGAACCGCATTGAGCAATTTTTCGCACTATCACTCCTCGATAAGTTCATGTTCGGAAATATTCTTTCCTATTCGTATATCTGCGATTCTCTTATCAAGAATTGCGCTGTTTTCAGGAGAATAAAACGGATCCGCTTTCACTTCAAAAGGTATACGTCTTTCTCTTCCAAGTTTTTTCAGATAAATATTGGTTTAAACGAATGGAAATACAAAAATTTTAAAAATAGTGCTTGACAAACCAATAGGGGGGGGGGGGTATAATGGAAGAGAAGTTCACAAAACGAATGTTATTCGGAAAGGTGAATGAGTGAAGCGGAATAGACGGCAATATGCGAATGATGCGTTCTATTTGCTTCGGAGAAAGTATATTTTGGAGGAAAAAAAAGATTATGCAAAATCTTAGTGAATTGGATTTCTTAAAAGATGGTACAACTATTTTATCTGAAAATTACTCTTTTTATTCAAGAGATACAGGTGGTAATGAGGATAAAGCTTCATCACCTATGCATTTCGTAATATCAAGAATTGAAAAATCCATCATACTTACAGAAAAAGTTGATGGTTGTAAGCCTCAAGAAATTATTATCCAAGAGGGAAATTTTGCTTTCGACGAAGTGAATAAAGATTTGCTTGTTACTCGTGTATGCTTAGAAAAGAAGCCGAAAGCTTACATTTATATACTCAAAAACTTACATATAAAAAGTATTTCATAAATGAGGTTAAGAGAACCCTCTGAAAATGAAGTTTTTAGGAGTTCCCATTAATTATATGTAAAAGGGAGTAGCAAATGAAATCATTGGAAGCAATACAAGCAGAAATTCAAGCGTTAGGAGCAGTTGACCTATTCGGAACAAAAAAAGAAGTTCAATGCTTACCGGAAATAATGAAAGATACAGAGCATGTCCTCTATTTAACATCCGGTTTAATGAATGGAACAACATGGCTCATCGTATGCACGGAAGAAAGGATTATTTTACTTGATAAGGGGATGTTCTTCGGTATGAATCAGGTAGAAATGGCTTTGGATAAAATTAATTCCATATCATATAAAACAGGATTGATTTTCGGCGCGATTGAAATTTGGCACGGCGGTGCAAAAATGGTCATTGACAACTGTACCAAAGAGTTTGTCAAACCTTTTGTTGATACGGTTAATGTAGCAATAGAAAATTTAAAACGAAAGACATCCGCTGCTCAAGCTCCTGTACAAAGCGCTCCACAGCAGCTGGATATTGCTTCGCAGCTTGAACGGCTTAGTACGCTCGTCGAAAAAGGCTTTCTTTCAAAAGAAGAATTTGAAACGCAGAAACAAAAACTGTTGAATGCTTAGAACGCTTAACGGGAAGCTCTAACGAACCTAATCTTTTAGAGCTTCCTGAGTATTATTGATATTGTTTAGTTGACCTATCTGAATTATTGCAATTACCAATAAAAGGAGAAATGAAAATGCTAAAAAAAATATTGATTGTTGTTATCATTATAATTGCAATCATCGCCGGTTTATATTCGTGTGGCAAGAGAAAAATTTACAACACCATTATCGATACGGTAAAGAACGGATATTTTGAAGGGGTGCAAGAAAATGTTACTATCGGCGAGATGATGGATACGCTCTGTACACATTCTAAATGGGAATATACACCCAATACTGAAAGTGGGCTGGTATATGTTACCTATACTGGGACTATGCAAGGGCAACCGATAGTAATGCAATTTTTTGTTACCAACTTTGCCGGCGAGATGATGTTTCGATTGGATAGCTTTTCTTTAAACGGCGAAATAACTTCACGCGCAGATGATATTTTACGGACACCCAATCAAAGTGCTGAAATAGACATGATACCGTATGCATTGTACAAAGCATATCGTACGGTAAAGGGAAGATAAGAGCGATAGTGTTATGATAAAGGAGTTCACAATGAAAAAAACAATGATGCTTATTTTTGGGTTGCTGCTGATTGTCGGTAGTATTTTTGCAACAGAAAAGAATACAATCGTAAAAGAAAGTCCTGCGAGTGACTTTGAATATGACTTGAATGAGACGGAAGACGGCGTTGTTATTACCGGTTATCGCGGTAAAGGTGGGGATGTTATTATTCCTGCAGAAATTGAAGGGTATCCGGTTGTAGAATGTAATGGCACTTTTGATGGTGGTGGGTATGTAAGTATTACCTCAATTATCTTTCCCGATTCCATTACGAAGATTTCAAATCCCCGACTAAGAGATAGTGAAGCAGTTTTTAAAAATATGCAATCTTTGAAAAAAGTAATATTTCCCAAGCATTTAAAAGAAATACCGGCATATATGCTGTATGACTGTTATAATATAACTACAATACAATTACCCGCAGATGTTGAAATTATTGGAAGACGGGCATTTGGAAATCTAGCGATATCGGATATATATTTACCAAATACTGTACAAAAAATTGAGGACTATGCTTTTTCAAGATGTAGGAATCTTAAAATAGTTACGCTCCCATCATCATTAAAGGAGATTGCAGGATCTGTATTTTCCGAATGTAACAATATTGAAACATTGAACTTATCTGATGGTATTGAAAGTATCGATTCAAAGGCATTTGAAAATACTGCTATTAGAACATTGACGATTCCCTCATCGGTAAAGAAAATCGGCGAGAGCTCCTTTGCAAACTGCAAAAATCTTGAAACCCTTACGTTGTCAGACGGTATTGAAGAGATAGAATCATATGCTTTTAGGGGCACTGCTATCAAAAAACTGGTAATACCGCCGTCCGTAAAACGGATCGGGCAATGTGCTTTCGAGGAGTGTAAACAACTGGAATCGCTGGCTTTATCCGACGGTATCGAGACTATTGGTGCTTATGCTTTTTCTGAAACAGCGATCAAGATGCTTACCATACCGGTATCAGTAAAACGAATTGAAGCAGGAGCTTTTTCAGGAGGAACTTGGAGCGATACAAAACTTGAAACACTCATCATATCTGATGGTATTGAGTTTATTGGCAGGAGAGCATTTAGCAAGTCTCCCAACCTTACAAGTGTAACCTTACCGGAAAAGCAAATTAAATATGGAAATAAAGAATATAGCGACTATGCCGACTGTTTCAGTAATTGCCCTCAAATTCCTTTGAAAGACCGTAAAAAAATAAGAGATACCGGCTATACCGGCGGATTCAATGACGACAAATAAGGAATAGAGTATGCGGAAATTTACATTACAAACAACAGTGCTTTGTATCATACTTATTGCAGTAGCTTTCGTCGGCGGTTATTATGTAGGCCATTTTGTATGTGCAAAGCAAAGTATACAAAAACTATATGAGCAAGCTGATGCACTATTTACGAAAAAAGATAAAACGTTAGAAGATAGGCGGCAAGCGTTTTTTTATTATAAATTAGCAGCTGAGGGTGGACTTACCGAAGCACAATATTCGCTTGGGCTTTGTTATCTTAGACAAGACGGTACCGGAGAAAATGAAGAAGAAGCCTTTAACTGGTTTAGGAAAGCGGTACATGCGGAGGATGATATGACCGCATTGAGTCGCTTGCAGCAAGCAGCGGAAAAAGGCAACAAAAAAGCTCAGTACATTTTCGGCTTTTACTATCGGTATGGAAAAGGAGGAATTGTACAAGATGGAGGAGTTGTACAAGGTGATGAAACAGCTTTTAAATGGTATGAAAAAGCTGCAGAAGCTGGGCTTTCCTATGCTCAAAATACAGTCGGGTTTTGTTATTCTAATGGAATAGGTGTCTCTGTGAATGATGAAATGGCATTGCATTGGTATTACATTGCAGCTGATAATGGCGATACATGGGCGATAAATAATATAGGTGTATGCTATTCGAATGGAGAAGGTGGACTGCATAAAGATAAAAAAACCGCATTGGACTGGTTTCGTAAGGCTGCTGATAGCGGTAATGCTTTGGCTATGTCGAATATCGGTACGTATTATGAATATGGGGAAGGCGGGATCCGCAAAGATGAACAAAGAGCGCTGGAATGGCACCGTATGGCGGCTGATAACGGTAATGCTCGCGGTATGCGCAATGTCGGTATCTTTTATGAATACGGAAAAGGCGGATTGACAAAAGATTATTATGAGGCGCAACAGTGGTATCAGAAAGCAAATGAAAGAAGATATAGCGGAATTCAAGAAGACTTAGACAGAATTAGCGCAAAATTGAAAAAATAAACAGTAGCGATGATAACTTTGAAAATCACTTTTTATCAAAGCTGCAGACTAGGGACGATATCTCTTCCTGCAGCTTTGTCATTTAGCAAGAGCTCTATTCTTATTTACTTATCCCCGTAATGGGAACCGCATTGAGCAATTTTACGCACTATCACTCCTCGATAAGTTCATGTTCGGAGACATTCTTTCCTGTTCTTATATCTGCAATTCTCTTATCAAGTATTGCGCTGTTTTCAGGAGAATAGAATGGATCTTTCCCCGCCTTCCAATAACTCATTCTAAACAGCCCGCACTGCTCAAAGCCGAGCTTTTCGTATACGCGGAGAGCGGCTGTGTTGGCGGTTTTTACGAAGAGTGCGAAGCCGTGCGCTTCTGCGCTGTGGGTATTGATGAGATGCGCAACGGCTGCTGCGGCTAATCCTTTATTTCGGTATGCGGGCAGGGTATAGACGCCGCCGATTTGAAACCAGTGAAAGCCCTGCGCATTGGTTCCGGCCTTTGCGACAATGTGCCCGTCTGTTGAGACTTTGTAGATGTATTCGGCTGTAAGGCGGGCACGCAGCGACAGTTTACAGACGGCAGGGTTTATCGGGCGGCCTTCGTAGGCAACCTCGGTATTTTCATAATCGAGCTGGAGCGGGAAGAGTTCTGTAAGATCATTCTCCGTTGCGCGTTCAATCGACAGCGCGGCATTCAGCGTGGTATTCAGGTTTGACTCCGCTGTTTGAAAGAATGTATCCGTACAGGGTTTGGCGCACCGCATCAGGTAGTAATCTACGGCGGCATCCAGCAGGGCTGGTGTATGTTGCGCAGATACGGTTGCTGCAATCACCCGTTCAAAGAGAATCGTATGTTCGCGGATGCCCGCAACGGCGTGGAGTTCCCACTGGTGTTCGCTATAGAACACGTTCTCGTCTAAAAAGAACCTGCCGAAAGCTAAGACCGTTTCTTCTGGAATGTCCGTATCGATGCAGTGGAACAAAAGCCCATACGTGCTGAACAGTAAGACCCCGCAGCAGATTTTTTGCGGTTGCGGACAAGTTTGCCGTTGCGGGCAGGTATAGATAGCCGCCGCCTTTTTATACCGCGGAGCATAGTCGGGGTACAAGCAAAGCCGCAGCTGCTCTGCAAGATCGATGCAGCGGTATTCGTGCTGCCGCACGAATGCAGCCGCGTCATAGATAGTTTCCGGGGTGAGCAGTTCAAAACAGTAGTGCATACCGGTTAAATGCCGCGGCTGCTGCGGCTTTGTCCTGTCTGCCGATGCTGCGGCCGCTGCCTAAGAGTTCCGCTGCGAGGGCATCCTCTGCGCGCAGTTGTCCGAAGCCTGCGAGTTCGGGGTAGGGGCGGATGTAACAACAGAACGGCAGCGGACGCTCCGGCTGTGTGGGGGCAGTTGCCGGAGCGGCGGAAACAGCGGGAGCTGTCTCCGCCGAACCGTTTCCACCGGCACCTGCTGCTTGCTCTGATGCTGCATCAGATACGGCGGTAGTATCCGCTGCTGAATTGTCCTCAGGCAGAAGTTCCGGATTGTGTTCCCGCATGGTCTGTATCCATCCGTCTGGGGCGGACGGCAGCGGCTCTTCTTCGGAAAGGCTGAAAAACACACCGGCAAATACACCCGGATTTTCCGTACAAAAGTGCGCGGCTAAATCGGTATAGATTCCTTCCGCATATAAAAATATCCGTTTATTGCGTCCGTAACGTGCAACCGTTTGTTCGAGAAAGTCGGCAAAAAATGCAGCTGTCTGCGGGTCATCTTCTTTTGGTAAATACCGCTGCTCTTTTTTTCCGACGAGGTGCAGCAGCTTGCGGTAGAGTTCGATGCGCGGAATGACGCCGTGCGGTTTGAGTCTCGTGATTTCCGCAACGGTATAGCCTTGATCCGCCAAAAGAGAGGCAAGCGTTTCCGGCCGTTCGGCGTAGGGAAAGACTTCGGCAATAATTACCAGCGCTCTTTTATCGGCGCCGCCCTGCCGCTCAATCAACAATGCTTCGATAGGATTCCGCGAAGCGGATAGATTACTCGGAGAGGAAGAATCAGGTAAGGTTGAAACGGCGGTTTGTTCGGCTCTACCTTTATCGGTACCGGCGTTTGTTTTATCGGTTAATTCGATCGAACGGACGGTCAGCGGATATTCGGTTCTGATACTTGCTTCCGGCGCAAATCTGAATGCGCAATATGCTACTCCGCAAAAAAGGCACAATAACACAATGCGCAACATCATCGATGCGATGCCGTAAAAATCGTTCAGCATCCCTTGGAAAAACGCAATCAGCCGTATTATTTCCGAAAGGCAGACAATCAGTACAAAGAGAACGAGAATAAAAAGATAGAGGACTATTCCCTGTCCGATGATAATGCAGATACAGACAAAGAGGCTCAGAAAAGGTAGAATAGGAATTGCACGGCCTTTTTTAAGTTTTTTGAAAACGGGCGCAGTAATACCGGCAGTAAGAGGAGCAGAACGACAAGCTCGCTTAGTAACAGATCGGTCATATTTTTTCCTTTTAGGACACTCTAAAAACTATACTTGAGTTTTTAGAGTTGCCTTTTGTATCTCATAATCATTGAGGAGAGTGAAGCTATTGAATACATCATCAACGTCAAATATCCCGCAGCAGGCTTCGGCACAGGAGCTTCCGCTTTCAGAAATTCAATTCAATATACCGGAATCGAAAATCGCCGCATTAAAAACAAAGGCGCCGCATAAGCCGATTGTCGGACAGCTCCGCGCGGTGTCCGCATTGGAACTCGGTTTAAGTATTCGGGACGACGGCTACAACATTTTTATTATGGGAGCGCCGGGAACAGGCCGCCGGACGGTTCTCTCTTCGCTGCTCAAGGACTATAAACCAAATACCGCCGCCTTGCAAGATATTGCGTATGCGCATAACTACCGGCATCCGGCGGAACCGATCGCGCTGTTTTTTCCGGCAGGGGAGGGCAAGAAGTTTCAGCACAGCCTCAAGAATGCAATTGAAGCGCTCTATAAACAGGCGCTGCAGATTGAAAAGTCGGAGAATTTTTTGTCTGCTCAAAAGAAGATTATGTCGGCGGTTGACAGCGACGAAAATTCTCTGCTTGCAAATTTTGAAGTAACGATGCTGTCGCGGGGATTTAAACTCTTGCAGCTGAAAGACGATTCCAATCAATCCGTCGATTTGATTCCGCTCATTAAAGGAAAAGAGGTTCCGTTCGGTGAGCTGCAGCTGCTGGTAGCGCGGAAGAAGTTTTCCGAACAAGCGCTCAACGATTTGCGTGAAACATATTACCGCTCGCTCGATGAGCTGGCTGATCTTTTTGCCCTGTTGCGGAAAAACCGAACGGAGGCGGAAGAAAAACTCAAGCAGCTGTACATCGATTTACTTAAACCGATTATCGCGGCGGAGCTTGAGCAGCCTCGTGCGCTGCTGAACGGCTATCCTGCCGAAACCGATATACAGAAAAAACACAATGAAAAGATTGCGTCTTTTTTAAAAAAGACCGAGACGGATTTGATTGCCCGTGCCGTGATGTATGCAGCGCCGTTTAAGTCTCCGCGGCACAAGAAAGCTTTTTTCGGGCGGTATGCAATCAATTTGATTTGCGAAAATACGGAGGATAAATCCTACGTTATCGACGAAAACCAGCCGAATTTTTCCAATCTTTTCGGGACAATCGAGGGGCACGGTGATGAAGAAGACGGACTGCTGAACGGCCATTTACGGCTGCGTGGAGGAGCGGTACACCGTGCCTTAGGCGGCTTTTTGGTGCTGCGGCTGAAAGACCTTTTGGAAGAAGAAGATTCGTGGGTGTATTTAAAGCGGGTACTGCAGTCGGGACGTATCGCCGTGCAAGCGCCGCCCGCCGGTACCCATACGCCTTCGCTTTTAAAGCCCGAACCGGTTCCTGCACAGCTGAAGGTTATCATCATCGGCGGCGAATATTCCTATGAGATTCTCTATCAAGAGGATCCCGACTTTTATAAGCTGTTCAAGGTATGTGCCGAATTCGATTCGGTGATGCCGCTGACGGATGAAAACTTGGCCGCCGTCTTGGCGCTCATCGAAACCTTTGTAAAAGACCGGCATTCGCTGCCGTTCAGCGATTCGGGGTATGCGAAGTTGCTTGCCTATGCGGTTGAACTTTCGGAGAGTCGGCATTTGATTTCCGCTCAGTTTACGAAGATTGCGGATTTTGTTGCGGAGGCGAATTATACGGCGAAGCAGCAATCGTGCGAGCTTATCACCGATGAGATCATTACCAAAACAATCGAGCGGCGGCATTACCTTGCAGCCTTACCCGAAGAAAAATTTGCCGAGATGGTGCAGCTCAAAGAAATTTTAATCGACACCTCCGGCGCCGCAGTGGGAAAAATCAACGGGCTTGCCGTAGAGGAGCGCGGCTTCCATACCTTCGGCATACCGGTGAGCGTTACCGCGCAAGCCTCTCCGGGTACTGCCGGTATTATCAATATCGAGCGGGAGGCGGGGCTTTCCGGCGAAATTTACGATAAGGCGCACCTCATCATCAGCTCGATTCTCCGGCAAAAATACGCGCCTGATTTTCCGCTGTCGATTTCCGCTGCAATCTGCTTTGAACAATCCTACGGTATGATCGACGGAGACTCCGCTTCCTGCGCCGAGCTTTTCACGCTGCTTTCCGCAATCGGGGGCATCCCGCTCAGGCAGGATATCGCGGTAACCGGCAGTTTGAATCAACTCGGTATGGTGCAGCCGGTGGGCGGTATTTCGGAAAAGATAACCGGCTTTTTCGACACCTGCGCGATTCTCGGGCTTACCGGCACGCAAGGTGTGATGATTCCTCAGGGTAATAAGAACAATCTCTTTTTGCCGGAGCGCGTCATCAACGCTATCGCCGAAAAGCGGTTTAGAATATGGGCGGTCAGCAATATCGATGAAGGTATCGAGCTCTTGAGCGGTATGAATACGGCGGATGTTACCGTGCGCGTTTCTGCCGCGCTGCGCGACTTTGCGGAAAAAGTGAAAGCATTTAGAAAATAGAAAAAAGGATTGGACTGATATGAATACCATAGTAACCAAACTCCGTGCAAATCTTTCAGGCGTTGCCTTTATACTTAGTTTAGCGCTGTTGTTTCTGCAGCAGTTCTATGCTTCCCTCGCCGCTACTATCGTTATCCACACACTTGATGCTGTGATCTTGCTTCTTATTATTGCAGAAACGTTTTTGCCGATGCGGCATGAAAAATACTTTCAGCAATATTTTCAAAAACATGCGGCACTCTGTGTAAGCACCGTCCTTTTTTGTGCCGCCTTTATCTTTTTTAAAATAAAGATCGGTTTTATTCCTTCATCGCCGGAACTGATTCTAATGTTTGCGCTTATAAAAAATATTTTCCTGTTCGGTAAGATCATCAAAAATACTGCGGACACTGCGGGAGGCACTGAACGAGTGATGCTGAACCCTGCAGGAACTTTGCTCGTTTCGTTTTTTATGGTCATCATTACCGGAACTTTTTTGCTGATGCTTCCGGCTGCGACTCCCGGTACCGACCACTTGGATTTTTTGACGGCGTTATTTACCGCTACCTCTGCAGTCTGCGTTACCGGTTTGAGCATTATCAATGTCGCAACGGAATTGACAACGGTCGGCAAGGTTATCCTTATTTTGCTTATTCAGATTGGCGGACTCGGTATTATGGTGTTTTCGTTTTTCGGGATGCTTGCTTTTAGACGTAAACTGTCTATAGCAGAAAAATTAACCGTTTCGTATATGGTGAGCGAAGATGATATGTCGGGATTGTTTAAAGCACTTCGCGTTATCGTGGGTTCTACATTTTTGGTTGAAGCAATCAGCGCCGGATTTTTGTACCTCGGATTTTCCCGTACGATGGGAGTATCGGTCGAGACACTCGGTTTTGCAGCGTTCCATGCGGTATCGGCATTTTGTAATGCCGGTTTTGCACTCTTCCCGAATAATCTCGAATCTTTTACCGGTGATCCCATTATCAGTTTAACAATCAGTTTTACGATTATCCTCGGCGGTATCGGCTTTGCAGTTATGTACGATACGGTACGCAAAATAAAAACCGAAACACAAAATGTGTTTAAGAAGAAAAAGACAACATTTTTTCTTCCGCTCAATACGCAGATCGTGCTGGTAATGACCGCGGGTGCGCTCTTTATCTCTTTTGCAGCGTTTTATTTGTTGGAACATACCCATGCAATGAAGGATTTCTCTCTGCATGAGCAATATCTCGGTGCCTTCTTCCAAGCGGTTACGCTGCGGACGGCTGGCTTTTCAACGGTGTCCTTTGCTTCGCTGACTAATGCAACGTTGCTGATGATGATTTTTGTGATGTTTGTCGGCGGCGCTTCGGGCAGTACGGCGGGCGGTATTAAGTTGAACACCGTTGCAGTGGTTTTTGCATTTTTCCGCTCGTTCTTAAAAAACGATCGAACAGTCATCATCAAAAAAATGTCGATACCCGATGAGCAGGTAAAAAAAGCTTTTCTTATCCTCGGTTTCGGTTTGACGATTGTGTCCGCTGCCATATTTGTATTGACGGTAACCGAATCGCTGCCGTTTTTACCCATGGCCTTTGAAACGGTTTCCGCTTTTGCAACCGTAGGACTTTCTACCGGTATCACGGCGCAGTTCAGCATTGCCGGTAAACTGATATTGATCTTCCTCATGTTTATCGGCAGGGGAGGGCCGCTTACCATTCTCACTGCTGCCGGAAAAAAGGAAGGCAGCGATACCGTCGAATATCCGTACGGCGCTATTTCGATCGGGTAAAGTTTGAACTTGATACGGCCTTTTGCTTTAGTCTAAGAGAAGTGAAGTGGTAGCGTTTATCAATGACCGTTGGGAACATCCAGCGTAATGCCTTCGATAAGCTGTGTGAATACCGGGTCGTGCGTTACACATAGGACTGTCCGCCGTTGCTGCCGAACAATACGGGAAAACACTCTCGCCGCTGCCTTTTTTGTTTCGGGATCGAGGGAGTCAAAGGCCTCGTCGAGGAGCAAAATTTCCGAAGGGTAGGCGAGTGCACGGGCTAAACTGACCCGCCGCTGCATACCGCCGGAAAGCTCCGCCGGTAGAAAATGCTCAAACCCTTGTAAGCCGAACATCTGTAAATATTGCCGTGCAATACGCTTTGCCTTTTCTGTTCCGTAATCCGGCGGCAGTATATAGCGGATATTCTGTTCTGCGGTGAGGTGTGGGATAAGCCGTAGGTCTTGATAGGCAAAACCGATTTTCGCATTGGACGGCAATATGCGTATCGTTCCGCGTTGAGGATGCAGAAAACCTGCAATTAAAAAAAGCAGCGTTGTTTTGCCTCTGCCGGAGCGCCCGAGGATATAATTTATCCGCGCAGGTTTAACCTCAAGTGAAAAAGATTGAAACACCGGTACCGATTCAAAATTAAAAGAGATACGGTCAATATGTATTTCGGCAGCTTGTTTGCCGATATCTGCATATACATCAGTATCGGAGTATTCTTCGGTGTCGACAGGCGTATCGGAGAAAGCGATATCCGCTGTCTGCATCGCTTTACGGGCTTTATTATATGAAAGGATACGTTTTGCTGCCTGCTCCATAAGAGCGGCAAAGACGATCACAATGATTCCCCACCCGAAAATCGTTGCGGTATCCAACTGAGCACGCGCAATCTGGAACTCCGTACCGATGCCTCGCCGTGGCTGGCTGAGTACTTCGGCAGTAACCATAACCTTTACCAACAACCCCAGCGTTGCGGAATATGCGGTGAGTGTAAACGGCCTAATGGAAGGAATGTACAGCTGTTTGAGTTTGCGCACGAAGGAGACTTGGAAACCGGTAGACATTTGGATAAGACGAATGTCGATGTTTTTAACGCCGTTTACCACGCCGCGGTACAGCAGCGGCAGCGCGATAAGACTTGCAACAAAAATAGGGGTGATCTCGGAATTAAACCATATCAGCGAGAGGAGCAGGACACCCATTGTCGGGACGGCACGCATGGCAGTTTCAAAAGGGCTGAGCGCTGCTTCGATTCGCGCGGACACGCCGGCTGCAATCCCCAGTAAAAAAGCAATAACGGTATCTATAGCGATCGTTGCCGCAATACGTAAAAGCGTTGCAGCAACGGTTAAAAAGAAATCTTCTTTAGTAAGGATATCGGCCGTAGCGGCAGCAATGGCTTCGAGTCTCGGTACAATGAGCGGCTGTGCTATCAGCATGGCTGTCAACTGCCATAGTCCCAGTCCCACGGCGAGGCCGCAGAGCCGGTATACTGTCCGAGTTCGGTTCTTACCGTTGCCGCGGCCCGTATCGCTATTTTGCTGTGGTGTAGTAGAAATCATCCTGAGGCATAGCTCCGCCGATAAATTTCGGATCAGCCTTATATAGAATGGAAAAATATCTCTCAAGAGCAGGACGGGTTTGTTCGGCGTTCACAAACTGCATATTCATCCGGCCTATTCCTTTTGCAATAAGCGGCGCTTGAATACCTTTTTGCAGCTTTGCGGTTGCTTCGCCCGCTTGCTTGGGGTTTTCTTTTGCCCAGTTAATCGATTGTTCCAGTTGAGCTAAGAAGCGAGCAGCGTAATCGGGATGATTTTCGATAAGGCTTTTTTGCACGACCACAACCGCCTGCGGATAGGAGCTGTCGCCGCCGAGTTTTTCTTTCCAAGCGTTCTGTACGTCGAGGAATACCTTTGTTCCGGGTTTTTTAGTTAATACCATGCTAACCATCGGCTCAGGTAAAATAACAAAAGAGCCTTTTCCGCTGATAAAAGCAGCTGCCGCTTCTTGCCCGGACTGTACATAGTTAAAGGTTACGTCCTTATCGGGAGTAAGTCCGTAGGCATTTAAAAGCTCCCGTACCGTGACATCCGGAGTAAGACCTCTTCCGAAAGTGATAATTGTTTTTCCTCTTAAATCTTCGATAGAATTGACCGATTCCGAGGTAAGTCCGTAGAGAATTCCCCAAACAACAGCTCCTGCAAGTCGGACACCGGTACCTTTTGCGTATAAAATAGCGGAGAGGTTTGAAGGGACGATAGCGATATCCGCTTCCCCGGAAAGCAGCCGTGCTTGCAGCATATCGGGTGCTTGCAACACTTCATATTCCGTAACCGCGCCGTCGGCAACAGCGGTGTTGTCAACCGCCATTTTTGCAATACAAATTGCCGGAGCATTAGCGGGCACAACTACTTTTACAGTATAAGCTGCTTGAGCGGATGAATTGCCGGCCGATTCCGTCTGAACCGCCGTGGACGGCTCCTTTTTGCCGCCTGCACAGAGCATCGCGGCGATACAACAAAATAAAAACGCTATAGCATAGTGTTTTTTCATAATATACTCCTTAGATTTAATTTGTAAGCCTATTATAACATATTTGCTCAATCATGTATAGTTTGATTTTTGCGGAGAGTTTAATATGCAGGTGCTCTGCAGCGGGGTATGTTGATTATCCTCGCGTTTACATTTTGTGCTTAATCGGATACAGTTCCCATAAGCGAGGATAATACGAAAGGGAAAAAACGGAGAAAACGCAAAGGATTATATTTACTCAAAAAAGGCCGTAAGGGGCTTGTACGCGCGCTGTTTAGCCGGTTGGGGGTGTTCCTTGTCTTGTTAGGTTTGCAGGCGTTTATCTTGTTGAGCATTCCCTATCGGTTTAAAGAAATATTCCCTTACTATTCTATCGTAGAGTCTTTGTTTACCCTCGTTATGGTGCTGTATTTACTTAATTCGGATATTGACCCTACTGCAAAAATTACGTGGCTGGTGATCATTATGTTGCTGCCGGCATTCGGTGCTTTATTGTTTTGGTATACTCAAAGCGATCTGGGCAACCGTCTTGCACGGAAACGTCTTAATCATCTTTTTGCATTGACGCATGACAGTATCCTGCAAGATCCGCAGGTTGCCGATGCTCTTTCGCTACAAGATAAGGGCGCAGCGGCGCTCGCTCATTATCTGCGCCATACCGGGTGCCATCCCGTGTTTAATCAAACTGAGGTAACGTATTTTTCCTCCGGCAAAGCTAAATGGAAAGAAATGCTTGTTCAACTGAAACTGGCAAAGCATTTTATCTTTTTGGAATATTTTATTATAGAAGAAGGGGTGATGTGGGGAAGCGTGTTGGAAATATTGGCGCAAAAGGCAAAAGAGGGTGTAGATGTTCGAATCATGTATGACGGAACCTGCGAATTTTCTACGTTACCGCATGACTATCCTGAGCGTCTGAAAAAGTTGGGGATTAAATGCAAGATATTCGGGCGGCTTACTCCTTTTCTTTCAACACGCTATAATTATCGGGATCACCGTAAAATTCTGGTTATTGACGGAAGGGTTGCGTTTAACGGCGGCGTGAATTTAGCGGATGAGTATATCAATGTTGTGAATAAATACGGATATTGGAAAGATGCTGCCGTTATGCTGCAAGGTGCTGCGGTTAAGAGTTTTACATTGATGTTTTTGCAGTTGTGGAACCTGCACGAAAAAGAATGGAATTTTAATGAATATTTGAATGTTCCCGTCAAAGCCTTGCCGGTTTCCGCTGCCGGTTTTGTTATTCCGTACGGCGACAGTCCTGCTGATGAGAACAAAGTCGGTGAGAGTGTGTATATGGATATTCTGAACAGAGCGCACCGGTATGTACATATTATGTCGCCCTATCTCATTTTGGACGGGGAAATGGAAACGATGTTGAAGTTTGCAGCAGAGCGCGGTGTGGATGTTAAGCTGATTTTGCCGGGTATACCCGATAAGAAAGCTCCTTATGCATTGGCAAAAACACATTATGCTTCTTTGTTGGCTTCGGGAGTGCAGATTTATGAATATACACCGGGCTTTGTTCATGCAAAAGTTTTTGTGTGTGATGACCGGGAAGCCGTTGTCGGTACCATCAATTTGGATTACCGAAGTTTATATCATCATTTTGAATGCGCTACGTATTTATACGGTGTTGACTGTATCGAAGATATTGAAACGGATTACCAATCCGTATTAAAACAGTGTCGCGCAGTAACGGCTGAAACTGTCCGGCATGAAAAATGGACGGTTAAA
This sequence comes from Treponema sp. OMZ 838, assembly GCF_000775995.1. Taxonomy (NCBI): domain Bacteria; kingdom Pseudomonadati; phylum Spirochaetota; class Spirochaetia; order Treponematales; family Treponemataceae; genus Treponema; species Treponema sp. OMZ 838. The sequence goes on along the minus strand of NZ_CP009227.1, from coordinate 202,205 downwards.
GCTTCCGGCATTGTGCTTAAAGCTCTTGCACCATTGATGTAGAGGGCATCTCTAAAAACTCGGTTAGATTTTTAGAGATGCCCGACGAGTATTTTTTATAAATTTTTATACTGTAATAATTTATAAAAAATACATCGCAAATTAAATCTAAGGAAAATCTCTAAAAAACTGAAGTTTTTAGAGATTCCCTAAAAGGAGAATACGATGGATGTACAACAAAATTTTGCGGTTATCGGATTAGGTGAATTCGGTATTCGGATCTGTGAAATGCTGGCGGAGGGAGGCGGTTCGGTCGTGGCATTTGATCATGACGCACAGGCGGTCGATCGGGTAAAAAAAATTGTTCCGGCGGCAATGGTGATCGACACTACCGACGAAAATGCACTCAGAAAAGCTCCGCTCGACGATATCGATGTTGCGATTGTTGCAATCGGCGATAATAAGGAAGCAAGCATCCTAACAACAACATTGCTGAAGGAACGGGAAATTCCCTATATCGTAGCGCGGGCCGTTTCTCCGTTACATGCGATTGTATTGAAGCGGGTAGGAGCAAGTAGAGTATTAAAGATTGAAGAAGAATCTGCTTCCCGTATTGCAAACGAATTGATTAACCCTGAAGCGCTTAATTCGCTTTCCGTTGTCGAAGGATATGGAATCTGTGAGGTAAAGGTGCCGAAGTTCTTTATTGGGAAAACACTCTCGCAAGTTGCGCTCAAAGAAAAATTCAATATAACCTTAATCACGGTTGTCCGCCTTGAACTCGATATCGATACGGTCGGTAATCCTTTGAACCGCGAAGCGATGTATGAACCGGATGATAATCTTGAATTGCAAACAGGCGATAAACTCTTTGTTTTCGGCAGCCTCGAAAAGATTACGGAATTCAGAAATATCTAAATAATAGGGATGTGTTCATGATTATTATTGGAAAAAAGAAATTGATCGGTGCAATATTTTTTTCATTTGCACTTATATTAGCAACTGCAATTTGGGGATATAAAGTCGGAATGCAGAGTTCTCTTAAAAGTGATTCGGAGCTCGTGCTGTTTTTCGGATTTATCGGAGCAGGGTTGGAACTTTGCCTATTAATTGCAATGTCTGTCTATGCAAAGAGAAAAGAAAACGACTTTTTAATGGTTGCAAAAGCTATTCAGCTGAACGGCGTATTGTCGGATTCTCGTGCAAAAAAATTGGGCAACTTAGGCGTTACGCTGCAAGAGTCTCTTAACGATGCATATCAAATTACCGCACAAAAAAGCTTAAAGATTGCCGGGTTAAACGGTCTTGTTGATGAACTTTTGTTGATAATCGACCGTCCGCTTTTGGTGGTAAGTCTGACCGGCAGTATCCTTAATTTTTCTGCTAAAGCGCAGGAGAAAACGGGATGTAAACAAGGAGATGCGCTTTCCGATATTGCGCCTGGTATTAGCATCAAGGAAGCGATTCAGAATGCTGCGCATACTCGTACCGCTGTACAGCAAGATACGCATATCGTATGTATGCCGGTGTTCTCGGTTACCGGTACCTTGTCATTCTTTTTGGTTGATCTATCCGAGCAGCCGATTGTGAGCAAGGTAATGGAAAACGTCAAGCATTTAATACAAAAAACGGATACCGAAAAAAACAGAAAAAGCCGTTTTTAAAATTCTTCCAAAAAGGGCGTGAGTAACTGAGGGAAAACGCATCAGACACTTTGTTGATAGCCTCGCAGAATAAGTAAGGTTGTTCAACCAGAACTGCCAAGGATGGCAGTGGTTCCATACAGTAGCGATGTTTTGTCTATAGGCAAAACTCGCCTTCAACTGATGTACACGGATGTACAACAGTTGAAGATGGTTCAAATGGTCTCGCAACCTCACTTATTCTGCGATTTTTATATGCTGGTCTGATGCGTTTCCCCCTTCTTCTTAGATAAAGTGTGCAAAATTTTGGATAAAATTTTGCACAAAAGGAATACAACCGCTTAGAATATTTAAACACGGTTGTCCTCGGGAACAATATATGAAGTATTTGGATTCTATAAACGAAAAAAAGAAAAAACGGCGATTGGACTTATGAGCGGGACGTCTGTTGACGGTATCGATGCGGTGCTGCTGACTATTACCGGCTGCGGTATCGATACTCGCATTGCGGAGCGTGCTTTTCTAACCGTGCCTTATCCGCAAGAAGTACGGGAGCGGCTGTTGACGCTTGCTTCCGGTTCTTTCGGCGGCAGCGAAGAATTAAGCGCGATGAATGTTTATCTTGGAGAGCTGTCAGCAGATGCATGCTTTGCCGTATGCAAAAAGGCGAAAGTCGATATCAGTACGGTTGATTTTATCGGTTCGCATGGACATACGGTCTTTCATGCACCGAATGAACGGTGCTACTTCGGTAAGAATATTAAAAGCACACTGCAAATCGGCGAAGCGGCGGTTATTGCGGAAAGAACCGGATGCGTTACCGTTGCCGATTTCCGCGTTCGGGATGTCGCGGCGGGCGGGTCTGGGGCGCCGCTTGTTCCGTTTACCGAATATCTATTATACCGGGAACCAGGTACGGTAATCGGCTTGCAGAATATCGGCGGTATCGGCAATATCACGCTTTTGCCTGCCGATGCCGATATGAACGGCATTATCGCCTTTGATACCGGCCCGGGCAATATGCTGATAGACGGTTTGATGCGGCTTATTACCGGCGGTACGCAAAATTATGACGAAGACGGCAAATGTGCCGCAGCCGGTGCCGTCGATTCAACCTTATTCGATTTTCTTAAAACAGATCCTTATTTGCAATTAAAACCGCCTAAGACCACCGGCAGAGAACATTATTCCGAAGCGTTTACACAAGCGTTGTATGACAAAGGTACATCATTGCAGTTGCCGCCGGAAACAATTGTAAGAACGGCAACCTATTACACTGCGTATTCAATTGCGTATTCGCTTAACACATTCGGATTGCCGATGCCGCAAAAGCTGATAGTCGGCGGAGGCGGCTGCAGAAATCCCGTCATCTTAGATCATCTGCGGCAGCTGCTGCCTGAATGTTCCGTGCTGACCAATGAGGATATCGGTAAAAACAGCGATTCCAAAGAAGCGTGTGCCTTCGCCATACTCGCAAACGAAGCGCTCTGCGGTAATCCGAATAACGTCCCGTCTGCGACAGGGGCAAGGAAGTTTGTCGTGATGGGAAAGATCAGTATATAAAAGGGACGGTAAAGCTTTAAAAGGCGAAAACAATTAAGGCAAAAAGCTGTGAGAGGAGATATGTGGGGTATGCTATTTTTTTTATTGCTCATGTATATTTATATTCCGTTTTTAGTTTTGAAAAATGAAAAGAGTACGTTATATTTCAGAATAATTGTGATCGTATCAAATATAAGCCTAATCTTTTTATCATTATCCTCTTTTTATCTATTGAGGAGTCTCAGTTTTATCGGAGCTATTATATACGCGTGTGTATGTATATTAAGTATCATTTTAAATATTTTATTTGTGATCACAAAAACGATAAAAACAAAAGCAATAAAACAATTGTTTTTTTTAACGCCGATTATGTGTTCTCTTTTATTCGGTTTTTTGATTGAGAAAAATCAGCTATCTGAAAAAATTGCCTTAAAAATAGAATTCAAAAGATACAAAAATGAACTTGATAGTTATATCACAAACAATGTAGAAAATAAAAATATCCGGGTATTTAATAATTATGTCGGAATTATATGGAATCCGGGATTTTTAGATACATACAGCGTTATCATTTATGATAAACATAATAATTTAGATATGTTGTATCATTCATCTGCAGATACATATATGGATAAAAAGATGTACAGTGAATTTCAAAAAGCATTCAGATATGAAAGAATTGTCGATGTGATAAAGATTGAAGATCATTACTTTAGATGTAATATACATGAATAACAGTTATGTGATTCTATATTTTCAAAAGCTGATAAATCGCTTGCACTTTTTTTGCGAATATACTAGGATACGCAAACTTGGGGTGCCGGAACAATGGACAGGATCCTCTAAGAACCTCATCGGCTTTTTAGAGGTTCCCAATCGAAGCTATTCGTTCCGTGCTGAGAGCATACCCGAACAAGGCATCCGTACGGATGCCTTACACCTGATCCGGATAATGCCGGCGGAGGGAATAATGAAGTTACGTCTTTATTTCTTTTTGTTTATCGTATGTTCAATCATACTGCCTTCAACCGCTTTTGCAGGCGGAAAACAAGATACTGCGGAAAAAATCGTTGTAGTCTATACCTATGACTCTTTTGCTTCTGAATGGGGACCGGGCGCCGAAATTGCCAAACGCTTCAAAGAGCAAACGGGCTACACCGTCAATTATGTGATCTGCGAGGATTCTGGTTCCGTCCTATCGAAAGCGATGGCCGAAAAAAAGAATCCGCGTGCCGATGTGCTGCTCGGTATCAATGCGTTTCTTGTCGATAAGACGCGCAGTGCAGGCGTTCTGGAACCGTATACCTCTCCGAATTTGGATAAAGTTGTTCCGCAACACGTTATAATGACTGATGATCAACTACTCACCCCGTATGATTGGGGCTATTTTGCGGTTATGTATGACACTCAATCAAAGGTGCCTGCTCCTCAGTCGCTGGAAGATTTAACAAAACCAGAATATGCAAAATCCTTGGTTATCATGGATCCCCGCACGAGCGCTCCCGGCTTAGGTTTTGCCGCATGGACAAAGGCTGTTTACGGGAACGATTATCTTTCGTACTGGAAAAGACTGATGCCTTCCATCCTGACGATGAGCCATTCGTGGAGTGCCGGATACGGGCTGTTTACGGCGGGGGAGGCTCCGCTTGCAGTCAGCTATACCACCAGTATGGCTTATCACATCCGGTATGATAAAACCGATCGGTATCAGGCATTGACGTTTGCCGAGGGGAATATGATTGCGCTTGAGGGAATGGGCGTCGTTAAAAATGCGCCTCATAGAGCAGCGGCTCACGCTTTTATCGATTTTATGCTGACCGAAAAAGCGCAGGAAGTGTTGCCCGAAACGCAGTGGATGTATCCGGCAAATACCGCGGTGCAGCTTCCCGAATCATTTAAAACCGTCCCGATACCGAAAAAATCGCTGACGATTTCCGGGACCGAGGCGGAAACGGCGGTAGACGCTATTATTTCAGTATTGGAAAAATAACCGTATTTTCGTATTTTTATCGCAGAATTGTATGGTTTCAATTAATCGATACGCTGCGAAGCGGACACTACTGCAAAATGCTTTTGTAGTAGGCGGCGGGGTGTTATTCGGTGCGGTACTGATTGCTTTTTTCGTACCGCTCGGAGCTGCCGTTTTTCCGGCTTTCGGCGGGGGCGCTTCTGCAGCGGCCTTTCGGCCTTTATGGAAGGCTGCCCGCTTTACCGTGATGCAAGCGTTTCTCTCTGCGGCAGGGGCAAGCGGTATCGGCCTCTGTGCGGCGTTTTTTTGCGCCCGCCGGAGGTTCTTCGGACGAAAGTTGTTGCTCTCTCTTTCGGCGATACCCTTGAGCGTGCCGCCGGTGGTTATCGCGCTCGCGTTTATCCTCTTTTTCGGAAAAAACGGTTTACTGAACAAACTGCTTGCGGCGCTTTCGGCAGGACAGCTTTCAATCGGTACCTTCCTTTATTCGACGGGCGGCATTGTGCTTGTACACACCTTTTATAATTTCCCCATCACGATGCGTACCGTATCCGCCGCATGGGAACAACTCCCTGAGGAAACCGAACAAGCCGCTCTTTTGCTCGGAGCCTCGCCGCTGCGCATTTTTAGAACGGTTATCTTTCCAGCATTAAAGGCGCCGCTGTGTGCTTCGTTCGTTATTATCTTTTTATATTGTTTTTTCAGCTTTGTGATTATTCTGTTGCTGGGCGGTCTCGGCGTAACAACGCTGGAGGTTGAGTTGTATCAAACCATCCGCAGAGATATACACGCGAGTACTGCGGCGCATATTGCGCTGGTGGAAACCGGTATCGCAGCGGCTGCAGTAGGGCTGTACGCTTATTTAAGGAGCAGAACACCCGATCATGCTGAAAACACCCAATACGCCCGCAGCCGGTTGAACATCGGCGGCGCAGCGGAACAGATCTTTTTTGCCGTGCTTATCTGTGTTATCTGTTTTTGTTTACTGTTTCCGCTCGGTTCTCTAGTGTGGTACTCCCTGTCGAGTCCTAAGGCGCCGCTCACGATAACCGTTGATGCATGGCGGCAGCTTTTACAGCGGCCTCACTTTTGGAGCGCGGTACGGCACACCATGCAGACGGGGATCGGTACTGCCGTACTTTCTGTAACGGCTGCGCTTTTTTTCGCGTATGCAGCGTTTCAATCGAATCGGAAGTGGTATAAAAGCCTACCGCTCATTCCTTTTGCAGTTTCTTCTATTGTATTGGGAGCGGGGTGGTTGAAGCTTGATACCATGCCGTCGCTGCTGTTGCTGGTTATTGTGCAAAGTTCGCTTGCGTGGCCCTTTGCGTGGATGCAAATAGAGACCGGCCTCGCAAAAATTCCCCGTTCGGTACTCGACGCCGCCCGTCTTTTGTCCTCTACCCGCACGGATGCATTTTTTCGGGTATTTCTACCGTTATGCAAAACCGGTATTATATCTGCGCTGTGCTGTGTGTTTGCAATCAGTGCGGGAGACGCATCGCTGCCGCTTCTGCTGCACATTCCGAACTTTGAAAACCTCGCGCTGATGCTGTTCCGTTTTGCCGGTTCGTACCGGTTCACCGAAAGCGCCGGTATCGCGGTGATTCTTGCCGTGCTGACGGGCTCGCTCTTTTATATTCAGGACACGGTGAGGGAGCGCGGACAAATGCATTAGACGTTTTGTCATGTCCGCCACGGATGGCGGTGACACTAATCAGCAGCAAGTTTTTCGTTAGAAAAACTTGTTATGAACACTGTACAAGGAAGTACAGTGTTCATATTGTCCCGCAAAATAAAGAGGCCGTTCAACCAGAGTTGAACCTCTTCGCGGTTCAAATGGTCTCACGGCCTCTTTATTTTGCGATTTATATCAACCTGTCTGATGCGTTTGTCCTTCTGTGGAAAAAAGCGTTCAAAATTTTATTTAAAATTTTGAACGTAAGGAAGACAACCGCTTGGAAAGATTAAAGTGCGGTTGCCCTGTGTATCAAAAGTGCGTATGGTAGGGAGCGTATATGAAAGATGATTCGATGGGTTTTCCGATAAATAGAGCAAATGATGAAAGTGAGGCATTTCTCCGGCTTGTCTGTTTGACGAAGCGGATGCCGACAAAGACTATCAGTCTTTCCTGTTCGGTGGAAAAGGCAGGGACGCTTGCGCTGCTCGGTTCGTCGGGTTGCGGTAAGTCAACCGTGCTTAAAATGATCGCAGGTTTATTGCCCGCCGATTCGGGAAACGTCTTTTTAAACGGACACGATATTACCGATGAGCCGGTCAAAAACCGCAGCGTTGGTATGGTCTTTCAGGACTATGCGTTATTCCCTCATTTAAGCGTCGAGGACAATATCGGGTACGGCCTCGTTTCGCAAGGGATATCCAAAAGGGAAAGCAGGCGGGCTGCTGCGGAATGGCTTGAACGTTTCGGGCTGACCGGTATGGAAAAAAGACGGATTGAAGGGCTTTCCGGCGGGGAGCGGCAGCGCGTCGCCCTTGCGCGGACGCTTGCGGTAAACCCGCTCGTGGTTTTGTTTGACGAACCGCTTTCCGCCCTCGACGCTCCGCTGCGGCTTAAACTCCGCGAAGAGCTCAAAAAGCACCAAGCCGAAATGCGGTACACGGCAATCTACGTTACCCATGACCGCGATGAAGCCGAGTACCTCGCCGACAACATCATCGAAATGCCTTCCTCCTGATCGAAATTTCGAAGGCATAAGGTGAGCGTCTAAAATGACGCCGCTCACCTTAACCGCGAGTTTGCCATTCGGCAAATATCGCAGATTATATGTGCGCATTCGCGCACGAATGCAACAGCTTCAAAAGTTCACACTTTGTTCATCTGTTGCATTTTAAAGAAATAAAATTTCGATCAGATTATTTTTGAGATAAGGGCAAACGCATCAGACAAATAGATAAAAATCGCAGAATCACGAGGCTGTGAGACCATTTGAGACGCAAAGCGGCGAAACTCTGGTTGAACAGCCTCGTGATTCTGCGGGGATATCCAAAAAGCATCTGATGCGTTTGCCCTGTGACTGGAGGTGTAGATGTCGCTTAATTGCGCTGAAATCGATAAGATACTGGAAGAGCTCGATTTGGAAGGCTCATACATACAAAAGGTGGTACAGTCATCCTATTCAGTGATGGTGCTGCACCTCTATAAGACCCGCCCGATGAGTTTAGTCATCTGTCTTGAACCGGGGGCATGCCGCTTGCATGAAACTACGCGGAAGATTCCTAAGTTCGACAAGCCGCTCCGTTTTATGGAGCTGCTCCGTTCCCGTCTCCGCGGCGCCAAGATTACCGAGGCTGTCCAGCTGAACAACGATCGCATTGTCAGGCTTTCGTTGGAGACCGCTTCAGATACGCTCTACCTCTATATTCGGTTGTGGAGCGGAGCGGCGAATATGCTGCTTGTCGATAACGGCATTATCGTCGATGCCTTTTACCGTCGCCCTTCCCGTCATGAAGTGAGCGGAGAGCCGTGGCAGCCTCTACCGGGAGAATCCGAAGCCGCTGCGGCGCAGACTTTTGGAAATGAGCCGAGTGCTGCGGCAGGCAGCGAATCAAAAGCCGTTGCAGAAAGCGCATCCGCTGCTGTATCTTCCGCATCGAATGCAAAAAACACGTCTGCTGTCGTATCTTCTCCTGCCGCTGACAAACCGGTAAAAACCTACACCATCCGCAGCTATGATGCGTCCAAGACCTTTAACGAAGCGATTGACGAATGGTACGCGCGGCAGGCGCCTGTGCTTTCGCTCGAAGCCTTACGTGCGGAAGCGGAGCGTTTTTACGGCCTTAAAATAGAGAAGATTTTCCGTGCGCTGGAAAAACTCGAAGCGAAAAAGCATTCGTTTTTGCAGGCTGATACGCTGAAACATCAAGGCGATTTATTGCTGGCAAATCTCTACCGGATTCCGCAAGACTCCTCTTCTGTCGAGCTTGAAGATTATGCGGCGGACAACCGGATTATCCGCATCGCTCTCGACCCGAGAAAAACCGCGCAGGAAAATGCCGCCGGATACTATGCGCGGTATAAAAAAGCGGTTTCGGGGCTTGAGGCGCTCACCGATGACATCGAAGCCTCCAAGCAGACGCTCGCCGCGCTTAACGAAGAACTTGCAAAGCTGCGGGGTGAAGAAAATCCTTACCTTATCGAAAAGGTGCTGCACAAGCGGAAGATACCCGTGCAGCGGAAACAGGCGGCTCAAGAAAAAGAGCGGCCGGGACTTACGTTCTACCATGACGGATGGATTCTGTATGTCGGCAGGACAGCCGCCGAAAACGATGAGCTGCTGCGGCATCACGTGCGGGGCAAGGATATATGGCTCCATGTGCGGGACTATTCCGGCGGCTATGTCTTTATCAAAAACAGAAACGGAAAGACCGTTCCGCTGCCGGTGCTGATTGCCGCAGGGAACCTCGCCGTATTTTATTCAAAGGCGCGCCGGAACGGGCAAGCCGATCTCTACTACACTGCAGTGAAGGATTTGCGGAGGGCGAAGAACGCACCGAAAGGAACCGTGCTCCCGTCAAACGAAAAAAATCTTTCCGTTAAACTTGATCCGGCGGTTCTGAAACAGCTTGAACAGTCACGGGGAGAAGCACTTAGCTGATGGGTAATGGGTGATAATTCTTAATTATGGATTAAAAATGAGAAAGTGCGGGAGTGAAGAGCCTGTAATGCGTCCGTTTTCCGCTGCTTCCTAAACCACGTTTTTTTCCAGAGCTGTTTCCGTTGCCGCTTTCTTCGTTCGGCGGGAGAGAGCCATGCGAGCGGATGTTCCATATACACAACCGCTTTTTTGCAAAACGCGGGGCTGAACCGGTATGCTACTGCTGAGATAAGCGCAATTACTAAGAAAAGCGCGGGTAGCCAGTCCTTCCATTGTGCATAAAAAGTCCGGCGGTACGGATAGATCGGTACGGAAACGCTCAGAGAATCTGCGGTAAAGAGCGGAAGGCTTGCGGTAATATTTCCGACAGGATCGACAACGCAGGTATAGCCGCCGTTGGTAGAGCGGACAAGCGGCGTTCGCAGTTCAATTGCACGGAAATAGGCGACGGCAAAATGCTGATATTCCGCGCTCGCCGTTTTTGACCATGAATCATTGGTCAGGTTAATTAAGATATTGCTTTTCTGATTGTGCAAATCGGCACAGAGTGTCGGAAAGGCATCCTCAAAACAGATGGGCGCAGCGAACCGGACATAATTTCTGTTTTGCGCGGTAAACGTCATCGCTTTATATTCCGTTCCCGGCGCCCATCCCGATGAAAAACCGACTAGTGAGTCAAAAAAACGCTGCACAAACGGATGGTCAATAAAGGGAATATATTCCGCAAAGCAGATCAGCTGTATCTTTGAATAAGTGTCGAGCACCGTTCCGTCAGGCGCAATAAGATAGACGGAATTCGAGTATTTTCCGCGTTCGGCATCCAGTAACAGCGGAGAACCCGTTAAAATCGGAATATCCATCCGCTGCAAAAAATCGGTGAAGGACTCTTTAAAGGGAAGCCGCCTATAATAATCTTGAAATTGGTCGTAGCCGTATGCAAGACTGCTTTCGTTCCATACGATAAGATCCGGTTTAACCGGTGATTCGGTAATTGCCTTTTCGGTGAGTTCTTGGGTGTTATGCAGATTGTCAAAAAACGAATCGAGGCCGGAAACCCACGGGTCGGTATTTTGCTGCACCAATACAAGGGTGAGGTTCTGTTGCGGTGTTCTTTTTTGGTACATACGGAAAAGTCCGTATCCGTTAATCAGCAGCAACAGCACGGCGGTAAAGATTAGCGGGCGGAGCAGCGGTCTCCCGTGCGGCTTTGAAAAACCGGCGGTTAAACCTGCTGCCGCCCGGATTGTTTCCGCAAGAAGCGCGGAAATCAATGCAACAAGAAAGGTGATTCCCCATACGCCGGTAATATCGGCTATTTGAATGAGCGGGCGCAGCGATAGCGTGGTCATCGAAAGGCCGCCCCACGGATAGGCGACAAAGCCGCTTCCCTTAAACCATTCCCAGAGTGTCCATAAGCAGGCAAAGGCGAACGGGCGCAGTCCTAGCGGTAGTTTCATTGCATAATAGAACCAATGTCCGAAAAGGAAGCCGAGGAACACATAAGCGGCGGTGGAAGCGCCGAGGGTAAAAATGGCAAAGTTTTCAAAATACGCCAACCAAAAACTGGAGAACAGGTGGACAAGGGCTATCAGAGCGCCGAACATCCACGCAATACGTCTTCGTGCCGGGCTGATGCAAAATGCGGCATATAACGGTATCAGTGCAATGATACCGAACAGTGCAGACCCAAAATGCAGGTATTCATTCGGTATCCCGAGTGAAAGCAGCACCGCAGAGCATAAAACCGCTAAAAAAGATGAAATAACCGACATAATTTTGAGGTAATTTAATCATTTTTCTTGAATTGTTTCAATATAAGGGATATTATAGAAAGTATGCAGAAGATTCTACCGTTTCATGTAGACGAATATGGAGACGAGCCGGAAATAACCGTTGCGGTTCCTGGACGCTTTCACCTTTTAGGTGAGCATACATGGTTTGCACAGGGCAATACGCTTTCGATGGCAATTGATCATTATCTGTATCTTTGTGTTTCAAAACGAAAAGATTCTAATTATCGATTCCTTTCTCTGTCGCTTAAAGAGCGGAAAAAAGTTGCGGCTGCCAACCTTCGGTATCGTAAAGAGGATCGTTGGGCAAATTCGATAAAAGCTGTTATTCTTTCTTTTATGGATCAAGGGATTGAGATGACAGGGCTCAATTTTACCATCCTTTCCGAAATACCGGCGGATGCAGGGCTCGGTACGCCGAATGCGCTCAAGGTTGCAACGGCGATGGCATTACGGAAGGTATTTGCACCGCGGCTTACGAAGGCTGACCTTGTCGATATTTTGGAAAATGCAAATGTGCAGCACCTGAAAACCTATCCTCACCGCGCGGATATTCTGTGCGCATTATATGCAAAGGCGGGACACTGCATACGGACGAATCATCGGCGGAAGACAGCCGATATTTATCCCTTTCCCATCAGTAACTACCGGATCATTTTGACGGATTCGCGGGTGCCCCGTCTGTTGGCGCGTGAGGAGCTGAACCATAGAATTCAGGAATGCATGGAAGCCTACGAGCGGGTAAAAAAGATGCCGGATATTCCTCAGGATTTCAGTAAGCTTGCCGAAAGTGATCTTGAAGAGCTTGCCATTCCCGAATCGGTACGCCGGCGGGTTCTGTATATTATCCGTGAATCCATCAGTGTCGATGACGCTATCGGCGCTTTAAAGAAAAACGATTGGGTAGTGTTTTCGCGCATCGTAACGCGCTCTCAAGAAAACTTGCGCGACCGCTTTGAAATTTCCTGTCCCGAATTGGATTGGCTGGTTAAACGGGCGATGGAATTTGTTGCGCCCGATATGAACGATATTGTCTGTTCGCGCTTGACGGGACGGGGATTCGGCGGATGTACGTACAGTATTTTAAGAGCGGATGATATCCAAACCTATATTGAAAAACTGGGCGACTATGAACGTATTTTCGGATTTAAGCCTTTGTACTATAAAGTTAAGCCTTCCGGCGGAGTACGCATACTATGAGGGAGACACTAAATGGATACGATTCTTAAAGAAGGGGTACAGTTGTATCGAGAAAGTCGGTATGAGGAAGCGCTCGCCGCATTTTTAAAGATATCTTCTAAAGATACTGAACTCAATTTTGACTTGGCGTATTATATCGGTCTCTGTTATGCGAGCCTTTTACAATATGATAATGCGCTTGTCTATTTGGAGCAGATTATCACTGCGGGAACCGATATTGCCCGTGTATATCAATGCCGGCTTATTTTAGCCTTTATTTATACAAAAACAGGCCGTGTCCGTTTGGCGGAATTTGAGCTTTCAAAACTTTTGGATGCAGGATACGATTCTCCGCAGGTACATACCTCGATGGCGTATTTGGCGTATGAGCAAGAGAAAGTCGATAAGTCGTTGAGCCTTTATGAAAAAGCGTTGGAGCTTGATCCGGATAATTCGACAGCGCTCAATGGACTTGGCTATATTCTTGCCGATACTGAAAAAGATTTAACCCGGGCTTTAATCCTGTGCAAAAAGGCGCTCGATGCACAGCCCGATAATCCCGCTTATTTGGATTCGCTGGCGTGGACATATTATAAGATGGGCTTTGATACCGAAGCCCGATCATATATCCAACGAGCGGATGCACAGCTTCCCGATAATAAAATAATTAAGCGCCATTTGCAGCGTATTATGAATGGATAACCTCTAAAAAAAGGATAAGTATCATGCGTATAAAGAGACTATTGCAAACAGCCGGTTTAATGCTGCTTTTATTGTGCGGCGGTATGGCGCTGACTGCGCAAACAAACAGTCTGCAGCCTCGTTTAAGCTCCGCCGACAGAGACCACGGATTTGAAGAATTCCGCCGCGGCGTGCAGGCGTATTATCGCGGAACTTTTAACGAAGCGATTCTGCTGTTTGAAAAAGCCCTCACGCATATCCCCGGCGATCCGCTCATCTTGGATTGGCTTGGGCAGGCTTATTACCGCTCCGGTATTGAGGGCGCTGCGCTTGAGCAGTGGTCGGCGGCTTCCGCTTCCGGATACGGCGGACAGCTTTTGAAAAACAAAATAGAGGTTGTTAAAGAACGACGCAGTTCTCAGCCCGATTTTGCGGAATCGGTACGCTATGTAGAGACCGCCGTATTTGAATCAAAGCACGGAACGGAAGTCTTTTTTAGACAGCCGCTTTCGGTTGCGGCAATGGGAGACGGCAGTTTCTGGGTAGTCGCCTACGGTTCCAACGAATTGGTACACTTCGATATTAATGGCATTGTGCTTGACCGGACGAGCGGCCCTTTGCAGGGCTTCGACCGTCCTTTTGATATTTTACCGCTTAAAAACGGGAACCTGCTCATTTCCGAATTTGCCGCCGATCGGCTTTCGCTGCTTACCAAAGACGGAAAATTCATTAAGTCGTTCGGAACCAGAGGAAGGGGCGACGGGCAGTGTATCGGCCCTCAGTTTTTAGCGCACGATTCTTATGGAAATATTTTTGTAACGGATTTCGGTAACGCCCGCGTTGTGGTGTTTTCTCCGGACGGAGAAGGGCTTTTTACGTTCGGGCAGCGCAGCGGCATATTCCCGGGCTTTACCGCTCCGGCAGGTATCGCAATCCTAGACGATTTGGTCTACGTTGCGGATTCGGTAAAAGGCTCTATCTATGTGTTTGATACGGCGGGAAACTATATCAGAACTCTGCTGCCGGACGGAAGTGTTGTACAGGCGGAGTCGATGCGGGTATGGAAAAACAATCTGCTGGTGTCCTGTGCCAATAAGGTGTACTTGGTCGATATCGGCTTAGCGAGTTTGTATACCGTTGCAAGTTTAGGAAATGCACCTGCCCGTGTAACCGCGGCGATTCCCGATGCCAACGGCAGCCTTTTGTTAGCCGATTATAAAAACGGAAATATTCAAGTCTTTTCTCATATCAACGAACTGGCGGGCGGTTTGTTTGTCCGCTTCGACCGCGTCTATGCCGATAAGTTCCCGACAGTTACCGTCGATGTCCGCGTAGAAAACCGGATGGGGCAGCCGCTGGTCGGTTTAACGGCGAATAATTTTTTCTTGACCGAATCGAACCGGCAAGTCAATGATTTTACTTTAAAAGGCGCCGCCTACCTCAATACCGGCTGCGATATTGCTGTTGTAATTGAGCGATCTCCTCAGTCGGAAAAGGAATTTGAGCTGGTTAAGACGGTGGTAAAAGAGCTTGCCGAGTCAATGCAAGGGAAAGGAAAAGTTTCCGTTGTGTCGGCATCTCAGCTTCCGGTATTGGAAGGGAAGTTTTCTCCCGAAGCGCTCTTATCGCAGCCGCTTAAATTAAAGGCGGCATGGTCTCCGGTATGGAACTGCGATCTTGCATTGCGGCTTGCGAGCGGGGAGCTTATTAATGCGGCTCCGAAGCGGGCTATCGTGTTCTTGTCGTTTGAAGATATCGGTTCCGACAGCTTTAAGCAGTACAGCTTAAACGATCTTGCCGCATATATGACCAACAACGGTATCCGTTTTTATGCGGTTAATCTAAAGCCGCGGACATTACCGGCAGAATTGGCATATCTTTGTACAAAAACGGGCGGAACGAGTACGTATATCTATGCCGAACAGGGACTGTCTCCGATTATTGAAGATTTAATCGCCAAACCCATAGGTTCGTATCAGTTGAGCTATACCTCGACATTGCCCACCGACTTCGGCCGCGCCTATTTACCGGTTGAAGTTGAAGTACGGCTTTTAACCCGTTCGGGCAGAGATGAAACCGGCTATTTCGCTCCGTTGGAATAAAACCGGCCGTTCCGCGAATACACGGCGTATTGTTCGGTTTTGCAGAATGATACGCCGATCTAATAAAATCAGTTCATGGCACGCAGTAAGTACGGAATGACACCGTGGGGCGCATGGTTTTTACGGATGATCGAAAGCTATGACGGCGACGGGCGGGTGTCGCGGGGGAAAAGTTACGCGAATACCGGTAAGGTAGATTCCCTCGTTATTACCGGTAATAAAGTTGCTGCCCGTGTTGCGGGGCATTATGACCCCTGGTACTATATTTCGCTCACCTTTCCCCGTATTTCCGAACCGAATCGAAAAAAATTGGAAAAAATCTTAACGGAGCATCCCGCCGACTTCATCGCATTGGGAAGCGGTACGATGACGGAACGTCTTGTAACGCTCTTTGAGGCAAAGGATATACGGTTTATTCCCCGCCGCTGGAGCCTTATCGAAAGCGATTGCTCCTGTCCCGACTCCGCCTCCCTGTGTAAACACATCGCTGCGGTGCTGTATATTTTGGCAAAAGAAATCGACCACGATCCGCGGCTCCTCTTTCAGCTTGCGGGCATCGATCTCGCCGAACTGCGGGAAAAAATACTGCCCGCCGCACGGGAAAAGTCTGCCGAATCGGCTCTAACCGTCGTATCGGAGCAGGGCGCATCACCGGCGGATACTACGGCAGCGGATTCCGCAATGGGTGTTACACCGGCGGATAATACTGCACCGGCAACCGATAATGCCTCAACCGCCGGAGCGCAAAGAAAAGCGAGGCAATCCGGCGTGGCGGGTAGGGCAACTAAAGCATCGTCTTTTTCAGTGCCGTCAGAACCCGAATACGAACATCCGGTGCCGTTATCCCTGCGCCGTGCGGATGAGCCTGCGCTGGACGTACCCGCGGAGCTTCCCCGCTTTCCACTTGAAGAATCGTTTTTACCGCTGATTTCCGCGCTGCTTCCGCCGCTTACACCGTTTTATGATGATGACTTGGTGGCTGCCTTTAAAGAGCTATACCATAAACTGATTGTCCGGCAGAACAAAGAATTCGAGTTGACGCTTGAGCAGCGGATTGCCGTTTTAATGAAATCCGGTACGGGCTGCGCATCGGCGGCAACGCTGTGCGATTCAAGCCGCCTTTTGTACACGCCGGTTCGGCTCGATACGGCAAAACTGCCGACGCAAAAAACGACAGAGGTTCCGGCTTTCCCCTTGCAGAAAGAAGCAGCGTTGCAGCTCCGCGTGCGGCTTCCGAACGGTACGGAGGCCGCGCTGACACTCGTGCAAGCACTTCACCTGTTGCGCGGCGTTACACCCCTTACGGATTCTCCGGATGGTATGAAGGCGGCATATACGGTACTGACACTCGGAGAGCGGCTCGTCGCCGAGTCTGCGCTGCTGCCGGCGGTATACCTCGATCCGGGAACGCGGAAACTGGCGATATTTTGGAAGCCGCTGACTTCGGCGCAGGCTGTTTCCGCAGCAATCGACCGCTGCGCCCTCTTTATCACCGAAGCATTTTTTCCGCAAGTTAAGAGCTGGGGCAGGCGGTACTGCACCGAACTGCTGCTGACGGCGTTCCTCACCGAATATGTGCATACTACCGGTTTTATGCCCTCCGGTATCCGCCAAGCGGAACAGGAAATTGCGGCTCTCTTTTTCCAAGGCGCGACTATCAACACGAAGGCGCCGGGTATGCGCCGCCTTCCCGCATCGATTACCCGTTGGCTTGCCGTGCTCTACTACGACAGCAACAGCCTCCATTTCCGGCTCATCTTGGAGGAGGCAAAACAGTCTGACTTTCAGATTTCCGCCGAGGTGTGCCACAGCGAAGAAACGAACAACCGGTTCGTACCGTTTTCCCGTATCGCCGACTCCGTACAGCTGGAAAGCAAAACGGTGGAGTTCGCGATTGCGCTTTCCGCATATCTGCCGAAATTAACGGAGATGATCGGGCAAAAGTCGGTTCCGCTTACGCAGGAAGAGACGGCGGTGTTTTTACGGACGGCGGCGCCGCTCCTCTCCCGTTTTGGGATAGAGGTCGTGCTGCCTAAGACGTTGCAGCGGGCGCTGAAACCGCGGGCGGTGTTCCAGCTGAAACGACAAAAGGGAGCCGGCGCCGTACAGTCGTACCTCAGCCTTGATAATCTGATGGATTATGACCGCAGCATTATGCTTGGCGATACCGTCATCAGCGCCAAGAAATTCCGCGCATTGATGAAGCAGAGCAGCGGTTTGGTGAGATTTAACGACCGCTACATCCTTGTCGATCCCGAACACACGGCGCGTCTTCTCGAAACCATGCAGCACGAAAGACCCGGCATCAATGAGGTCATTCAAGGGACATTGACCGGAGATACCGTAATGGCGGACGGCGCGCCGTTTTCTTATTCGCTCTTTCGGGAAACGGATGCCGCAGTACCCCGCACATTGCAGGCGACGCTCCGGCCGTATCAGAAAAAAGGTTTTCAGTGGCTCTATTCTACCATTAGAAGCGGCTTCGGCTGTCTATTGGGGGATGATATGGGGCTTGGTAAAACGCTGCAAGTTATCGCCCTTATTCTCAAATTGAAAGAACAGGGCTTTGAGCATAGCGGCATCCTTATCGCAGCTCCGGCAAGTCTTTTGCCGAACTGGGAACATGAGCTGCACACCTTTGCTCCGTCGCTGCGTTGTACAATCTTGCACGGACAGGGGCGGCGGTTTTCCGCAAAGTCTGACATTCATATTACGACGTATCAGACCCTCCAGCGGGATGTAAAAAAACTTTCCGAAAAGACCTTTGACTGCCTGATTATCGACGAAGCGCAGGCGGTTAAAAATACGCAGACCAAAAACGCTCAAGCGCTCAGGCTTTTGCAGGCACAGTCCCGCATCGCGATGACCGGTACGCCGGTTGAAAACAGCCTTGAGGATATGCGCGCCTTGTTCGATTTTATCATTCCGGGTTATCTCGGCTCTTCGGAAACCTTCCGTAAAAAATGGCGCATACCCATCGAGCTGCACGGCGATGCGGAGACTGCGGAATCATTCCAAAAGATTACCGCGCCGTTTTTACTCCGCCGCCTTAAAACCGACCCCGCCGTTATTTCCGACTTACCGGAAAAAGTGATTACGCCGCAATACTGCCGCCTGACGCCGGAGCAAATCGCGCTGTACGAAAGCCTTGTTGAAACGCAGCTGAAAAGCGTGTTGAAGGCGGAGGAGGGGATTCAGCGGAATGCGTTGGTACTGAAACTGCTGACCGCCTTAAAGCAGGTGTGCAACCATCCCCATGTCTATGACGAAAGCTTTCAGACCGATACGGCGCTTTCCGGCAAGACCGCCGCGCTGATGCAGCTGCTCGGCGAAATATTGGACGCCGGCGAAAAGACACTGATTTTCAGCCAATACACGCAAACGCTCTTTTTACTGCGGAAGCTGATACAGGAGCAATTCGGCGATGAGCCGCTCCTCTTGCACGGACAGATGCCGCTTACCGCACGGAAGGCCGCGGTCGAATCGTTCCAAACCGATCCGGCGCAACGCATCTTTCTTATTTCGCTCAAGGCAGGCGGTACCGGCTTAAACCTTACCGCTGCGACCCGCGTTATCCACTTTGACCTCTGGTACAACCCTGCGATAGAAGATCAGGCGACCGACCGCGCATTCCGAATCGGGCAGCACAACACCGTGTTTGTGTCCCGTTTTATCTGCGCCGGTACCTTTGAAGAAAAAATCGATGAGATGATTCAAAAGAAGCGGCATATTTCTCAGATGACCTTGAGCGGCGGCGAATCGTGGATCGGCAAGATGAGCAATGAAGAACTTGCCGAGTTGTTTCAGTAAAGAACCGCAACACACTTAAGCGTTTTAGGAGATGCCTCATTGTAAACAGTTCACATGGAACGGTATAGTCTAAAAGAGCAAGCGAGGATATAATCATTTGAATGAGTTACGATAAGAATGCGGTGAAAGAAGCCGTCAAAGAGCATTACGAAAATCTGGCACAGGGAAGCCTTTCCGTACATGGTGAGGCTGAAAAGATAACGACTTCGATAGGCTATGCCGCACAAGATTTGGTCGGCATTCCGAAAGAGGCCGACCTCGGGCTCGGCTGTGGAAATCCGCAAGAAGCTGCCAAGCCCCGCTTAAACGAAACCATCCTTGACTTAGGATGCGGAAGAGGACTTGACTGCTTTATAGCGTCAAAAGCTGTCGGTAAAAACGGAAAAGTTTTCGGGCTTGACAGCTCAAAAACTATGATCAGCCGCGCTTCGGAAATCGCCGTAAAAAACGGGTTTACCAATTGCGAATTTATACTTGGCGAAATTGAACATATTCCGCTTTCCGATAGTTCCCTCGATCTCATCATGAGTAATTGCGTGATAAATTTGTCAACGGATAAATATGGAGTGTATTCAGAGCTTTACCGCTGTCTTCGCAAAGGCGGAAGAGTCGCGATTTCCGACATCACTTTAAAGGCTGCTTTGCCGCACGAATGGATCTCTGATCCCGATATGGTAAAAACGTGAGTGGGGGGAGCTTGGTCTGCGGAGCAGATAAAAGACACCTTTGAAAAAATCGGCTTTATCAACATAATCATACGTTCAAAAGACGTTTCAGACGAATACGCAAAGAAATGGGGACACGGCTTGGCAATAAAAACCTATATCCAAAGCAGCCTCATTTACGCAGAAAAATAAATGTTATACCCTTTCGTTCCGGAACGCCTTCGGCGCAGCTCCCATCGCTAACCTTTGGGATAAAAACACAGGCTCCACGCCCTAGAGTTTCGGTAGAAAGTCTTTGTAAATACCGGGCGTAGAGCCGTCAATTAAAACGGCGCCGACGGTTTTTTGATAGAAGGCTTCGGGACCGACTCCTCCGATAATGGCATAGGCATACCCTTCGTTGCGTAGGGCATGGAGCGATGCGAGCAGCAGCGCTTTGCCGATACCTTTCCCCTGCTCATCTTCCAATACCTTTGTAGGGCCAAAAAAGTCGGGCGCGGTTGCGTTATAGCACGCATATCCGAGTATGTTCTGCCCGCGGGTAGCGATAAAGCAGCTCACCGGTATGCGGGAAAAGCAGGTATCGCATTCGCCTGCTGCGCTTAAAGTGGAATGTTCTTTCACCCATTCAACGATTCGAAACTTATCGGGCGTCATCGCGCGCCGAATATGCACATCGTATTTCCGCTGCAATTCCGCATAAAGCTCTTCTGCCGGAGGCAGCCGGAGCAAGTTCACCAACATATCTGCCATATCTTTTCCTTTCTCTCATCAGATAAAACAGTATAGCATAGAATAGCGGGAAACATAAAGGAAGGTTTTATTTTGGCAGGGGAATAACGGTGTGTAATGACTGCATTGATATTTATTTATATACTTATAGGCGATTTGTTTGCTTTGAAAATCAAAGATGTGAAAAAATATTACATTTACAATTACTACCTAGATAGAAGCATATCATTTGTTAGGAGGAAAATATCCTAAAGAGTTTGAAGATGTCTTCAAAAGAGAAGGGGCTGTCCAAAAACTTCGGTTTTTAGACAGTTTTCTTACTATTTAGCCTTTTACCGAGCCGATTGTCAGCCCTTTCACAAAGTATTTTTGCAGGAAAGGATAAAGCAGGATAATCGGCAGCGTCGAAACGATAATGACAGCGGCTTTAATCGAAATACCGATAACCGACATATCTGCGCTGCCGGCTCCATCCCCCATTGTTGCCGTACCGTTGACGATATTGCGTAAGAACAGCATAACAGGGAACTGTGAAGACTTTAAGTAGATCAATCCGTTAAACCAATCATTCCAAAAGAATACTGCCGTATAGAGACCAATTGCCGCTAAAGCAGGAGTCGAAAGAGGAATGACAATTTCCATGAAAATTCTAAAGTAGCCGAGTCCGTCTATCAATGCAGCTTCTTCCAGTTCATGCGGAAAGGCTTTAAAAAAGTTTATTAAGATAATCAAGTGGAACTGATTGATGGCAAAGGGAAGCAATATCGCGAATACCGTACCTGTTAAATGTAATGAAGAAATAAGCAGATAGGTGGGGATTAAACCTCCCGAAAAAAACATCGAAAAGACTATCAGCTTCATGATGATGCCGGTTCCTCGTAAAAACTTCTTTGAAAGCGGATACGCAAAAGTCGAGGTAAAGCAGAGTGCAATAAGGGTGCCGAAAAAAGTATAGAAAATAGTATTACCGTATGCTTTAAAGAAATTCGGGTATGTGAATATTTGCTTATATGCCGCAGTTGTAAATCCTACCGGTAAAAATGATACTTTGTTTTGCATGATGGCTGCGGGGTCGGAAAAAGACAGGGCAATCATATATATGAACGGTACAATGCAGATGAGTACGATAAACGCCATCACAATGAACAGAATAAGATTAAAAATAGTGAACGATTTTTGTCTTGATTGCATAGATCACTCCGTATTAATAGATACTTTCGTCGGTGAGGCGTTTGCTTACAGCGTTTGCAGAGGCAACGAGGAAAATGCCGATAACGCCGGTAAATAATCCGATTGCGGTTGCATACGAATAATTTTGATTTGCTAAGCCGGTACGGTATACAAGTGTTGCGATAATATCGCTGACGTCCGCATTGTTTGGGGTATACATAAGCAATATCTTCTCAAAGCCAAGCGTCAGTAATCTGCCTATTTCCAGAATAAGCATAACCATAATAGTCGGCAGGATGGATGGTATAGTGATATACAGTATCTGCTGCAATTTTCCTGCTCCATCGATCTTCGCCGCCTCGTATAATTCTTCGTTAATCCCTGTAATTGCCGCAAGATAGATAATGGCAGTCCAACCCATATATTGCCATGTGTCGGTGAAGATGTACAAAGTTCTAAAATAGGACGGTTCGTTCATAAAATAGATCGGCTGCATATCGAACGTGTTTTTTAACAGAAGATTTAAAATACCGGTACTCGGCGAAAGAATTTCCGCAGCCATTGCAATAACGACAACGGTTGAAATAAAGCGCGGCATATATGAAACCGTCTGTACGAATTTCTTTAAAAAAACGGAACGTATTTCGTTTAAGAGGAGTGCAAAGATAATCGGTATCGGGAAGTTTATGAGTAAATTCATTAGCGATAGAGTCAGCGTATTTCTAAATGCGCGCCAAAAAGCAGGGTCTTTAAAAAACATCGTAAAATAGCGCAGCCCTACCCATTCGGTGCCGAATGCGCCGAGTCCCGGACGGTATCGTCTAAATGCAAGTACATTACCGAAAATCGGAACATATTTAAATATGATAAAATAAATTAAGGGCAGCAGAAGCATCGCATAAAGCTGCCAATATTGATGAAAATAGCGTTTTGTTCTTTGATTCATAGTGTTAAAAATAATAAGGCATCTCTAAAAGCTAATCGAGTTTTCAGAGATGCCCAATACGCCCGCAAAGCGATGCTTATGCAGGCGCAGCAAGAGGTTATTTCCTTACGTGCTCGTTATAGAGTGTAAGGTACTTTTCAATGCCGACATTATTCATTTCGGTAACATAGGCATTCCAATCCTTATCAAGATCTTTTTTCCCGGTGATAAAATCATTGTTCCATTTTTCAAATGTATCTAAGAGCGGAGTACGTAGAATACCTGCTTCTTCCGCGACAGCATCATCAAACAGCGGAGTAGGGGGAATCGGCTGGATCGCCATATCCATCTTTTCTACTTCTGCATTGATACGAGCATAATTGTCATCGTACTTGGTCATTTCTCTGCTGTTAATCCATACCAGCTGCGTCGTATCGGCGCCGCATCCGTATTTCAACTGCATCGTCTTGTAAACACCTTCAGGAGCTTCGGTAATTTCCTTTGCATACTTGATTTTACCGTTTTCAACCGTATAGGTTACGCCTTCTACTCCGAGACACCAGAGTTTTGCACCTTCATCGCTGAAGAAAATGTTGTCGATTGCACGAACAATTTGTTCAAAGTCAGCGCGTTTTGCTGTCTTTGACGGGAACATGATACCCCATTGTGTTCTGCTCTTGGGCTGATGGTGTGCGCCTGCAGGGCCTGCAAGAGGCGGATACATTTGCAGCTTAAAGCCTTCGATAGCCGATTTACCCGTAACGCCACCGATTTGGTCATAGTACGCATAGGTGGCAACCGCTTTGCCGGTAGCGAGCTTTTGCGCCCATTTATCACCATCGATAGGCTCTGCCATTTCAGGATCCAGCAGTCCCTCTTTGTAGAGCTTTGCAAGGAAACGTGCATAGGCCTTATACATTTCCGTTACGGCGCCTGCAAAATAGTTACCCTTTGCATAGTCCCAGCTTAAAACGCCGGTACCGGTTGAAGAATTTTTGCCGAGGCTGATGCCGAATGACGGCATTGTCATTCTATATAAAACCCGCGGGCCGGCCAAAATGGTCAGGGGGTAGGAGTCGGGATTATCTTTTTTGTATTTCTTTAAGAAGACATAGAGGTCATCGAATGTTTTCGGCTGAGAGAGGCCGTATTTATTCAGCATGTCTTCGCGTAAAATCAATCCGCCGTCGTAAAAAGGAACATCAAATAAAGAAGGAAGATAATAATATTTTCCGTCCTTTAGGCGCACTGCGTCGATGTCTTTTTCCAATCCGAATTTTTTTACTTGTGCATTAAAGTTCGGAGTCCATTCGGCATAGTCGCTGATCGGAATAAGCGCGCCGTTTAATGCCAATGAACCGTTTTCGCCGTTCGTGTTTTGGTAAAGGATTACATCGGGGCCGTTGCCGGTATTTAAGGCTAACGATACTTTGGTGTTGTAATCGGCAATCGGTATCGGCTCAAAGTGCAGTTTTGTGTTTGAGCGTTTTTCCGATTCCTGCACGGTCAGCCAATCGGCTTTGAAGGGAAGCGTTGCATTGTCTGAATAGTACAATGAGATTTCAATCGGCTTTTCCGAATTGGTTTTCGCTGCGGATGCGTCCGTTTTTTTCGTATTGCACCCGCTCAGCAAGGTACCGGCAATCAACAGTGCGGCACAGAGCTTCAACATACGTTTCATAATTTCCTCCGAATTCATGAGCATCTTTAAAAGTATTTTGGTTTGTATCAAGATGCTCTTTAAAAAGGGTAACCTGCTATTATCCATTTGTCAAGTTTTACTGTGTGTTTTGATACGAATTTTTGAGTATGTACTTGCGAAGATGCAATAACCGGCTTATACTAAACCGATATGCGGTTTTTTGATAGGTTTTTTCGCTGGGTAAAGAGACCACAGATATATGCGCTGGTTGGCGGTAACGGTACCGGAAAAAGTTTTAGAGCACGATTGGTCGCCCAAAAATACGGAATAGATTTAATTATCGATGACGGATTGGTCATTAAAGGCGATAAAATACTCGCGGGACATTCTGCAAAACGGGAAAAAACCTTTTTGGCAGCGGTAAAAACGGCTGTTTTTGACGATAAGCAGCACCGTGATGAAGCGGCCAAAGTCCTTCATCAATTAAGCCGTAAAAAAGTGCTTATTTTAGGTACATCGGATAAGATGGTCAATAAAATTGCGACGAGATTGCAGATCCCGCCGCCGCAAAAAATTATCCGCATTGAAGATATCGCAACGAGGGAAGAGATTGAAACCGCTATCCGGAGCCGCCGTGTCGAAGGGAAGCACGTTATTCCTGTTCCGTCTGTCGAGGTGAAGAGGAACTATCCGCAAATATTTTATGATAAAATCAGACTGCTGTTCCGTAATGCAAATATCGGGCACTTAAAAGAAGAAGAAACGTTATTTGAAAAATCGGTTGTGCGTCCTGAATTCTCAAAGGTTTATGCGGCACAAGTTTCCGATACCGCATTAAAAGAAATGGTTATACAATATGCGGCTCAGTATGATAGCGCGGTGAATATTAAGAAAATTACCGTTCAAACCGAAGATAACGGTTATAGAGTTATTATGATGGTCGATATGCCGGCAGGGCCTGATTTGACTGGTAGGATATTGGCATTAAAAGATTCTATTATAAAAAATATCGAGCGGTATTCCGGGATTTTTATCGAAGACCTTAATATCGTATTAAATCAGATGATTGATATACAAACGGAGGCGTAAAATGGCACGGACACTGATCCCTTTATGGCAAAATTGGCAATTTGCAGAAAACTTTACAGAACAGTACATACAAACCCATTGCGACGAAACACATTTTACCGAAGTGCAGCTTCCGCATACGGTAAAAGAATTGCCGTATCATTATTTTGATGAAAAAGTATATCAAGTAGAGTCGTGTTATCGAAAAAAATTTGCCGTCTCTTCTCAGTTGCAAGGGATGCGCCTTTTTATCGATTTTGACGGAGTGATGTGCTATGCCAAGGTCTTTGTTAACGGACAGCCGGTCGGCGAGCATAAAGGTGGGTATGTTCCTTTTCCTGTGGAGATTACTCAATATGTTGAGTATGGAGATGAAGAAAGGAACGTATTGGTTGTATATGTCGATTCGACGGAACGAGCCGATATCCCTCCGTTCGGCGGTGAGGTTGATTACCTTTGTTACGGAGGTATTTACCGCGATGTTACGCTGCGTGCAGTACCCTATTGTCATATCGAATCGATGTATGCCCGCCCTGTTTCCGTTTTAACGGCAGAAAAAAGTTTGCAGGTTGATATTGCGATTGCACACAGCGAACGGACAAATAAGTCGATCGATGTTTCCGTAGCGCTCTTCGATTCCAGAAACCGGAAACGGGCAGAGTTGAGCAGAAGTCTTGTTGTATCCGTTCCCTCTCTTTCTTTATCGATGCTTATGGATGAATTAATCGGCTTAAAGCTATGGACGCTTGAAAAGCCTGAGTTGTATCGTGTCGAAGTATCTTTACTGGAAGACGGTATGATATGTGATACCGTATCTACCCGTATCGGTTTCCGCACGGCTGAGTTTACGCCGGAAGGTTTTTTCTTAAACGGCAAGCCGCTGAAGCTGCGCGGTTTAAACCGGCATCAGTCTTTTCCCTACGTCGGGTATGCGATGCCTGAACGGGTACAGCGGAAAGATGCAGATATTCTGAAATACGAGCTTGGCGTTAATATCGTCCGTACCTCGCATTATCCGCAGTCGCCGTATTTTTTGGATCGATGTGATGAGATCGGCTTATTGGTTTTTGAAGAAACGCCCGGTTGGCAGTATATCGGCGATTCCGCCTGGCAGGATATCAGTTGCGAAAGTATCCGGAAGATGATTATCAGAGACCGGAATCACCCTTCTATTGTATTGTGGGGAGTACGCATTAATGAATCGCCTGATTGCACGGCGTTTTATCAGCGCACAAATACGATCGCCCATGAGCTTGATCCGTACCGGCAGACCGGCGGCGTCCGCTGTATTGAAAACAGTGAATTTTTTGAAGACGTCTATACGATGAACGATTTTATATACGGTTCTCAAGGATTGCCTGCCGGTAATGGAGCGGGAACTGCGCGGGTGCTTCGTTCTCAACGTGAGGTTACGGGACAGTCCGATGTGGTGCCGTATCTGGTAACCGAGTTCGGCGGACACATCTATCCGACAAAACGGTTCGATCAGGAAGAGCGTTTGGTTGAGCATGCAAAGCTTCACCTCGCGGTACAGAATGCCGCCGCCCTTGACCCGCAAAAATGCGGCGCAATCGGATGGTGTGCGTTTGACTATAATACTCATGCGAATTTCGGTTCGGGCGACCGTATTTGCTACCACGGTGTGATGGATATGTTCCGCCTTCCTAAGTTCGCCGCAAGCGTCTATGCAAGTCAGCTGTCTGCGGAAGTACGGCCGGTGTTGGAACCGTTAACCCGTTATACCGTCGGCGACCGTGCAGTCGGCGGAATTGCGCCGCTTATCATCTGTACGAACTGTACCGCAGTTAGGCTTACTATCGGCGAAAAAGATTTAGGTCTGTTCTATCCCGCTTTTGACCGGTATCCCGGGTTTGTGCATCCGCCTGTTGTTATCGAGAACCTTCCAAGCGTGTGGGGCGGCGGATGGGAAGATGCCGTATTCACCGGCTACCATAACGGTAAAGAGTGTATTACCCGCCGCTTTACTGCAAATCCCGTTGCGGCGCAGCTTGTACTTATCGCCGATGAGACAAAACTTCGGGCGGACATACCCGATGCCGTCCGCTTTGTTGTGCGCCTCCTTGATCAGGCTGGAAACGAATTACCGTATAGTTCCGAGGTTGTGCAGATTAAGCTGAAAGGCCCCGCCGAGGTTATCGGCCCTAAAGAGTTCGCCCTCATCGGCGGTGCCCGCGGCTTTTGGATTAAAACGCTCGGAAAAGCCGGCACGGTAAAGGTGTCCGCACAAACCGGTGAATTTAAAAGCGGGACCGTTTCAATCCGCATCCGGTAAAAATTTTAAGGGTAATTGACAAAGATTTTATTTTACGCTATATTCTTCAAGTATTTTTACGGCGGTATAGCTCAGTTGGTAGAGCAAACGGCTCATATCCGTTAGGTCATAGGTTCAAGCCCTATTGCCGCTAACTCCTTTAAAAGACACTCGTTCAGAGTGTCTTTTTTTTCGCAAATTAAATCTAAGGGAAAACCGCTGAACAAAGCTTACCTTTCAAAAACTGATTCGCAGTCCGCAAAACGGATATGATAAATTATTTCCTTACAGAACAAACCGATAAGACTTGCGTTTTTAGAGGCTTCTACTCATTCAACAGTGAATACAACCGATACCTCTTCATCGCCGCAGCGGACGATAAGCCGGTGTTCTCCTTTTTCCAGCGGAAGGCTGCCTGAAAACGGGCGGTTTAGGGTAATCGGAGCGCGGCCGTCGTAGCTAATGTATACGGTATCTTCCGCTCCGCCGGTAATTTCGATTGGAACACCGGTGCCTTGGTAACGAGCATTGCTGACAAAACGGCTGCCATCTGCCGGCCGGATGACCGTTAACGCATTGCTCGGCTGTCCGATTGTACCGTGCCGTGTGATGTTCGCAAACCAGCGCCGGTATTCTTCGGGGTATACGGTAACTAAGTGCCCGTTTTGTATTTGGTGCCAGCTGCATTCGCCGCCCGCTTGTTGATATGTGTTCCCCGCTTGTTCATATTCGCCGTTTTCCCGTTTATATGTGCCGTGCCGGTTGGGTGCATCAATCCGGTTGGATGTGCCGAAGCTGCCGTATCCTGCGTTGCGTCCATTGTACCTGTTGTGCTCGCTGAAAGCGGTGAATGCGGACGGCAGATATTCCTGCACTGTGTTGTGGCATGCAGGACCGGCGGGCATTCCCGAAAGGGCGCAAACGGATTCGCGGCGCCAATGCTCCGGTTCTGCAAAGTTTTTTGCCGGTACCGTAAGACCGTCCGCGAAGGGCTGGCTGTGCAGCCGGACGAGTAAGTTCCGAGCAATCGAAGCGGGAGCGGAGCTTCCTGTTTTTCCGATGACGGTATTGCCTGCAAAATTCCCCATCCAGATGCCGACGGTAAAGGCTGATGATGATGCGAGGGCGATAAGGCTTTGGAATTGATTCGCCGTTCCTGTTTTAAAGATGGAAGGGAAGGGTGTGTTCAGGGGTGAAGAGAAACCGAATCCCTTTGCCCTTGCTGCGGAATCTGAAAGGATTGAGCAGATGAGCCGCGCGGTGTCTGCGCTGAAAACCTGTTTCGGTGCGGAAAAGCCGTCGGCAGTGCTCCCATCCGTAAATGAGCGCAGCGGAAGGAGTACTCCGTCGCGCGGAAAAACGCTGAATGCGCGTACCAGTTCGTAGAGGGGAACCGGTACGCTGCCGAGTGCAAGCGACAGTTTTACATCCGAGCCTTCCGTATCGATAGATTGAAAGCCGAGTTCCTCTAACGTGTGCAGATAGGTTTCGATGCCGAGTTCGTTGAGGAGATAGACGGCGGGGATGTTGAGGCTGGAGGCAAGCGCAATCCGTAAGCGGACGGGACCGTTAAACCGGTTATTAAAGTTGCGCGGGATATATGCTTCCTCCTTTCCGAACCGTATCGGAATATCCGGCAAGACATCCGACGGCTTCCATCCTTGTTCCAATGCGAGCGCATATAAAAATGGTTTGGAACTGCTTCCGCTTTGATTTAACGCGGTAACGCCGTCGATTTTTCCATTGCTTTCATCGTCAAAATATGAGTTCGAGCCTATCCACGCAAGAATATTTCCGGTTGCGTTTTCGATAACGAGAATGGCGCCATTGTGTACGCGGGCTTGAGGATTGCTTTTCAACTGAGCGCGGAGGAGCAGTTCAGCCTGAGCGGACAAGGCACTGTCTGCGGTTAAATACCAGTCGGGCGGCAATGCTTGAGGTGCGGCTTTGGGGGATGCCGATACGGACTGGTGCGCAGTCTGTGTTTGACTGGTCATCTGCGGGGAACTGCTGTCTTGCGTAATTTTCGGGCTGTCTTCCGGGTGCGGTTGAGTACCACCTTGCGCACCTTGTAGAACTTCCGGTTGTCGGTGAAAATCACCTGCTTTATATCGCCGCACAAGGTATTCGATGTAATGAGGCATCCCGAAGGGGTATTCAAAGCGGCGTGCGGTATGGGCAGCCTGCAGCAGCCGAT
The DNA here is from genome assembly GCF_000775995.1 of Treponema sp. OMZ 838. Classification (NCBI taxonomy): domain Bacteria; kingdom Pseudomonadati; phylum Spirochaetota; class Spirochaetia; order Treponematales; family Treponemataceae; genus Treponema; species Treponema sp. OMZ 838. Next base: position 172,223 of record NZ_CP009227.1, on the reverse strand, counting down.
CTGTAAGCAGGGTGTCTTGCTGTCCGTTCTGCCCTTCGCTTTCTTGCATAAAGACGGCGCGGTAGAGCGCGGCCGCTTTTTCGGCACAGGCTTCGGGATGCTCAAGCGGGTTGTAACCGGCGGGACGGCGGGGGATGACTGCGAGGCAGCAGAGCTGTTCCGCAGTCAGTTCCGAAAGCGGCAGTGCGAAAAAATTCCTTGCTGCCGAGGTAAGGCCTTCGGTTTGGAAGCCGAACGGAAGGCTGTTAAGATAGAGTTCAAGAATAGCCTGTTTTGAAAGGCGCCGCTCAATCCGGAGCGCGTTTCGAGCTTCGCGGAGCTTTGCAAAAAACGTGCGCCTTTTTGCCGGAACGACGAGGCGGGCGAGCTGCATCGTAACGGTAGACGCACCGCTGACCCGCTTTCCGCTGCTGATATTTTGATAAGTTGCCCGTGCAATAGCGGCAACATCGATACCGCGGTGGGCGAAAAAATCCTTGTCTTCCGCAGCGAGAAAGATGCGGACGGCATCGGGCGGGATCGCTTCATACGCCGTAAACTCACGCCGTATGCCGTCCTCCAGTGCGAGGATTTGAATAAGATTGCCGCCCCGATCATAGACGCGGGTACTCCAATCCCGCTGCATAAAAGCGTCCAGTTCCGGGAACGGCAAAAAGAGCGAAAGCCAGCCGCCGATACAGAGTACAATCAGCAACGCCGCCGTGCCGTACAGCAGCCGTTTTTTAGATAATCTGCGCGTATTACTCTGCCGTATTTTCATAACCGCTGATAATCGGCGTAGTTTTTTTTGAAAAGTCCATGTAAGGTTTCGGCAATCTGTAAGCTCAAATCTCCATCCAATTTTGTTTCTTTTCTGTCGTAAGTAAAAATACCGTTCACCTCATCTTCAACATCGCTCACTTGAGTGTAAATTGAAGCGCTCAATCCCTTTTCCATCGTCGGATATACATCGGTTTCATAGAGGTTCCGGATACCGTCGTTTAAAGATTGCGTATCCTTGAAGATTTTATAACCGTATAAAATATCGGAGGAGATATGACCGTCCACGGCCAGGCTGAACCCTCCGAATTCGGTTAAGGCTAAAATCCGATTCAACGGATCGGGTTTCGGGCGGAAGGACTTAAAATAAATATGATAGCTGTGGAAATCTCCTGCACCTTGATCAAAATAGCCGCTTGCATGATCGATGAGCCTCGTGGGATCTTGTTTATGGACGTATTCCGCCATTGAGGCTGCTTCGAATTGCCCCCATCCTTCATTAAAAGGAACCCATACCGAAAGGCTTACCGTATTGTACAGTAAATCGATGGTACATTCGGCATCGCGTAAAAATATGTTTCGACCCTTTTCGCTTTTGCGTCCGTGGAGGGCATAGCGGTTTTTCCTATCGTTAAAATTGAAGCCGAGCCACGGTGCATATTGAACGACCAACGGTTTATACGGACCGCCGCCGCTGACAAAATCCTGCCAGACAAGCATTCCGAGCCTATCACAATGATAGTACCAGCGGAGGGGTTCTATTTTAATGTGCTTCCTCAGCATATTAAAACCCATATCTTTCAGTTTTTTAATTTCCCAAATCATCGCCTCGTCGGAAGGCGGCGTATACATTCCGTCGCTCCAATAACCCTGATCCAAGAGCCCGTGATGAAAGATCGGCGCTCCGTTTAGACTGAGAACGGGACCGTGTTTGCCGTTGATGATCCCGAATTCCCGCATACCGAAGTATGAAGTTACCGTATCCTCTCCTGCACGGATTTCTACATCATAGAGGAAAGGCTGTTCGGGACTCCAACTCTTAAAATCGGCAGGCATTTTTATCCGCAGCGGATTGGTTGTGAGCGTGTCTTCCGCAATTACAGAACCGGAGTCAAAGATTTTAATGCGTATATCATTATCACGTTTAACATATCTATCATCAAGGCGATGCGAAGGGTGTCTATCGTTTCCGGTGACATCGGATCCGGTAATAAAAACCGAAATTTCAACTTCACCGGTTTGATAATGAGGCGTTATATTGATCTTTTCGATATGAGTGCCAGGAACTTTTTCGCACCATACGGTTTGCCAAATACCGCTCTGACCCGTGTACCAAATCTCTCCTCGGTTTAAGGTTTGCTTACCGTAGGCCTCATCACCGGTATCGGTATCGTCGGTAACTGCAATGACAATTTCCGTTGTATCACCGTTTAAAAAATTGCTGATATCAAAAGAGAACGGCCAGTATCCTCCCGAATGGGAACCTACTTCTTTACCGTTGACATAGACGGTACAGTGTTGATCTACCGCTCCGAAATGTAACAGGAGCCGCTCACTCAGTTTACATTGTTCAAAGTTGAATGTTCTGCGGTACCACAGCGTTTCACCCGGAAGTAACTGCCGCTGTACATTTGACAGGATTGTTTCCGGAGAGAACGGTACGATTATTTCTCCGTCCCATATTTTAGGCATCTGTTTATCGGCGGTTATCGCGTAGTCCCATGCTCCGTTTAAGCATTGCCATTCTTTCCGCGCCAACTGAGGACGGGGATAATCGTTTAAGGGCTTTCGCTTGTCGAGGGCTTCACCCCACGGTGTGAGTAAAGGTTTTATCGGTTTGTTTTTTCTCATGTTATTGTCTCGATGGTAAGGAGGTCGTTTCTGCGCCGGTTATACATTTTCGATGCGAAAAAGAGCGGAAAGAGCGCCGTTACCGCTAGAATTGCTCCCCACAGATAGATGGATTCTGCGGGAATATTTTCGATGATTCCGAATTCATTCGCGATGGAGCCTGCTCCGTTTTTAACAATAATGTTGCCTATCACGGTTCCGATAATCATCGGGGTGAGGACGAAAAAGAGAATACGGATACCTTCAAACTGACCGCGTGCGGTTTCGGGATAGAGTTCTTTAACCCAGATGGTCATCGATTGCGTAACAAGGATTTGTCCTGCACCTGCAAGGAAAACGGAAAGGAACAGCGGAATGTTTTGCACGCAGAATACCGTTTCCGTGTTAAAAGCTGCGGGCTTTGCAAAGAGCGATAAAATGCATAAGCCGACGATATTCAGAATAATTGCAAAACAGGCAAGCTGCGGAGTACGCCTCTTATTGATAATCCCGATTGCAGGAATCACCAGCAGGGACGCAGCGACTAAACTTAATCCTTGAATAATACCCATGTTCCCTGCGTTAAAGCCCATGCGGTAAATCATCCAGTTTCCCATGTGGACAAAATAAACATTGAACGAAACAAAAAAAAGCGCTGTTGTAATACACGCAAGCATCAATTCTTTTTGAGAAAAAAATCCTTCCGCTTTAAAGATCGAGCTTAATTGCTCCCAAAATGAACCCGTTTTGTAGGGTTTTAAGTTGGGAGCATCTTTTAATAGAAGAAGAGAGAGAAGCCCTGCAAGGATGACAAAGATACCCATAGACCAAAACAACCGTTGATAGTTATTTTCGCTGCCGATGAGCAAACCGCCCAATACGGTGCCGACGATGGTGCCGATTATCGGTTGAATTGCGAGCACGGCTCCGACTTGACCGCGGTTTTTATCGGTAGTCATGTCATTGCTCCATGCGTTGTATCCCGAATCGTTTCCCATAGAGCCGAAAAAGCTCATAACATCATCGGCTAAGATAACAAGAACTGCCGCCCAGATTGAAGCTTTTGCTCCGGTTCCGACCTGTCCGTGTCCTACAAATTCGGTAAGACCGAACAGAATCGTCGTCAATCCCCATACGATGTAGCCTATAGAGATAAATCTTCTTCTCGAACCTATTCTATCCGACAGTGTCCCGAATATGAAGGTTGAGAATGTTGTGACCAAAGCGCTGGTAATAACCATGAGCGTTACGATAGAGGAATCTTTTGCAATCTTTGCATACACAAAGGTATTAAACCATTGATTTTCGATATTCCAGCATAACTGCCCCGCAAGACCTAAGCCCCACATTAAAAACCAAAACCGTTTTGTTCCAATAAGACTTTTTTCAGTTTTCATCACGTCTATCCAAGATAAAGTAAGGAGTGTTAAAAGTTTGTAATTCGTGGTATGTTTAGATTAGAAAGAAAAAACAATACCACAAAAGAAATTACAGACCTAAATCAGTGTAACGCAAACTTAAGATAATTGCTATCCTTGATCAACTTTGGTGAAGTTGTTGCGGCCACTTTGAATACCTTTTGTTACGCCACACATAAAAATTGGATTATAGTGTTGAGACTATCGGGCTGATCCTCTTCGTACATCAGATTCTTAAATGGATTTCGTTCAGAATCACTCAAACGCAACAATATTATCGCACACACCTATGCTGTAAGTTTAAACCGCAAACCGGCAAGTGCTTTACGGCTATGACGGCAACCTAAATCTACAGAAAACCTCTCAAAACGGAAGTTTTTAGAGGTTTTCCTATACATCTGATTGGCAGTTTTATAGCAAAACATACGTCATAATTATGTATCCAATCAGCGATTTTGCTCATTTGTATGTTGCTGTATTTACCTATGGTAAGTTTTTCGTAAAATAAAGCTCTTGCTCAATAAAAAAGGCAGCTCATTTAATGGGCTGCCTTTTTGCGTAAAACAATTAAAATTAGAACTTTAGCGAAAGACCTAACTTTAAGTTTACACTGTTAGCAAGAATATCTTTTAGCTTATCTTTATTTGAAACATTGATGGATGTACTGCCAAGCTTGAAAGTTTTTTCAACCTTTAAGGGTACAAAATAGAAAGTATCAGCTATGCCGCCGTAAATGCCTATCATATCGGTAAAATAAAAACTTGCTAAAATATTTGCACCTAAACCGAACATAACATCCAACTTTTCGTATGATGCGTTAAGAGGTCCTATCTTCGCAGTTTCCGTCGAGCTCATCGCATTTAAACCTAAGCCGCCGCCTACAAAGAGGTTAAACCTTGATTTTTTAAAAAATGTATAACCTGCTCCAATCTGACTATCGAATATAACAGGACTCTTTTTTATAAAATTTGCTGTCTCGCTGCTTACATTATTAAACAAATCCTTATGGCTCTTTCCGGGAAAGGCAATTTGAGCCATTAGATAAAAAAATTCGGCTCTCAGATCCACTGCGATTCCAGCCGCATTGTTGCTTTCATTTGTAAGATTTTTTACTGCATTTTCTAAATTAGCTGAACCCAATGTAGCGACATCGCCTTCGTTTTTACTGTGAACAAAATAATTCGTAAAGGCAGGACCGAACGAAATCGAAAAATCTGCAAATGCAAAAACAGCAGATGCAAGCGAAAGAACCAAAACCATCTTCTTATGCTTCATAATTAACCTCCTATAAAACACATTTTTTCTATTTATAACATATATAAAATAGAACCTAGTATCATATTTTAAACTCTGATAACGGAACCTGCTCCAATTATACAAAATCTTAAAGGTAATAGCAAGCTTTCTGAAGAGTCTATTTAATTCTTATATAAATTAGAAGAAGTATTACCCCAAAAAACACGGAAATCAATTTTTGAAAAAAAGGATGTTTAAGGCTTAAAAAATATACTAAGCTGATAACCATGGGATGAGACGAATTAACAGATAGCCTTGATGAGCTGGAAACGAAGCGTGAATATGACGAATTTTTGGGCCTATCAGGAAAATTGTGTAAATGGATATATACGTATTAGCAGATTGGAACCCGTTTGTCAAATAGTATGGCAAACTGATTTACTGCTAATGCCCAATTTCTGATCGGCATCGTCCAGCGTTTACTCGCATTCCGTATCGCCAAATACATCACCTTATAAATCGAATCGTCATCTGGAAAACTTGATTTATTGCGCGTGATTTTTCTTAAGCTGAAGTTCAACGACTCAATAGCGTTTGTTGTGTAAATGGCTTTTCGTATGTCCATCGGGTAATTGAAAAACTCGATGAGCTCATTCCAGTTTCTCTCCCACGCCGCCTGGATCATCGGGTATTTGTCATCCCATAAAATTGAACAACTTCCAAAGTGTGAACTTTTGAAGTTGTTCAATTCGTGCGCGAAAAGCGCACACGTCAATAAGCGAGGTTTGCATTTATGCAAACTCGACGGTTAAGTTGGACGGCGCTATTTCAGACGGCCTACTTATACCTTCCATTTCTTCACGAATGCTTCCAATGCATCATGCCCGGCATCAGCTGTAATGGCTGAGTATACTTCTTTTAGGTCTTTGCATACTGCCTTGAGATCTGCATTGCCTAAAATAAGCGCTGTATAATCTTTGTAAAATGACGATCTTAAACATCATCACATAATCATACGCCGGTCTTCCGCCAAGACCTTTCGATTCTTTTTGTAACGCTTTCTTTAGAATCGGTCTAAATAGTTCCCAATTTATTTTTTATTTAGTCTCTCAAGGTTGTCTCCGAGCTTGCTCAATACCTTAAACCGCTCTTCTTCATCAAATAAGCCTCTGCCTTTCATGCTTCTACTTTAGCATTTTTTACATCTTTTTTAAGAGGTTTTTAGAGGTGCCCTATGGATTATTTCATGGTTCGAATTTCCGATATTCGGAATACTGTTTTTTATCGGTATTCCGGTATGTATCGTATTTGCTATCATGTATTTTACAAATACTAATCAGAAAATAAAGGATGAAAAAAAGGAGTATGAAGAATTTAAGGCGTGGAAAAAGAATCGGGAGCGTTCTAGGGAAAATAATTCTATAAACAAGTAAAATCGATTTTACAGAATATCCCTGCAAGGTAACCGGCTCACTACTTCTTTTGTATATCTTCCGCCTTCAATTCCTCCGTAAGATAGTCGTCGCTCATGCAATGCATATCGGAAATGCCGTTTTTCATCAATTTATATGTTACCGAATGATAGAATTTTTGTAAGGCTGCATCTAAACTGATATGCTCTTTTTCGGCATACAGAGCGATAACCCGTGCATATTTTTTTTGCAGCAGAACAGGATGTGCTAACATATGCTATAAAATCCTTTGTACTGTAAGTACGTATCAATAATGGACTGCGTTTTAAAGCATATCTGCCAATTCGGTTTTTCGTATTGCAGCCGTTTTAGCGCTTCTGCTTTATCAATCAATCCGTCAAAAAAAAGTTCCACCGTATTAAATACCTTATCATTTGCAATTCCGCCTTCAATTATATCATATCGATTATAATCACTTGGCATAGTACCGGCTCTGCAGTTCAAAATAAAATCAAGCCATGCTTCGGTATAGGCTTCAAAAGAGAGAACCGCGCATTCTTTATAAACAGACACATCAAGTTCGTAGTATGAGATGATCCCGTTTTTCCGCCGTGTTGTATATTTTTCGCACCACTTTTTTGCTTGCTCATAAAACGGTGTGGTATAAAATCCCTTGCCGAAATCCACTCTAAGCCGCGAGTGCTCGGTGTCAGGCTGAGCAATAATCCGATCAGAGCCGTGATACACGATTATACTTTTATCCCGCATTGATCCATCGCCTCAAGTATATCATTGATGATGTATTCCTTATCCTGAGTATGTAGTACATCATAATGTGCAACAATATAGTCGTAGAGAAAACTGCTCGACTCTGCGAGCGCCGTATAGATATGCTCGGCATCCGTTTTTAAGCGGATAGCAAGGTTCTCTATACAGAATATCGCAAATTCAAGTTCATCCGCGTTTTTAATTCGATCACTCATTTGTAACCTACTGCCACTCATTACCCATTAGCTATCTGCCAATCTCTTATTGTGCGTGCATCTTCGTCAAACGAACTTCCTATCAGCACAATCTTCTTATCGTCTACCTGATATTTTGCTGCATATTCTTTCTCTTCTATCTGATTGAGTGCGTCTTCTGCACTGCCGTTACCGGTGAGCTTAAACTCGAAGATGTAAACAGTATCGACAGTAATAACCACGGCGTCCGCACGCCCGGTAGCGCAGTGTACTTCCGTCTGTACAAACTGTCCCATCAGCGCAAAGACAAGGTAAACGGCAGTTTGATAGTTTTGTTCCCGCAGTTTCAGCTTTTCTTTCGGGAAATCATCATACGGTATGCTTGAGATAATCACTTGCATCCGCTCCATAAATTCATCCACATTGCCCTTGCGGATATCTTGTACAAAGCGTCCTACCCATACCCCTGTTTGCCCGAATGGTACGTCAGAGTATGCTGGTAAAAGGTTATGCAAAAAGCCGTACCGTACTTCATCATTCGGAAAGCCCAGCCGGTAGAGTCTTAAATCGCTGATGTATTCTTTAATCGTCAAATACCCTGCTTGAAATAGAATCGGTAATGTATCTTGTGCAACAGCCCGATAGGTTTGTAAGCCATCTTCATCAAGTTCAACATTTCCATCCAAGTCGGGAATATAATAGTGTGCTTCTTTGAGGTAATTAACTAAAAATGTCGGAGTTCCCGTGCTGAACCAGTAGCTTTTAATTTCTTTTTTGACTAATGCACTGAGTACACTATAGGGATTGTACATCCCTTCTCCTGCAGGGTGGAACAAGTAGCCGTCATACCACTGCTTTAAGGCTGCCAATGCTTCTTGATACGTGAGGTTTTGCTCATCGGCAAGTACCTGTATGTCCGGCTGGAAGTTCGTTTCAAGTTCTGTTTGTGTGATACCACAGAGACCGGCATATTGTTTTTCCATCGATATATCGCGGAGATTATTCAAATCGCTGAAAATGCTGATTTTACTGAACTTTGTTACCCCAGTTAAAAAGGCAAAACGGATATATTGATCACAGGTTTTAATCACGGAGTAAAATGCTTTAAGGGTATTGCGATAGTGTTCATTCAGTGTTTCATTTACCCCCATGGTTTGCAGCAAGGGTTTATCGTACTCGTCTACGAGGATGACGACTTGCTTACCGGTTTGTTGGCAGGCTCGTGTAATAATACCGGCAAAACGGAGTGCAAAATTTTGTTCGGATGGTTCAACCCCATATAGTTTTTCCCATTTGCAAAGATGACTATTCAGATTCATACCGAGCTCATCAGATTCTATATAGTTGCCCGTATTAAAATCCAGATACAATACCGGATATGCTTCCCATGCTGCCCGTTGTTCGAACTCCGCTTGTTCTTCCTCGGCGTTTTCAATATACAGGCCTTTAAACAGTTCTTTTTGGCCAAGAAAATATGCTGCGAGTGTTGAAAGAAAAAGGCTTTTCCCAAACCTGCGCGGGCGGCTGAGAAAATAGACTCGACCGCCGGTTACTAATCGCGCAAGATACTCTGTTTTGTCTACATAGAGATAGCGGTCATTCCGTAAGACCTTAAAGCTCTGTATGCCGACCGGCAGTTTTCGTGAAAAGTTCATACCGGTATTATAGCACGGTTATTGCCGTTCCGCAATTTACTCAGTCTGATACGTTTATCCTGCCGGTATATCCATCACTTAATCACATACAGCATTCCGCCGCTTCGCCCGAAGATTTCGTTTTCGTACATACACTCGGCGGTTGCGGGCGGGCAGGGGAATACGCCGCGGCGGGCTGCGCGGAACTTAAAGCGTACCGTGGTGCCGCCTTTGTCCCAACTGTTCCAGAAATACTGAACTTCGTTGTCGTATATCTGCTGCTTACTTGGATCCCGCCAATCAGTCCACGGCTCTTCCGTATCTTTTTCCTCGTAATCGTTTGATGCGGTGGTAACGAAGGCTGCGTCTAAAATTTCCGCGCCTGACGGAATGGGCGCCCGCAGTGCGACAAACGTATAGTCCTTTCCCGACGAGAGGCGGATTGCCATTTCGTAGGTTTTGCCGCTTTCGAGGGTGATCATCGAGCTGTTCTCCGAATTCGGCGTTACGATTTTATCTGCGGCGATGTCGCGGATAGTACAGGAAACGCCGAGTCCTTCGTCGCGCGGTTTCTGGCGTTCCTGCGGCAGTGCATACGCAAGCGAGGCTGTGTAGTAGAGCTGTCCCGTACCGGTTTTGGTAAAGCGGAGCGGCAGCAGGGTATCCCGCTTTGCTTCCGACACCGGCTGTTCTTTAAAGGAGAACATTTGGAAAGCCGGTTTTGCTGCCGCTCCTTTGAGCGCCGCGGTGAGCAGGTCTCCGCCGGGCAGTGATGCCGCAGCGGTGAGGTCGGTAGCATCAAGCTGTGCATACTGAATATATTCGTACACTGCTTCCAGTACGTGAGCGGTAGTTGCCGTATTTTGCCAATAACCGCCCTTTTGACGCTGGAGCAGGGTGTACAGCACTGCCCGTACCGCATCCTCGCGGCTATGGTCGGGCGCCGCTTTTACCAAGCTCTGCAGAATAAGCGCCAAGTCGAGGGAAAGGTCGTTCCCGTACCAGAATCGGTAGCCTTGTAACGGCGGCACCGCGAGCGATACGCTGCGGGTGGTAAAGCGGCAGGAGTTTATAATCCGTTCCGTGCACTTCGCCGCCTTCGCTGCATCTCCGGCGCGGTTCCGCTGCGTGTAGGTTAAGCTTAGCAATGCAAGGGCAGCAAGATCATTCGGCTGCGCAGTGTAGTCTTCCAGCTGAGGAATCACACGTGCCTGAACTGCCGTCAAAATGCTCTCATCAAAACCGGCGTTGTTCATTGCCAGTACAAAGCAGGCGTAGGCTTGTAAGTACGGCGAGAGTGCTTTCCTATTTGCAAGCAGCTGCGAGCGAATATAGTCGGTCAGTTTTTTTGTATTGACGGCAATATCATCTTGGCTGTATCCGCGCTGCTGTGCGGCGGCGCAGATATGCGCAATTCGTAAACTGACATAAAAATCCGTGTACCGGCCGCCCGGCCAGTAGGGGAAGCCGCCTTCGGATGTTTGTTCCCGCGCCCATGTCGCCATCGTTTTTTTGACCGTGTGCCGGACATTCGGTACCTTACTTTTAAGCGAGAATACGTCGATGTAGTTTTCAAACAGGACGAGCGGCAGAATACGGGCGGACTGCTGTTCCATGCAGAGGAACGGATAGTCGAATACGTAATCGATAGCCGATGACAGCGCACCGAGTCCGCTTGAATCCAGCGTCAGACTGAGCGATCCGGTATTTTCATCTGCCATAGACGGAATGATCAGCCCCTCAGCTGCTTCGGTTTCATCTTTTGCGATAGCGCCGGTTGAAGTTACGGTTTCAAAGACAAAGGGTCGTTCGATAACAAGCGGTTGTATCAGTTTTTCTTTGAGCGCATCGGAAGAAACGGTAAACACCGCCTCTACCGTGCCCGCCTTTACCGCTGCAATATCAAAGTAGACCGCAGCCTGCTGCCCGCCTGCAACGGTAACCGTATGCGTTGTTTCCCCGTCGATAAAGGCGTTGTCTGTCACTGTGCGATCGCCGGCAGTATCGGCCGTACCGTCTTGTGTCTGAGCAGCACGAACCGAGGCTCCTACCGTAATGGTGTGAGCGCGGGTGTCCACATTGGAAATGAGGACGCCGCATTCTGCAGTATCCCGTTCGCGGAGGCGGCGGGGCATAACCGGCAGAATGTTGACGGTGTTCTGCACGGTAATCTCTTCTTCGTGCAGGGCAAAAAGGTCGGTATGGGCTCCGACGGCGGTAAGCCGGTAGCTGGTCAGCGTATCCGGCAGCTTAAAGGTTGCCGTCACCTTACCGTTTGAATCCGTCTTTAAGATAGGAATAAATACCGCGGTCGGGTTAAAGTTGCTGCGTTCCGCTTCATCATCCCCTTTCCCGCCGTCCGAATCGCCGCCTGCAAGGGTTTTCGCTTCCTCCATAACGGGATCCATCAGCCACGCCCGGGAATCTCCGCCGATGACGTCGAGCTGGAAATTATCGGGATCATAGAAGAAATCAAGCGGATTGGGCACGTGATAATCTATTAAATCGAGGACACCGCGGTCTACGGCAAGCAGGGTGAGTTCCGCATTGGCGAGCGGCTTACCGCCTCTTGTCGCCGTTAGCGTAACGGTTGCTTCTTCTCCGGGCTTGTACACGGACTTATCCGCGGCGAGTTCGACGGAGAATGCTTTAACGCGGGCATTTACAAAGATCGGCGTCATACCGAAAATGCCTTTCGGCTTATCAAGGTCAAGTTCACCGTGCTTGTGCTGCGGCTCCTTTGTCCGTACTGAATACGACGACACCGCGACATACACCACGGGAACATAGTTGCCTGCGATGGGGATTTCCAAAACTTGCGTATTCCCGTCGAGTTCGCGGACTTCTTCCGTAAAAATACCTTCGCGCTCTACCGTGATGAGGTATCTTCCCGCAGGGAGCGGGCTTTGCATCAAAATGCGGGCGGTGTCGCCGGGGTTGTAGAGCGATTGGTCGGGCGTTAGGCGCACTGCATCTTCATAATCGCGATCCCAAAAACTCGCTCCTGATCCGGTAACATAGAAGCGGTAATCGGTTTTGAATTTCCGCCCTGCGGTATCGGTTCCGCTCATGCTCAGAATATATGAACCGGCATTTTTCGGCGTTACCTGTACCGTTCCCTTTGCAGCGGGTTTCACGGTTGCCGTATGCTCGGTGATGTTTTCTTTTTCGTAGTTTGAGTAAATGCTTCCGCCCGAACCGCGCTCCTGCACGAGTTTCCAGTTTTCCCTAATTAGCTCAACGGTAAAATCTCCCGCGGCTGGTTTGGTGTCGCCAAGCGGATTGCCGTCGGGGGAGGCGAGGATGAACGGGAAGGTGAGCTTTTGCCCCTTTTGCGCAAAGCCGGTAAGGTTTTCAGGCCGTGCAAGCCCGATGTAGAGCGCTGCCGGATGCACCATAACGGTATTCCGTGCGGAAATTTGCTGATTGCTGATGTCGGTTATCGAAACCTCGGCGCTGTAGCGATAGGGGAGGCCGATAATGCCTTCCGAAGCCGCCGCTTGGCAGGAAAGTTCCGCCGTACCCGTGTTCGACAGTTTTCCGGAAAACGATGCAACATGATCGATACCGTAGCCTTCTACTCCAAACCGATAGTCCTTTAATGCCGTATGTTGAGGGCTGAAAGAGGCGCCTTGACGCATCCAGCTTCCGCTGTATGCAGCCTTGCCAAGCCCCCCGCCCGAAAGGTACGAGGCGGATACTGCCGCTTTGACGGTATCTCCCATAATGACCGGCTGCTGCGGCATAGTTACTTCCGCCTGAAATTTCAGCTTTTCAAAATATGCGACGGTGATGGGGCATTCCTGCGTTCGGCTGTTTGCATCGTCAGCCCGCCGGTAGGTCAGGCTGTAAGATCCGGGCGCTAAATCTTCCGGTAACTCGAATGCTCCCCAAAAGCTCCCCGAATCGGTACAGGTACCTTCTTGTTCTGCAACGTCGACCTCATCACCTTCCGATGAATAACCGGATAACGTAACGATGTACTGCCCCTCGTACGGCGTGAAGGTATTGAATGTTTGTGTGCGGTCGATACCTCTGAACGAGACCGTTTCTCCGGGTTTATACAGCCCTCTGTCTGAAAAAAGGAATGTCCGCTGATGTGTTTCAGCAACTTCCGACGGATAGTACGCTGCAGGAATATCGAAGCGCCACGGGCTGTGGGTATGCGGATAGAAAACAGCTTTATCTCCGTCTTTTTCTACAAATACGGCAGCATAATTTTTCGCGTTGCGGAAGAAGCGGATACTGTTACTTCCGTATGGAAGGACGGCAAGCCCTTCTTTATCGGTGGTGCCGGAGGCAAAGGATTCTTGCGCACCTTCTTCGGGGCTGACCGCTTCATCCTTATCGGTTTTTGCGTCGTACAGGTATACCGAAGCGCCTTCAACGGGTTCCCCTGTCGAGAGCTTAGAAACCAGCACGACGGTTTTATTGAGCGCGGAACGGACGGTAATGCCGATGTCCGTTACCTGCACGGTCGAAGTTCGGCGGCTGACCCACGGTTTTTTATCTCGTGCTGAATAAGGCGGGAGCGTTACTGCCGAATCGATTCGTACAAATCCCTTGCCGTTTTCAAGGTAGGGGTCAAGGTCGGCGAGTTCAAACTGCCGTTTATTCCGCACTGATGCGTTTAAGGCTATAGCCTTTGAACGGTTGTATGCATCTCCCCAGCTGGAAAGATTAAGCGGGTTGCCGGTTTTTGCGATTGCATAGTCCGACGGGGAAAGGATATTTTGATATTCAAACAGGTATTTATGCGGATACGCCGCTTCCAGCATCAGATGTCCCGTATCGGTAAACTGCACAAAGCTCGGCGCATCGGGAACGGTAACCGTATAGGACGCTGCGGAGGCAAGAGCTCTGCCGTAGGTATCCCTTATGCCGTTTTGTACGGTAACGGTGTATGTTTCTTGGGGTGCGACCGGCAAGCCGTGAATAAGTACGGTTGAATAGTACGATGTTGCATTGTGCACTTCGATGTTTTTTTCACCGAATGTAAGCGCCGGTTTTATGGAAATATTGTTGAGTACGGTCTTTTTATCTACCGGATGGGAGAACCGGAGGGCTATCGGGTTTTTATAGCCGTAGTCGTTATGATAAACCGATGCGTCCTTGCAGGTAAACGGCTTGAGCGTATGGTATTGCGCCGTGGTGAGAGAACCGTCCGGACGCTTTGCCGCTACGGTAACCGTTGCATTAAAGGGGATTTTTCCATTGATATTCACCAATACGGTAAAGTCGTTTTCCCCTTCGGGGCGGGTGACGGTATAGCGGTATGGAACCGCTTGTTTTCCGGCTTCTTGTACCGATACGGAAAGAATCGATTGCAGTTCGGCAGGCTGAACCGGATAATTGAAGCTGAGCTGCACATCGTTTGCCGCTTCCGGAATCAGGTTGTCGGTGTTGATGGGTATCCACCGGTCGGAGTTTTTCCGCAGCATATAGCCGGGCTGAGAATAGGTGATTCGGAGCACTTCGCTGGTAACGGTGAACTGTCTTTTCCCTTCTATTTGTTTTCCGTTGAGCGCCCGTACGCTGTCTTTAACGGTTATCGTGTATTTCTGTCCGGGTTTAAGGTTTTCTTCAGGTTCAAAAGCAAGGTACCGCGAGCCGTACCAGCGGAATATGCCTTTTACGGCAGGACTAATCGATAGGTATGGAGACTCCGTTTCCGGTTTGCCGAGGGCGCCGATTGCCTTAACCGGCAGCGAGAACACGACATAAAAGGACGGCGAGGTTACCGCCGCGGGAATCTTGCCTTTTGGTCCCCAATCGGCAACCGTGAGCGCTCCGCTCTGCGGGAGATCGATGGTTTCCGCTACGCCTTTCGTTTGCTCGCCGGTCTCTGCCGTCAATTGAGGCGTATAGGAGGTTTTATATGCCGTAAGCGCCCGTACTCCGGGAATAACCGAGACATCTTTTGCCGATGATTGCGGCGCGGGCGCTTTAAACGCCGGTATCTTGGAGTTCTGTTCGGGTTCGGGCGTTTCTATTGCATACTGCGGTAAAAACTGCTTTTCAAAATCCGAAATATTCGGATCATTGTACTTGCGCTGCGTCTGTTCTTGCAGCTTTGCGATATACGCTTTTTGATTCGCATCGCCCGAACTTGAACCTTTGCCGCAGCCGGCGATAAGGGCTGCCAGGGTTATAATCATTAAAACAATACCGGATTTTTTCATCGCTCTTTGTACTCCATTCAACTCATCAGTAGTTGGGCCACTTAAAAACTAAAGGTTTATAAATGCTTCTATTATTATACAAGAGCCACAGTGAATATACAACACGGTATTTCACGGCTATTGGGATAATCGCCCGGAAGAAAATTTTGAGTTGATTATTTGTGCAGATGAAAGGTAAAAAAGATAATATGAAGTATCTTTGCTATCGGAAGCCGGCGGGATGATAAGATGAGACCGGCGGGATTCGAACCCGCCACCTACTGCTTAGAAGGCAGTTGCTCTATCCAAATGAGCTACGATCTCTTGAACTCGCAGTGTTCACTGCAAATATGTTATATGTATACAATAGGAGTGAAAAAAAGTCAAGGTTTATTTTCAGCCGCTGAAATAGCGCGGCTGAAAAACGCTGCGAGTTTGCTTACGCAAACATCGCTTATTGACGTGTGCGCTATCGCGCACGAATTCAACGGTCTCAAAAATTGATATTTTGTTCGACTGTTGAATTTTAAGGAACCTATCGTGCAAACGCATCAGACTGTTTCTAGTCGCCCCAATTATTTTGCACTTTTGCTCTACTCTACCTAATGCATTTGCCCTGCTGCTGAATTATTTAATTAAAAATCATTCCGAATATTTGACTTCTTGGCGTAAATATACTATTTTGTGTGCATGAAAATATTATCTTTATGTCTTGTTTTTAGTATTTTTGCGTTCGGCTGTTCCGCGAAACAAGCGCAGGCCGCCGCTCCTGTTACAACGCCGGATTCGAGGGCTCAGTCAAGCGCCGCTGCTTCTGCGGCAGTGCCGACCTCTGCGGCTCAACATACCGATCCCGTCTCGGCACTCAGTTCGCTCGGGTTTTATGTGTATGACCAGCCGATTGATCTGCCGATAGCGGCACCCATACCGGCACTTAAGGGTGAGTCTGTCAAAGTGAGCGATTTTATCGGTAATATCACGCTCCTCAATTTTTGGGCGACATGGTGTCCGCCGTGCCGTGCCGAAATGCCCTCTATCGAGCGTCTGTACAAGCAGATGAGCGGTACAAACTTCCGGATCGTAGCTGTCGATGCCGGTGAGCATCGTTCACAGGTGGCGTCTTTTATCGAAAAAAATAAGTATACATTCCCTATCTATTTGGATGAATCGAACGAATTGTCGTCCATTTTTGCGGCACGCGGTCTCCCTTCTACCTATCTGGTTAATAAAGAAGGAAAGGTTATTGCTGCGCGTATCGGGGCGATGGAATATGACCAAGCGGAATTGATAAAACTGCTTAAGGAACTGGCTGATGGGTAGTGCCTCTCTTCCCGGCCTGTTCGGGGCTTTTTTTGCAGGACTGCTTTCATTTTTAAGCCCTTGCGTCTTGCCGCTCATTCCGGTTTATCTTTCGTTTATTTCCGGTGAATCTTTGACCGAAATCCGTGAAGGCGGCAGCGGCCGTATGCGCCTTTTTCTGCGAAGTGTCAGCTTTGTACTGGGATTCACGGTGGTGTTTGTGCTGCTCGCTATTCTTTTCGGTACGGGTGCACGCTTTATCGGCAGTTCCGTACCGCGTATGATTATGCGGGGGGCTGGGGTAGTTGTTATTCTGCTCGGTCTTAATATGCTCTTCGATTTTATCCCTTTTTTACGCGGAGAGATAAAAGCACAGGCGCCGAACACTGCCGCAAGTTTTTCAAAGGCTTTTGTATTCGGTATGTTGTTTGCCGCCGGATGGAGTCCCTGTATCGGGCCGATATTGTCGTCTATTCTGCTCTTTGCGGCTCAGGCAGGTAATATCGCAAAAGCCGCCTTTTTGCTTGGGGCGTATTCGCTCGGGCTTGGAATTCCTTTCTTGTTGGTAGGATTGTTTTTTGATAAAGCGGAACCGGTGTTGCAGTGGTTCAAGCGGCATACGCGCGGAGTTAAGATAACTGCCGGATTGCTGATTATCTTCTTCGGTATATTGATGGTAACTGCCGGTTTAGCGAGTATTACAACCTTCTTTGTAAAGATAGGCTATGCGCTTGAAGAATATGCGCAGACGGGAACTCCTCCGTTTAGCACTATTGCCGGTGTACTTGCCCGCTGGCTGCTGTTCCAAGGTGTTTAGGGATTGTTTAAACTCAAGGGCATCCTTAAAAGAGAGAGATGCCCTCAACTTTTTGAAAACTTATTTTGAGAGTATTCAAGAGCGCAGTTTAAAAACTCCTGCAAATATGCCGGAAGCGTAATCTTTTTATTCCATACAAGATAAAGATCGCGGTATCGGTGCGGTATATGCTCAAGAGAGAATGCAAGCAGTTCTCCGCGGTCAATCATATCGTCTACGGCAATTTTGGAAATAAATGAAGTACCTGCTCCCTGCGCAACGAGCCGCTTTATCACTTCGATATTGTTAATCGAGGTGATAATATGGAGCGATTCTATAGAAATATTTGCAGCGTTGAGCATGAGTTCCATATTTTGCTTTACCGCAGATCCGCTTTCCCGTACGATGAGCGGTTCCTGTGCGAGCCGCTTTAAATCAGGCTTTGTCTGCTGTAAAGCTCGATAATAGGGAATATTGGGTGTGATAAAGACAAACTCATCCTGATAAATCGGCCGGAATTCGCAGTTTTCATCATCGGTTTTCATGCCGACAATTCCTGCATCAACCTTTCGGGCGGAAATCCTCTTAATCGTTTCGTAGCTGTTTTGTTCTTCTACTTGGATAAGAATATTGGGGTGGTCTCTTCTGAACCGGCTTAATATAAAAGGGAGAATATAGCCCGTCGGAATGGTAGATGAGCCGAGCCGTACTATCTTTCGGTTTGGATTGATAAAACGATCGATAAGCGACGAACGCTGTTGCAGCAAATCCTTTGCTTCGCGGTAGAGTATTGTTCCCTCTTCCGTAATTTTCAGCTCCCGCGTGGAACGGATAAACAGCGGCGTGTCGAGTTCTTCCTCAAGCTGCTTAATGTGCAGGCTGACCGTCGGCTGCGAAATATTCAGTTCTTCCGCCGCTGCAGAAAAGCTCAGGTTTTCGACCAGCTTTACAAATACTTCAAGGTGCTTGAATTCCATATTTTCTCCAACGGGTAACTCTACGGTTTTATTTGCCGCGCGGAGCCTTTGCAGGATCAAGCGGTTTATTGTTTGCGTATACCATAAAATAAAGACGCGGTGTACCGGTGAGGGAGTCTGCGGCAAGAGTACCGAGTTTTTGACCGACGGTAATATGCGCACCCGCTTGCGGGAGTATCTGTGCCAACCCTCCGTATACATAGACGTGTTTTGTTTTTGATTGAATAAAGATGACCTGCCCGTATCCTCGGTGCGGACCGATTGAAATGACACGCCCCGAAGCGATAGCTTGTACGGGAGCATTCGCTGTCGAATCGATAGCAACGCCGTAGAGTTTCCCGGAAAGATACGAAATATCGACAACGGAAACCGGCCACAGCAGGTTTTTATCGATTGATTTTTTTATGTAAGAGCGCGGATCCTCCCATGAAGCTTGAGCATTTTGTTGAGTGGTCGCAGTATTTTTGGGAACTGCAGCAACGGCTGTTTTTTCTCTTTCCGGCACAATCAATATTTTTCCGACTTTTAAGACGGCAGAGTCCGAAAGACTATTCGCTTTCCTCAGAGCTTCGACAGTAACGGAGAATTTTTTTGCAATACTGTAAAGTGTATCTCCTTTTTGTATTGTATATGTTTCGGGAATATAGATTTTTTGCCCAACCGTAATTTTCCCCGCATCGCTAATGTTATTCCGCTCTAGGAGGATAGCAACCGGCACCGAGTACTTGCGGCTGAGTGCATAGAGTGTTTCGCCTTTCTCCAATATATGGAGCGTATCTGATGAATGGACGGAGAACACCGCAAGAGAAAAAATAAAAAGACAGACGGAATAACAACGCTTAGGCATATTCGTCTACAATATCGGCGGATTACATAAAAAACTCAATACCGCGGTTAGCGCGTACTAGACATTTAGAGGGGCTTTCATTATCATCGTAACGATTATTATTTCAAGTTATAGGAGCATTTTATGGAAAATTTAATCGGAACAAAGATTATTGATTTTACCCTGCCTGCCTACTGCAAAGGAAAGTTTACCACGGTATCAAGTAAATCGTTGTTGGGTAATTGGTCTGTGTTTATGTTTTATCCCGCAGACTTTACATTTGTGTGTCCGACCGAATTAGCCGATTTAGGTAAGCTGTATCCCGAATTTCAAGAAATCGGATGCAAGGTATTTTCCGTCTCTACCGACAGCGAGTTTGTACATAAGGCATGGGCTGATGCAAGTGCAACAATCAGTGCTTTACCTTATGAAATGATTGCCGATAAAGCGGGTGTTTTTGCTGCTTCGTTGGGTATCCTTGTACCTGAGACATGGGTCGCACTCCGCGGTTCTTTTGTCATTGACCCTGACGGTATCATTAGAGCGTATGAAGTACACGATAACAGTATCGGTCGCGATGCTTCCGAATTACTGCGCAAGGTTCAAGCTGCTCAGTTTACTGCCGCACACGGCGATCAGGTATGTCCCGCAAAATGGCATCCCGGTGAAAAAACGCTGTATCCTTCTATTGACTTAGTTGGAAAAATCTAAAAGCGGCTGCTTGCAAACCTCTAAAAACTCAACGGTTTTTAGAGGTTTTTTATATATAACGGGTGGTGAACATTCAATTCACCTGCACTGTCAGCTTTGAAGCGAATGCTAGGTGTTCATTATCTGGAGGGCTTGAAAAAGAAAAAACCCTGTAGGCAAAAGGAGGAAAAAATCCTACAGGGCAACTGTAAAGGAGGTACATTGAATACTCTTTGATAGTACGTATCGCAATATACACCACTTAAACAGACAAAAAAGAAAGGTTACATATTTACAAAAAATTATGAAAATATTAGGGTACGGTATGCAATTACTTTTTTCTTTTTCGAGTACTATGAACAGGCTTAAACATTTTCCCCGGATGCGTTTTTCACGCCTTCTCTTTTTGAGCGTTTTTTTTGTAATAGGAGGATTATCTCCGCTGCATGCAGAAATCTTCCGGTTCAACTTTAGGGATGGGGATACCTACCGAATCAATTCTACCGTTACTGAAGATGTGTATTTGAACGGGCAATTTGCGCATCAGGCTTATATCACCAACCGTGTTACCGTGGAAGTGTCGGATGTTCAACCGGCATCAAACGGACAGCCTTCCTCCGCGCTTCATACCTGTACTTTTATGACAAGTGAGCAAAACAGCAACAGGACGTTCTCGTGGGGACGCGAATATCCGAGCGTATTCCGCCGAGATGAGTTCGGTATTTACACCATCGATGAACAGTATTTTATGCCGGTGGTGCGGAATGTGCCGGTTTTCCCTCAGCATGATGTAAAAATAGGGGAAAGTTGGCAGCACACTGCAAGCGAAGCACACGATCTGCGGGATAACTTTAATATTCAAAAGCCTTTTGTCGTTCCTATCGACGTTACTTACACATATAAAGGTCTTGCCGAGCATGAAGGAAAAACCTATCAGTTAATAGAAGTAAATTATGATCTTTATTATGATATTCCATTAAAAAATATCCAGAATAAAAGAAACGGAAGCGCAACATTGCCGATGCTGTATCCTGTCCGTACCATGGGCTATTCTAAGCAACGCCTCTATTGGGATAGCAATGCAGGTATGCTCCCCTATTATGACGAAGTATTTACCATCATGATGGAGTTAAACACGGGGGCGGTAATAGAATATCGCGGTACCGCACAGGCTGAAATTACGATGCTGCAGCGTATGAACAAGGAAAAAATAGCGGAAATGCTCGATAAACATATCCGGGATATGGGTATTTCGAATACAACCGTAGAAAAAAGTGATGAGGGGATCACGATAAGCCTTGAAAATATTCAATTTGAACCCGATTCGGCACGACTTCGTCCGTCCGAAAAAGAAAAGATTGAAAAAATAGGAAAGCTGTTGAGCGCATATCCCGATTATGAGCTATTAATTTCGGGACATACGGCGCTGGCAGGTACGGCTGAAGCAAGGCAGGTGCTGTCTGAGCAACGGGCAGCGGCTGTTGCAAATTATCTGGTAGAACTCGGTGTAAGAGAACAACACCATGTTTTTACACGCGGGTTTGGTGCGGAAAAACCGATTGCGCCTAATACTACGGAAGCGAACCGAGCACGGAATCGCCGTGTTGAAATCACGGTGCTGGAAAAATAACCGATATTTTCCGCACTGTCCTGCCGCTTAAGATTGTAGAGCATCTCTAAAAGCTATACCTGAGTTTTTAGAGATGCTCATTAATATATCTTGGAGCTCTACAACTGCCAACATATTGTGACAGTCGTTGAATTTTAATGTGCGACTAAATCCGCGTATTCCGAATGTTTATTGAACCAATCAGCTGCATACGAGCATTGAGGCCGTATTTTTTTTCCGTTCTTTTGAGCATAGTCTACGACTTCTTTAACAAGTTTACCGGCAACGCCTTGACCTCTCAACGAATTATCAACAAAGGTATGGTCGAGGCAAACCGTCGAATCACTCTCCTGCGGGAAGGTAACCTCGGCAATAACTTTTCCGGTATCGTTTTCGGCATAAATTCTATTTTCTTGGCGTATAAACTCCATCGTATTCTCCTTGCGGAAAGCAGTATGCCATAAAATAGAAAGAAATTTCAATATGTCTAGCTATCATATTGCATTCAACGATAAAAACTTCTATAATCAGCTTTATGTCCGAGATTGTTGGCTGGGAAGATAAAAAATATCAAGAGGTTTTCGATGATGAAACCCGTCTTCTTGTCAGGCGGAGAGCTGCCGATCAAAGCTGCTCCATCGACGATATACAAGGTATCCTCGACTCGCTCTATGTTTTTGATGGTAATAATGCTACAGGACGGAGTTCCGTGCAGCAAATCGTGCTTTCTGCAACCATCGCCGCTTATGAAGCCTTTATTCATCAATGGCAAAAAGAATTAACCCTTAAATAAAGACCGAGAAGGAGAGACTTCCGATGAATGTGAATTTGAAAAAGACATACGTTTACCTAATGGGATTATTTCTGCTTTTGAGCGGCTGCTCTATTAAACGTATTGCTTTCAACGGTATTGCAAATACCCTTGCACCTTTCCCTGCACCGAAAAGTGATGCTTCGGGAGGAATTGATGCTGCGGCAGCCCTCACCGGTGAAGATGATGTAAAGCTAGTCTCGGAAGTATTTCCGACAGTATTAAAAATGTATGAAACATTGCACCTCAGTAATCCTAAACACCGCGGATTGGCCGTTATGTCCGGTTCTCTCTATATCATGTATGCGAATGCTTTTGTTCAAACCCCTGCCGATTACATCCCTGAAACGCAGTTCCAAAAAAAGAATCTTGAGTATTTGCGTGCGAAAAAATTTTATCTCCGCGGAGCCGATTATGTGATGCAATCGCTTGACACCGCTTACAAGGGATTCGCAGAAGCGATGGCACATTATACGGAAGACAAAAGCGCTGCTTTCCTTACACGTTGTAAAGCCGCTGATGTTGAATCGCTGTATTGGGCAGGCTGCGGTATTCTTGGGGCGTTTGCTCTTGATCCGATGGATACGGATGTGTTTACCTCAGTGCCGGGCGCTGTAGCAATGCTTGAGCGGGCAGCAGCGCTTTACCCTGGATTTAATGCCGGTGCTATTTGGGAGACTCTTACGGCCTTTTATGCTGCTGCTCCTGAATCCTTGGGCGGAGGTGCAGATAAAGCGGAAGATGCATATCAGAGAACGCTGGAGTTGAGCGGCGGGCAGCGGCCGTCGGTATATGTCCTCTATGCACAGACCTTTTGTATTCCTGCACAGGACAGTGCCGGTTTTGACGAGGCCTTACGCAAAGCATTGGAAATTGATTCTGCAAACCAGCCGAATAATAAGCTTACTATCACCCTCAGCCAAGAAAAAGCTCGATGGCTGCAAAAAATGAAAGGTGATTACTTCTTAGGTGATTGATTTACCTGTGTATCAGTTATATTCAAGGAGAAGATACTGTGAGAAAAATTTTGACACTCTTTGTTACATTGTTTATTGCTTCAACGGCTCTTGTCAGTGCTGAAGAAATCGTATTAAAGATAGCAACCGTTGCTCCTGCCCGTTCTCCATGGGACATTGAGCTTAAAAAAGTTGCAGAAGAATGGAATCGTATTACCGACGGACAGGTAACGGTAAAAATCTATAATATGACAACCCTCGGCGGAGAAAAAGCCGGTATTCAAAAACTCAAAGCAGCGCGCCCCGGGCAGCAGGCTCCGTTGGATGGAGCAATTTTTACCATGATCGGTTTGCATGAATTAGTTCCCGATGCTTATATCTATACACTTGCACTTCCATTTTTACTCCAAAATCAGCAAGAACTCGATAAAGCACTCAGTGTATACGGTAAGAAAATAGAATCAAGAATTAACGCGGCCGGTTATGAATTGGTCGCATGGTCGAATGTCGGATGGCTTTCTTTTTATACAAAGGAACCCTACCAAACACTCGGCGAATTAAAGAAAATAAAATTGGCAGTCGCCGGTTTGGATAGTCCTATTTTAAGTGATAGCTTTAAACTGAGCGGCTTTAACGTAGTCGATGTACCTACGCAAAAATTCTCTCAAATGTTGAAAAGCAAGAACGGTATCAGCGGTTTTTTTGCCGTGCATCTTTTAGCCTATGTCGGAGGGTATTACAAAGATATAAGCTATGCGCTTGATACAAAACTGTGTCCTATTATGGCTGGTTTTGTTATTTCAAAAGCTTCATGGAATAAAATTCCTACGAAATATCATGCTGCGATGAAAGAAGCAATGGAAAAGGCAAGAAAACGTCTCAACGATGCACTTGATGATTCGGATGCCGACTGTGTACGTAAAATGGAAGCAAGCGGGGTTACGATGATTCGTCCTTCTAAGGAAGAACTGAAGAAGTGGGAAGAAGAGTTCAGTGTGAATATTAATGATATCCATCGGGCATTTCCGAATGCATTTGATATGGAGATGTATCAAAATATCCAAAAACTCATTGCTCCGATGCGTAAATAACTGTACGATAAGAATATGAGAAAGACTGTCAATATATTCGTACTTTTTCTGGTTGGTATATTAGTCGTATTGCCGATTATATTTTTTTTCATCAGCGATGTCGGCGGTATTCCGGTGTTAGATGGAGAGCGGGTGGTTATCCATGCGGTCTTTATTTTTGCGTGCTTTGCGGGTATGATTACCAGCGCGGATCACAAACAGTTGAATATCGAGGTCTTTAACCTTAAACTGTCCGATCGGCTTAAAACAATTGTCAGTCAAATCAATAACGGTATAACGGCAGCTGTTCTTACGGCAATCTTTTTTGCCTGTTTCCCGAATATATTAGTCGTAATAGACGCTTCCGATCTTTTATGGGGCCTGCCGGTACGGTTTATCTTTGCTGCGCTGCCGCTGATGTTTTTTGCCCAGCTCTTTTTATGTTTTAAAAAGCGCAGTTCTCTTGTTTCCTCTTTGGTAGGGCTTGCCGCCGGTTTGTTTATCAGTTGCGGCTCTATTGCCGTTATTGTATATACGCTCTTGGGAAAAGACATCCCGTTTTTTACTGCGTGCGCCTCATTTTGGCAGTCTTTGAGTGCTCCGTTGATGGTGCCGCTCGTTCTGGGACTTATTGTCGCAGGGCTTTTCGGATTGCCGCTTTTTATCGTATTGCTTGGAATTACATATACGGCATTCAGCCAAGGCGGCGGGTATGTCGATGTGATTCCGCTGGAAATGTATCACATTTTAACGGATACAAGTATCGCGGCCATTCCGCTTTTTACCATTGCAGGCTGTTTGCTCGCAGAAGGAAGTGCCGGAAAGCGGTTAATGGAACTTGTCCGCAATAGTGTCGGCTGGATAAGAGGCGGAGTGGTTATTGCTTCCGTACTCGTCCTCACTTTTTTTACCACTTTTACCGGCGCATCAGGGGTAACTATTTTAGCACTCGGCCCGCTTATCAGTGTTATTTTAACCGGAAACGGCTATTCAAAAGATGATTCCGAATCGCTTATTACCGCCTCCGGCTCGCTTGGCATCCTTTTCCCGCCCAGTATGGCAATTATCATCTTCGGCGTAACCAATATTATGACCATTGATATCTTCGATGTGTTTAAAGGAGCAATTTTTCCGGGGCTCTTGCTTACGTTGTCGATGATTGTTATCGGTGTAATACGGGATCGTTCAAAAACACGGATACCGTTTTCATGGGCTGTACTGAAAACAGCGTTCTTCGGCAGTTTTTTTGAGCTGTTGCTGCCGGTGTTTATTATCGTTCTCTATTTTTCAGGGCTTTTCTCGCTCCTTCAAACGGCTGCTTTCACTGTGCTTTATACCTGCGTATTGGAAGTTGTTATTCGCCGCGATTTTTCATGGAAAACGGCTGCTGCTTTTGTATTGAAAAGTATTCCTGTCGCCGGCGGGGTTCTTATTATCATTGGTGCGGCGAAGGGATTGGCCTATTATTTGATTGATGCAAATATACCGGCAATTTTAACGGACATCGTGCAGACGTATATACATTCAAAATATGTGTTTTTGCTGCTGTTAAATATACTACTGCTCTTTGTGGGCTGTATTATGGATTTATATTCTGCGATTTTGGTTGTTTCGCCGCTTATTATGCCGATTGCCGAATCCTTTGGTATTCATCCTATTCATACTGCCGTTATTTTTTTGATGAACCTTGCGCTCGGTTTTTTAACGCCGCCGATTGGGATGGATTTATTTATCGCAAGTTATACGTTCAATAAGCCGGTTATTAAGATAGTAAAGAATATTCTCCCCTTTCTTGGTATTCAAAGTATTATTTTGTTGCTGGTTACGTATATTCCGTGGCTGACTACCGCTTTGCTTCGGTAGGAGAAGATGCGGGTTTTCGCTTTCCCGATGCCCGCCCGCCTTGCTTTGTAGGAGTATTTTGGCGTATTGCGCCTCGCGGGCGGCGTTTAGGGGCTTCTTTTGTTTTTGCCGTACCGGTAAGCCGTATGTCCAAGCCGCCTTTCCTGAGGCAGTATTTTACTGCATATTCAAGCTCCGTTCGTTGCGGATTCATCGGCAGGACAAAATGGCGGCATTCGGCATATACCGCCTTATAAACCGCCCGCGGTTCTTCTTCCCAATCGGTAATCAGTTGTAAAAAATCACGGATGAGGTATACCAGTGCTTGTCCCTGCCGCTGAATTTTGTGTTCTGCAATTAATCCGTCAAGCTCTTCCATACTTGCAAAATAGTGTTCGGAAAAATGGGGCGAATCTTCGATAAATGAAAATGCAGAAGGCTGTAAATAGAGAAAAAGTTGATAATGCAGAAGCATTTTAAGAATCTCTGCTGCATGACCGCTCATGAGGATTTTGCTTATTTCCTCGGTTAAACGGGAAGGCGAGGTATATTCAATAAGCGGTGCATCGCGATGAATGCGGCAGCGGAGTAGCAATGGAATTGCAGCGCCCGTGATGGTTGCGTATTTGACGGCACGGAGCATCCGCACCGGATCTTCTGCAAAGATATGCGACAGATTGATAATCGGGTGCAGCTGTTTTTTGCGGATATCTTCCACACCGCCGACATAATCGACAATAATATTTTTTATCGGATCATAGTAGAGCGCATTTAAAGTGAAATCACGGCGCCGTACATCTTCGTCGATAGTACCGAATGTATTGCCGACGGAACCTTCTTCGATTGAGCGGAAGGTAGAAACCTCATATATTTTAGAACCGTAAAAAATATGCACCAACCGAAACCGCTTCCCGATGAGCCGGGAATTTTTAAAAATTTTGCGGATACGGGCAGGTTCCGCCGATGTCGCAATATCAAAATCCTTCGGCGTTTTTCCAATCAATAAATCACGGACAGCGCCGCCGACAATGTAAGCCTCATAACCTGCGTTATGCAGCCCGCTGATGATACGGATAGCCTCGCTATCCACCTTACGGGGATCAATAGAGTGTTCCGTTGCCGTATATATAAGCGCTTTTGATAGCTTTTTATTCGTATTATTTCGAGTATACCTTACTAACATTACAACGGTGTATTGTGCCGTGAATTTTCAATTCTGTCAATCTGATATGCGGCATCGGTTACGGCTCTGATTGCACCTAGCCAAAAGATATTTTTTGTGATAAATTGCTTCAATCATGGGGGAACCAATGAGTGAAAAGTATGATTTGATAATCGTTGGCGGCGGTCCGGCAGGGATGGCAGCCGGAATTTATGCTGCACGTTCAAAATTAAAGACCGTTGTTTTGGAACAAAAACGGAATACGGGCGGTCAGTGTTATATTACCGAAGAAATTGAAAACTATCCCGGCTTTCCCGAGGCAACCGGTCCGTCTCTCAGTGAGGCTTTCCATAAGCATGCCGAAAAGTTCGGTGTCGTATTTGTAAATACGGGAGCTGAAAAACTTGAAAAAAGCAATGACTCTCTCCATTATATCGTGCATGGAACCAATGGTACCGACTATGAAGGTCTTGCTGTTTTGATTGCAACCGGCGCCGGTGCTCGTACCCTTGGGTGTAAAGGTGAAAAAGAATTCAGCGGGAAAGGTGTTTCCTACTGCGCTACGTGCGATGGAGCTTTCTTTGAAGAATGCGAAATTGCTGTTGTCGGCGGCGGAGATGCGGCCGTTGAAGAAGCTATGTATCTGACAAAGTTTGCCGATAAGGTAACCATTATTCACCGCCGTGATGAATTGCGGGCAGCTAAGTCTATTCAGGAAAAAGCATTTGCCAATCCTAAGATGGCTTTTAAGTGGAATGCTGTTGTAGATGAAGTATGCGGCGACGGACTTGTGTCTCACTTAAAACTTCGGGATACGAAAACCGGAGAAATTTCCGATTTTAAAACCGAAGGTTTATTCATATTTATCGGGCATGATCCCGAGACTGAACTGGTAAAGGATATGGTGAAGCTTGATGAGGCGGGATATATTATTACCAACGGGCGAATGGAAACCAATGTGCCGGGCATTTATGCCGCCGGTGATGTTATCCAAAAAGAATCCCGTCAAGTAGTTACTGCAGCGGCTGATGGAGCATTGGCAGGCATTTGGGCAGGTAACTATATCGACGATATAAAAGCGCGTCAGAAGCTTTCAAAATAATGCAAGCACCACCGCTTGTCAACGTTAAACTGAGCGGCGGCGTATAGGAGGACTAAAATGGTTGAATTAACAAAAGATTCATTTGAGCAAGAAGTGCACGGATCAAAAGGCGTTACATTGGTCGATTTTTGGTCTCAGTCTTGTGTGCCGTGTAAGCAGTTGATGCCTGACGTTCATGCAATGGCAGAGCGCTATACCGGGAAGGTGAAATTCTGCTCATTCGATATCGGTCTCGGACGCAGAGTTGCGATGAAAGAGCAGGTACTTGGTCTGCCTTCAATTCTTATCTATGTTGACGGCGAAAAGAAGGAGCACCTTACCGGTGAAGGTTTAAACGCAAAACAGATTGAAGATACGCTTCAAAAATATCTGTAAAGCGTTTAGCCTAATTAATAGTGAAATATCAGAGAGAATATCTCTCTTGATAGATATGGGGAAACTCCGAAAAATCCAAGCAGGTTTTGAGAAGTTTCTATAATTTCGTTGGAGGGTATGCTATGGAATTAAAAGGCAAAAAGGTTATCATTATCGGTGACCGCGACGGCATTCCCGGGGAAGCCATAAAGCTTTGTGCTGAGACGGCGGGCGCTGAAGTTGTTTATGCGGCAACCGAATGCTTCGTCTGAACAAGCGCAGGCGCAATGGACTTGGAAAACCAAAAGCGGGTTAAAGATTTAGCTAAAAAGTACGGCTGCGAGAACACGGTAGTGCTTCTCGGCGGTGCCGAAGCTGAATCCTCAGGTCTTGCCTGTGAAACCGTTACAAACGGTGATCCTACTTTTGCAGGTCCGTTGGCAGGAGTCTCGTTGGGACTTTTGTGTTATCATGTGGTTGAACCGGAAATCAAAAATCAAATAGATCCTAAGGTCTATGAAGAACAAATCAGTATGATGGAGATGGTTCTTGATGTTTCTGCAATTGTCGCGGAAGTCAAAGAATATCGTGAGAAATACTGTAAGTTTTTGAAGTAAAAAATACTGCAATAAAAGCGTATCGGTTGCCATCTGTTAACCGGTACGCTTTTATAATAAACCTTCCTCAATCTTAAATTAGAATAAAATTCGTATAACGAGACCTTGACTAATCTTGAAAAGCAATTAGAATTATTGCTATGAGTGATTATCTGGATATCAATAATGAAGAGTTATTGAAAGACTTTTTTAGTGAAGCAGAACAGCAGGTAGAGCAGCTGGAAAGTAATATTCTTGTTATTGAACAGGATCCTACCAATAAAGAAGCTATTGATGAGATTTTCCGTGCGGCTCATACTTTGAAAGGCGGCTCTGCAACCGTTGAAATGAGTGAATTATCCGGTTTCACTCATGCCGTAGAAGATTTGCTTGATGCTATCCGGTCGAATCAAGTTACAGTTACAGAGGAAACCATTGACCTTTTGTTGCATTCTTTGGATATAATCAAGGATATGCTTGCAGCAAGATCTAATGGTGAGGTATATAGCCAAGATGTGTCTGAAACGGTTACAAAACTGCGGTCGTATATCCCTGATAAGAAAGATACTAAAAAAGCTGCTGCAAAAGCTTCTCCGCCCAAGCCTGCCGTTTCTAAGCCGGTAGCGCAGCCTCAAGCAAAAACTGTAGCTTCCGGCGACGAAGATGCCGTCGATCCGGCATCTTTACTTTCCGAATATGAAATCCTTGAATTACGCGAAGCGGTACCCGCCGGAAATAAGGTGTATGCCATTCGAGTGCAGTTTGATGAATCAAGTTTAATGAATACCGTTGGTGGTATTCAGGTGTTTGCAGCTTTAAAGCAATCTGCGATGGTGCTTAAAACCATTCCCGATTTTGATGCACTCTATGAAGATGAATTTCATTCTGAAGTTCTTTATTATGTTGCGTCAACGGCAAGCGAAAGTAGTTTGCTATCGATTGCAAATATTCCCGATGTGACGCTTAATGCAGTAATTGACGAACTAACCTTTAGTGCCGAAGGGAGCGCTTCAAAAACAAAAGCTTCAAAACCAGAAGAGCCTGCTCCAGCTGCAGAAGTACAGCCTGCTCCTGACACAGGATCGAAAGCTGAAACGCCACAGCCGGAAGCGTCCGCTCCTGCCGTGCAGGGAGATGCAGGGCATCCGAAAAAAGCTCCGGCCGCAGCCGCAAATGCCGCCCACGCATCGGGGTCGGTACTGCGCGTTGACGCAAAGCGTATTGACTACTTACTGAACTTGGTCAGCGAGACGGTTATTACCAAAGCATCACTTAACCAAAGCGCAATGGAGTTTAATGAGCTGTATGCGCTTTTCCAAAATGCGAACGGTGAATATAAAGATCGAATTCGTAAACTTTTGGATAAATTCCCGTCTTATCTTGAGAAGCTTCAACAAGGAGCAGATTTAAATACTATTAAGAAGGAACTTGCAGCAGATTATGCCGGTATGTTTGAGCTTTTTAGTCAGTTTGAAACATCCATGAAATATTCGGTTACTAAGTTCCGTTCTTCCGCACAAAACTTGGGACGTATTTCAGGTGAGTTGCAGGAAGGGGTTATGAAAATCCGTATGGTTCCCATCAGTCAGATTTTCAGCCGCTTCCCCCGCGTTGTTCGCGATCTTTCTAAATCGTTAAATAAGAATATCCAGCTTGTAATCGAAGGTGAAGATACCGAATTGGATAAATCGGTAGTCGAAGATCTTCTTGATCCGATTATGCACTGCGTGCGTAATTCGATGGATCATGGTATTGAAACTCCTGAAGAGCGGAAAGCACTCGGAAAATCCGAGCAGGGAATACTTTTGCTGAGAGCGAGCAATGAAGGTAACATGATTGTTATCGAAGTTGTTGATGACGGCAAAGGTATCGATGTTGATGCTGTAAAGGCAAAGGCCGTTGAACGTGGTCTTTTGCATCCGGGAAAAAATCTCACGGATGTTGAGGCATATCAGCTGATCTTTGCACCGGGTTTTTCAACTTCAAAAACGATTTCCAGCGTTTCGGGACGTGGCGTCGGGTTGGATGTCGTTAAGACGCATATAGAAAAGCTCAACGGAACCGTTACAGTCGTTTCGGAAAAAAACAGGGGAACCCGTTTTACTATCAAATTGCCGTTAACGCTTGCAATTATCCAAGGCTTGCTGATACGTGTCGGCGAAGAAGTGTATTCTATCCCGATTACTTCCGTTATTGAAAGTCATCGTGTGCGCAGTGAAGAAATTAACCGTATTGACAGTTATGAAGTATTTAATGTTCGCAATGAAGTTATCAGTTTGTTGCGGTTGAATAGGCTGTTCGGTGTTCCTTCTGCAGAAAAGGGCGATGACGGTCATCATTATATCGTTATTGTCGGAACAGCTGAAAAGAAAGTTGGATTAATGGTCGATAGTCTCATTGGTGAAGAAGATGTCGTTATTAAGCCTTTAAAAGATCAGTTCACCAATTCTCCGGGAATTGCTGGCGCTTCAATTCTAGGAGACGGTTCCGTTTCATTGATCATCGATGTCGGGCAATTACTTGATTTGGGCTTAAAACAGGAAATGCATGCCCGTGAACGGCGCGAGGCTTCCATCTGGTAAAAGGGGATTAAATGACTATGGAAAAAACCGAGTTGAATGCAAGCATAAATGAAGAACTGCAGGATGAGTATATAAGCGAACCTCTTTCGGTTATCGATTTTAAGATGATAACTTTTTCCCTCGCAGAAAAGGATTATGCAATCGATATTATGAAAGTAAAAGAGATAGCAAAAGCCAATAATTTTACTTATGTGCCGAATACAGCTCCTTTTGTACTTGGGGTATATAACCTGCGCGGTGATATCATTCCTATTATTGACTTGCGTATTTTTTTCAATATTCCGATTAAGCAGCGTGCGAAGGATACCGTTGAAAGTATGGTTATCATTAATGTTGATGATCAGACGTTTGGTATTGTTGTTGACCGGATTGATAAAGTAGTCGGTGTTTCAAAAAATACTATTCAACCGCCGCATCCTATTTTCGGTGATATAAATATTAAATATATTTATGGGGTTGTAGAAAATTCCGGGCAGTTGTATATTCTATTAGATGTCGATCGTATTTTTGCTTCCCGTACCGTAACGGAAACAAAAGAGACCGTTGCCGAAAGTGAGGCGCTGCCGGTTGACAATTCTGCGAAGCAAAGTCCTGGAACAGATGTTGCTCAATCAAATGATGCGCTTGATATCCGTTTTATTGGAGATACGCTTGCCGCTCTCGGTCAGTTCTATCCTTCTCCCGTCAATGCTGCATGGCTGGAAAAACGATACTATGAATGGCGGGATATGCGGGTCGCTTCAAGCATCCAAATACAATCTGAAGACCAAGCACGGGAGTTTTTGAGTAATTTTCTTTCGCCTAATACACGGCGCTTTTGGTCTGATTCATATATGAATACGGTATTGGCTGCCTTACCCGATAATGATGCGAAGATTATTACCGTTTGGAATGTCGGTTGTGATTCGGG
Source organism: Treponema sp. OMZ 838 (assembly GCF_000775995.1). Classification (NCBI taxonomy): domain Bacteria; kingdom Pseudomonadati; phylum Spirochaetota; class Spirochaetia; order Treponematales; family Treponemataceae; genus Treponema; species Treponema sp. OMZ 838. The sequence continues at coordinate 139,229 of NZ_CP009227.1, read as the reverse complement.
ATATGAGACATACAGCCTTGCGGTACTGTTGAAGCAAAAATATCCCCGCGCTGCAATCAGAATTTATGCCAATGATGCTGACTTGTTGGCTATTTCTAATGCGCCGATGCTGACTGTCCCTGAAGATCAGGTGATCAATAGATTTAAACCGTATTTAGTCAAAGGGGTAAATGATTCATATAGCTTCAATCAAGAAATAAAAGATATGATCTTGTTTGAATACCATGATTGTTTGCACCAAAATACCCTGCCGGATGTTGATATTATCCTTGCTCGTGATGTATTATCATTTATCAAAACGGAAAAGCAAAGCATCTTATTGGAAGAATTTAGGGATAAACTGAAAACAACCGGTGTTGTTATCTTGGGTGCAAATGAAATGATGCCGAAACAGAGCGGATGGATGCGGCAAGTGATGGGGGATATAACTACTTTCTCACGAGAGTAGATTGTAGCGGATAATCGAAGATCGATATCGATTTTTGATTATTGATAAACAGAGGGCTGGCAGCTGTTTGATAAACGGTTGTCATGCGCAGTTTGTATAAAACTGAAAACGGACCTCGTACCGTGACGGATGTTATTGTTCGTTTAATTTTTTTAGAAGGAGATTTTGATGCGTGTAGAGTATATCAATCCGTTTAGTGAAGCTGCCTATAACATCTTAGTGCAAGTGCTCGGCGGTGAAGTTAAACGCGGTGACTTGTATTTGAAATCTACTTGTATGCCTGTGATGGGCGTTGCGGCAATTGTAGGTTTGGCCGGTGATGTTGAAGGACGGGTTATTTTTGATATGACACCGGAAACGGCATTGAAGATCGCATCGGCGATGAATCAAGAAGAGTTCACCGAATTTGATGAACTGGGGCGTGCGACGATCACGGAACTTGCGAATCTCATTACCGCACAAGCAGTAACAAAACTGCATGATCTCGGGTTTAAATTCGATTTAACCCCGCCTGCTCTTTTCACCGGTGATAATATGTCAATATCGAGTAGTGATATTGAAGCATTGATTGTACCGATGGAAACGGCGCAAGGTAAAGTTGAAATAAACGTTGCTATTCGCGACAGAGCTTAAGAGGAGTAGGCTATGATTTCTAAACAAGATTTTCCGTCTATTAACGAACGTGCCCCGGGTGGTGTAAGAGCTGATGGTTCAGCTTATAAAGTCCTGGTGGTAGATGATTCTATTTTCGTTTCTAAACAGATCGGTCAGATTTTAACCAGCGAAGGCTACGAAGTTATTGCAACTGCTGCTGACGGTTTTGAAGGTGTTGAAAAATACAAAGAGTTGTGTCCGAATGTTGACCTTGTTACAATGGATATCACGATGCCCAAAATGGACGGTATTACGGCTCTTGAACAGATAATGGCCTTTGATAAAAATGCAAAGGTTGTTATGATCAGCGCACTTGGAAAAGAAGAGTTGGTAAAGAAATCTCTGCTGCTTGGAGCAAAAAACTACATTGTTAAACCGCTCGATCGCAAAAAGGTTCTTGAGCGCATCGCTGCTGTTTTATCGAAATAGTGAAAGTTTGTCATCTTACCGTAGATTGAACTCTTTCTACGGTAAGATATTGTTTTGTAGTTTTTCACGATATAGGGTGACGGTTTACAGTAATTGTCATTTATGGATACAAAATAGCTGGTAGGTGTGATTTTTATAGGAAATAATGTATTCATCGCCGAGTAGACGATTGAGCTTATTTCTAAGCCGGTAGATATGTGTTTGTGCATAGTTTTGACTGTTTTTGACCGTTTTGGCATTTAATAATTCAATAATTTCTTCTACATTTATTCCGTCTTTCTTTTCCAGTAACCTTTTAATCAGTTGTTTTTGTTTCTCTGTAAAATACTTCATGACTCGACTGACACTGCTCGCATTGGCAGAATAAGCCCTGATTGCTTGATGTTCTATTTCAGCTGCCGATTTTTCTTTTTGTTTCTTATACTTTCGAAGTCTCTTTTTAACTTTTTTAATCAGTTCTTTGTCTTTTTCGGTTGTAAATGGAAAGTAGTAATATGATGATAGGTAATGAACGGTAAAATCAAAGCTTGTTTCTGTTTCGGTATAGTCGATCACGGTAAAAGTTAAGCCGAGTTTTTCAAGTAATTCTTCAATGTCGATATTATAGTGCTGAATTCTACTGTGTTCGATAAGTAAAACTTTGAGTGACGGGCTTTTGAACTTAGAGAGAAAATCCTTTAAGCAATAAGCAGCCGCGACTTGTATGTTGGCATCTTCGAGATACCGGTGGAGACTTTTATTTCTTTGCAGATCTTGATCATATAAAAGCACTCTCATACTTTTATTTTCGGTTAAATACCCGTTATACTCAATCGTTTATCGGAAAGTGAGCAAAAACCACCCGAGTTCTTTGAGATGCACTATCTTATTTTCGGCTACTTGCATATAGGCTATAAAGTATCGTATGATATTACCTATGGCAAAACGTACAAAAAGAAAAATATCGCTCGGCTGTCTCTTTTGGATTGTATTTATTTTATTAATCGCGGTACTTTTTTTCTTGAATAAAGATACAATATCTTTTGTTTTAGATAAAACAAACGCGAGAAATATATTCTTAAAAGATAAAACCGAAACATCGCAAGAATCTTCACAAGCACTGCCTAACATTCAATCTAAAGAAGATAGCGGAGATAATGTCCCTGTAAAGGGAGACGGAAGTAAAGAACCTGAACAGGAAACCAACAGCGGATCTGCACAGCCGCATCAAGATACCCATAAGCAACCCGCTGCATCGGAAAAATCCGGAGCTTCAAATGCGCGTAATAATGAGCAAGTAAAGAAACCTCAGCCTGAAAATAATAATCGAGTTAATTCGCAGCAAAACAGCGGACAAACAACTGTACCAAGTCCGGCAACGCCCAAACCGGCTGATGAACGGACTTCGCCGCAGCGCAACAGCACTACAACCGCACAACAGCCGCAATCTATTGCTTCATCAGTCCAGAAACCTCATGCAGCAGCACCGGCAAAACCCGAAACCGATAAAAATCGATCGGCGGCGGTAAGAAAAGCGGTTATATATTGGGTACGGGTAGATGCGGACGGAAAACTCATTCCTAAAAGCGCGACCCGCTTGCTTCCTAAGTCCGATGCGCCGATGAGCGATGCGCTTGAAGCGCTTTTTGCCGCTCCTACTATGGACGAGTTAAAGCAGGGAGTGCGGACGCTTATTCCGCCCGGTACCAAGCTCCGTTCCGCATGGGTCAGAGACGGTGTCGCATTTATCAATGTGAGCGAAGAATTTCAGTTTAACCAATACGGTATCGATGGCGCCTTGGCGCAGCTCTTGCAAGTGGTATTCACGGCAACGGAGTTCTCAACCGTAAAATCGGTACAGTTTCTTATTGAAGGACAAAAGCAAGAGTATCTTGGAGCCGAAGGTGTGTGGATAGGCTCGCCGCTCTCGCGCACTTCTTTCTAGCTTGCAGCAGTTTACCGAAGGAGATTTTATGCCGATATTGGAGAGTATGAAATCTTTTGTTGTGCTGGCTGCGAACGGTATTTCCAATTATGCGCTGCGGCCGCTTACCCAAGGCGGTTGTACCGCTCTTGCTTCCGCATTGGAGCGTACAAGTCATTTCCCCGATTATGCGGGTACTATTATAACTGCAGCAGCCGAGCAATGTGCTGCAATTCAAAAATACTGCGATGATGTGTGTCCTTCCGCCCTGCCGCCGGTGCGGGTGGTTCCGGTTGCAGAGGAGACTGCTGCTGCTTTTTTTAAGGCGCTTATCCCTTTTGCAGCGGAAGCTGATCATGTCTTTATTGCATGGGCTGATGCTCCTTTTTTAGACAGCGCGGGTGCGGCGCAGCTCTATGCTCAGCATTGTACCTATAAGGCGGAATACAGCTTTGCGGATGGATATCCTGAAGGGCTGCTTCCGCAAATCGTTTCGGCAGGTCTGGTACCCATATTAGCAGCGCTGCCTTTTGCAGCTGAGGTACCGCTTAATCGCTCTTTTCTGTTTGATACCGTTAAAAAAGATATAAATTCTTACGACTTGGAAACGATGATTGCGCCCGAAGATATGCGGTACCTGCGGCTCGCTTTTTATACCGACACCAAGGCCTCATGGCTTTTGTGCAGTCATTTTACCGGCATCACTGCGGAGAACTATGCGGCATATATCACCGAGCGGCAAGAGTATCTGCGTTCATTGCCTGCCTACTACGGGATTGAACTCATTGCCTATCACCCTTTGCGTTCCATCTATCGCCCTAAGCTGTTCCCTGAAAAATTTGATGATTCTTGCTGTATGGACTTTGAAGCTGCCGCTCGGCTCATCGATGCGATTGCCGCTTTTTCCGAAAGCGCCGTTATTTCGCTGTCGCTCTATGGGGAGCCGCTCTTGCATCCTCAGTTTGTAACGATTGTGGAGCAGATATTGAACCATCGGCATCTTTCAGTCTTGATAGAAACGAGCGGTGTTGTAGAAAAAACGGCGGCTAATCTTGAGGCTTTTGACCGGCTTGCTCAAGTTTGCAGGGATGTACCGCCAAGAAGTAATGGGCGCTTGCCGATTTACTGGATTGTCGATATCGATGCGGCCGGTTCAAAAACTTATGGCACCGTGCATCAGCTTCCCGATGAGGATGCCGAACGGTGTTTAAAGCAAGCTGCGACGTTTGCCGACCACCTTGCAACAGTGTTCCCAAAGGCTGTGTGGGTACAGATGACACGTATGAACGAAAATGAAGCGGAATTGGAGCCTTTTTACCGCTTATGGGAAAAACGGGAGGCAAAGCCGCTTATTCAAAAATATGACCATCTCTGCGGGACTCTTCCAGACCGCCGTCCTGCCGATATTTCTCCGTTGAAGCGGCATCCCTGTTGGCACCTCAAGCGTGATTTGTCTATTTGTACGGATGGAACCGTTCCGCTTTGTAAAGAAGATGTCAGCCGTTCGGTTGTACTCGGTAATGCCTTTACGATGCCGCTTGAAACGATTTGGGAAAACGGCCGGCGTTTGTACTCCGATCAGATACAATCCTGTTATAAGGGGGTATGTGAACATTGTGACGAATACTATACCTACAACTTTTAACGAACGGAAAGTTTCTCATACCATTATCGGCGGTATGCAGTATCGGGGAAAAGATAAGACAGAAGACTTTTGCGTTCTAGTGTTAAACCGCGGCAGAAAGTATTATCGGCAGCTCTTTTTTGAGCAGTTGTTAGCTGAAGGATTTACCTCTGTTATTTCGATAGAGTCAAGTGCTGATGTTAGTGACATGGAAAGCCTCACGGGAAAATTTCCGCAAGTACGCTTTTTATTTCCCCAAGAAAAACTCACCGTCGGGGAGATGATTAATCTCGGCTTTGCCGAGACGTCCGCTCCATATGTTATGGTATTATGGAACGATACACGTATTCCACCGGGAAGTTTTACCGAGCGGGTACTTGAAAAGATTAAACAAGAGCATTTATTTTGTGCAGCGCCTGTATTGGCAAATGTGCGTGGTGAAGCGGTACCTAATCAAATGGTTCCCAGTCTGAATGGAAATCGATTTTCGACTGAACAGCTTTCCTGTATCAAAAATAAGACGGCAACTATTTATCCCTATGATTTTATGGGAATCTATAGTAGAAATAAGTGTATGCAGCTCGGTGGTTTCGATTATACGATTCAGAATCCGTATTGGCAAAATCTCGATTTCGGTTTTCGTGCTCACCTTTGGGGAGAGTCGATACGGATCTTTACTTCGTTCCGGATTCACTATGAGGGCGAGCCTCCTCCTGAGGATATTTCCGTTGATGCCTCGTATCGGCAGTTTTATCTTAAAAACCTTGCACCGGAATTGACGGACGGGGAGGCTGCTATTCCTTGTAAGTTATTCTGGAGCTATCTGCATAACTCAGGTTTAAATCCGCTGCATGCATGGCAGCATTTTTCTGAAGCACGGCGATGGACTCAACTGAATAAAAATCGGTTTATAACCACCGCCCGTACATTAATAGAGCATTGGGAGCCTTTTATATGAGTGTTTATTCAGGTGTTGCCGTTGTTGTACAAGCACGCCTCAATTCTTCACGGCTGCCGCGTAAAGCGCTGTTGAACCTTTGCGGCAAACCGCTTCTTGCCTATACGCTTGAAGCAATGAGGGAGATTCCGGCAGAGCGGTATATCCTTGCTTGCGACCGTGCTTCCGCGGCTGATTTTGCACCGATTGCAGAACAATTCCATTATACTCTCATCAGCGGTTCGGAGACCGATGTACTCGGCCGTTTTTGTTCGGTTATCAGGCAGTTTGAAACTTCGCTCCGTCCCATTACAACGATTATCCGTGCAACGGGCGATAATCCCTTTTTGTTTACCGAAGCCGCCGAAGCTTCCGTTAAGCGGTTTGTGGAACTTGGTGAGCCTGATTATTTTACCTTCACCGGTCTTCCGCACGGCAGCGGCGTCGAAATTATAAAGGCGAAGAGCCTTCTTACCGCAGAACGGCTTACCGATGATGCGTATGATCATGAACACGTCGGCCCCGCCCTGTATCGGCATACCGACACTTTTATCTGTGTAAAAGAAACTGCTCCATTGCAGTGGTATGCGCCGCACTTGCGGACAACAGTCGATACGCAGGATGATTTTGAATGTGCGGAATTGATGATGCAATATCTGCAAAGGGAAAAAGCCGTAATGCCTCCGTCTGCGTCCGCAGTTATGAAGGCATGCCGATATGCCGGTAGAATTGCCGTGTTTGTTCCGTCGGTACGGGAAGGGCAGGGAACGGGACATCTCCGCCGTGCGTGCAGCTTGATGCAAGAGCTTGCGCCTCAGTTGCGCTCAGTGTTGTATCTCGGTGCAGCATCTGAGCCTTCATTTGTGCAAGCTATCATTAAAAAGATAGGAAATATTGAGACCGTCAATGAAATTCCCGAGCAAACATGTGTCTTTATCCTCGATAATTTTAGGACACAGGCGGAAGAAGTGCGGCAGCTTAAAAAAATTGCACCGGTCGTCGCCTTGGATGAAGGAGGCGAGGGGAGGGCTTTTGTCGACTATCTGATCGATATTCTTCCTGCCTTACCTCATCCCATTGAGTTGTCTGACGTATCGGTGCCGAAGCCTTCGTCGGATTCATCAAGTGCTTCAAATTCTTCGCAACCATCGCGAAATCGTACCGCCGATCACTCCGAACGCATTCCAGATTATTCTGAGTCGGTTGAAGCCTTCAGGGCGAATCTCACCGAAGTCAACTTTATTGCACTGCCGCAAAAGCGGAAGCGGGACGGGGCTTTAAAAAAATACGAAAAAACGGGAAATACTTTTTTCCCATTGAAAATGCAAAGCTCTTGATTGTCTGCGGCGGCGAAGATGCCGCTCACATGGGGCTTCCGCTTGCTCATATCTTTGCCGAGCTCGGTGCGGAAGTGTCCGTTATTGAGCCCAATGAAAAGAAATATTCGCAGCAAAAGATGAACCTCTATGTCTATCCTTATTTGGAAAATCTGCGGGATAGGCTCTGCGAATGGGATATCGTAGTAACACACTACGGCTTTACCGCCTTTGAAGCGCTCGCCGCAGGTTGTGCGGTTATTCTTGTTTCTCCGACCGATTATCATTATCGGCTGGGACTCAATGCGGGATTTTCAACGATGTCCGCCGGTATGCCGGCCGCTCAGGATATTAAAGCGTTGTTCAAGGCAGGTATCGATATTCCTTCCATCGTTACACCGCAGTCAAGGGAAAAAAGCCTAGCCGAGTTTATCTTGAAGCTTTCTGCAGCAACCGCGCACCGTTGTCCGCTCTGTGATGAACCGTCTTCACTGCCTCCGGAAGGCAGGGCAGAGAATAAGACTGTTTCGCGTTGTCCCGTCTGCGGGATGTACTATCCGTCGTTTATTGCTGCAGAAAAAAAGGACTACAGCGAACAGTATTTTTTTGAAGAATATCAAGCGCAGTACGGAAAAACCTATCTGGAGGACTTTGAATCGATTAAACGGCAGGGGTTACGGCGGATGTCGATCATCAATGCAATCTATGCAAAGGTCTTTAATGGAGGCAAGGAAGAATCGCTGTTTGAAGGCCTTCATCACGGTACAAAGCGGATTCTCGATGTGGGTTGCGCCTATGGTCCCTTCCTTGCAGCTGCAAAGGAGTCCGGGTGGAATCCGGTGGGAACCGATATTTCAGCGGAAGCGGTGCACTATGTTTGCAAGACGCTGCAGCTCCCTGCGTGTCAGGCGCCCTTCCCGGTACTTCCGGCACGGTTTTCTTTTACGGTTGAAAAAACATTCACCGAACAGCATAATCAGCCGCTCAGTATTCCGCTTGAAGCAGGCGGTTTTTCTGCGGTAACGATGTGGTTTGTTATCGAGCATTTTCAGGATTTGAATTCGGTGCTGCAGAAGGTTTCCGATCTTTTGATCGGGGGCGGAATTTTTGCTTTTTCTACGCCTGCACTGTCGGGCGTTACCGGCCGGTGGAACCGCCGCCTCTTTTTTTCGCAGAGTCCGACCGACCATTATACTATTTGGGATAGACGGCAGGCAAAAAAACAACTGGAACGCTACGGTTTTACCGTAAAAAAAATTGTATCCATTGGGCATCATCCGGAGCGTTTTCCCCATGCGGCCAAGATAAAAAAAGGCGGCTTTCGCTGGAATATACTGATGCTGGTTAGTAAGCTCTTTAAGCTTGGGGACAGTATGGAAATTTATGCGGTAAAGATGGGCATGTAAACCAAAGCCGTACAAATAGCACGGCTTTGGTTTACACAAGTTTGCACAAGCGCAAACTTGTATTATTATATGCACGTTCTCACTTCGTTGCGAACGTGCGTAAAAAGTCAATCGAAAGTTGAAACTTTCTTCTTGACTTTTTATGGGAGCGTTTGATGACTAAAAAACGGGTGTTTATGCTCGGCGCAGGTTTTATGCAGGGTGTTGCGATACGTGCAGCCCGCGCACTCGGCTGCACCGTTGTTGCAGCCGACGGAAATCCGTCCGCGGTATGTGCAGCGGAAGCCGACGAGTTCGTATGCATCGATTTAAAAGATACCGCGCGCCTTATCGACTATGCGCGGTATTTACAGCAGAACGGCGGACTCGATGCGGTATTTACCGCCGCGACGGATTTCTCCGCCGCAGTTGCCGCGATTGCTGCTGCCTGCGGCTTGCGCGGGCACACGCTCGAAGCAGCGCTCAATGCGACGGATAAGGTACGGATGAGGGAATGTTTCCGCAAAGCCGGCGTACCGTCTCCCGCTTTTATCGAACTGACCGCCGCCGACCTTGCAGCTCCGGTTGGTGCTGTGGAGAATTCCCGATGCAGTGATGCGGATACAGCCGTGGCTGATGCACTTAAACGGCGGCTCGGAGAGCTCGCAGGGCGTTTTCCGCTGGTAGTTAAGCCCGTCGATAACATGGGCGCCCGCGGTTGCTCGCTGGTTCAGGAGCTTTCCGGATTGCGGGAAGCTGCGGAAACCGCATCGCGGTATTCGCGCAGCGGGCGCGTCATCGTTGAAGAATACATAGAAGGAAGTGAATTTTCGATTGAAGGGCTGGTTTTCGACGGGCGGCTGTACATCACCGCGCTTGCCGACCGGCATATCTTTTTTCCCCCGTATTTTATCGAGATGGGGCATACGATCCCGTCGGAATGCCCGCAAGAAATTGCCGATGAGGTTATATCGGTGTTTGAGCGCGGTGTTCATGCGCTCGGCTTAACCGACGGAGCAGTGAAGGGCGATATTTTGGTGCGGAACGGTAAGGCCTTTGTCGGAGAGATCGCCGCCCGCCTTTCCGGCGGCTATATGTCGGGGTGGACGGTGCCGTACAGCTGCGGCTTGGATATTACGGCGGCAGCGTTGACCCTGGCACTCGGCGGCTCGCCTCGACTGCATACGTGCGGGAAGGATTCTTTTGTTATCCCGCTTAAGCAAAACTGTCAGTTTGTGTCTGCGGAACGAGCCTGGATTTCCATTCCCGGGCAGGTGGCGGCTGTCAGCGGCTTGGAAGCCGCGCGCGCAGCGCCCTTCGTCAAAGATGTGTTTCCCCGAGCGGGTGCGGGCGATACGGTGGTGTTCCCGCAGAACAATGTAGAAAAATGCGGCAATGTGCTGAGCGCTGCGCCGAGCCGCCGGGAAGCGGTGCTGGCAAGCGAGGCAGCCTGCCGTAAAATCGTACTACGGCTTAAACCCCATGTTGCGGAAACCGATGCTTTTTTGGCGGAGCTGCGCTTCCCGGCGGAACAGCAGACCTTTCCACCGAATTTTTTGCAATTTACGGAACCGCTTGCCGGCGCCGAGTCTGCGGCAAAGGTAGCTGCCGAGGTTCTTACCGCGGCTCCTACGGCGGATTGTAAGGGGCAACGCAGCGGAGGTTTTTCAGCAGCCTCAAGCGCTTTTTTTGACCGGTTACTCGCAGATGCCGTTTATGAAGAAAAAGGAGGCTTTGTACTGCCGTACTTTTTAGCGGCAGCGCTTGGTACCGCCCGCGATCTGCAAGGCAGGCCGCTGAGGGAATTGCTGCGTCAAGCGCTTGAGGAGGAACCGGGGTTGGCTTCCTTACTGGGCGTCTCCGGTTCGCCGGAAAGGAGCGCAGTGAGTGCTGTGTCTCCGGCGGAAAGCGATGTCCCCTCCTCGGTAGATGTGCAGCGAAAGAACGAATATTGGAAGGCGCTTATCCGCGGCGGACTGCAAGGATTACTCTATCGGTATGACTGTGAAAAGGCATAACAGCACTCTTTTTATTGCCGGTATTTTCCTCTTTTTATTGGGTATTGTCCCCGCTTTCGCTGCGGAGAAAACCGTTTCCGCACTTGACGCGGCAAAGTCACTTGGCGCCGACCTGTCATGGAATCCGCTGTCACAGGAAATTACGTTTACGGTCGGAGACCATACGGCACAGTGCCGGGTTGGTATGCCGCTTGTGTTTTTTGACTACCATGAAACGATAATCACTCAAGCTCCTCTGATGGGAACAAATGCTCAGCCTCAGCTTTCCGCAGCGCTTTTTACGCAGCTGGAAGATTTTTTTAAGCAGTTTGATACCGGTTCGTTTTTCCGTGTCGGTGCAATTCTTATCGATCCCGGTCATGGAGGAAAAGATCCCGGTACCATCGGTTCTTACGTTGAAAACGGTAAAACTATCCCTGTCTACGAGAAAAATATTGCGTTAACCGTTTCGCTTTCTCTCTATGATATGTTATGCAAAACCTATCCCGATAAAAAAATCTTGCTGACTCGTTCCGATGATACATATCCCAGTTTGGAGGAGCGGGTCGAAATGGCGAATAAAGTTTCCCTCAAGAAGAATGAAGCCATCCTCTATATTTCGATACATGCAAATGCATCTCCGTTTAACAAGGCTCCTTATGGTTTTGAGATCTGGTATTTGCCTACCGATTATCGGCGCGATGTAATCGATAAAAATGCAACATCAAAAGAGATTGCTCATATTTTAAATATAATGCTTGAAGAAGAATTTTCTACCGAAAGTATTTTGATCGCCAAGAATATTTCCGACGGACTGGAGGCTCAAATCGGTAAAGAGAGTAAAAACCGCGGTTTAAAAGAAAAGGAATGGTTTGTCGTGCGGAATGCAAAGATGCCGAGCGTACTCATCGAGCTGGGCTTTGTGACCAATCCCGAAGAAGCAAAACGCCTCAACACTCCTTCCTACTTGCAAAGATGCGCACAAGGAATATATAATGGCCTCACTGCATTTATCTCTCGCTTCGAGGGGCAATAGGTAAAATCGGGTAACCGGACGAGAAATATTTGAGCGGTTACCTTCCTTTTGCACGAAATTTTTTCGAAAATTTCGTGCGGTTTATTGTTAAAAGAAGGGTAATTGCATCAGATAACTAGATAAAAATCGCAGAATAATGGACTGTTTTTGAAAATCTTTCCGTAAGCCTTTTAAAAATAGGCGGAGCAGATGCTAGGAGCCTAGCCGAAATAAAACGGAGACGTATCTGGTATACGGCGAGTATTTATTTCGGCGTAGCGACAACGCAGATGCCCTCATGTTTTTAAAAGGAACGGTTGAACAGCCTTAATTATTCTGCGGGGATTCTCAAAAAATATCTGATGCGATTGCCCTGATAGGTAAGGTATGAGATGAGTTTTTTTACAAAACCGAGGATGGTATGCTGGCTGCTGCTCAGTGTAATCGCCGGAGTGTTGTTTTTATCGTATATGACAAGTCCTAAACAAACGCGTACTTTGTTGTATTTTCCGCAAAATGATGGCGGTACCGGTATTGAAGAACGGTATTTACCGCCGTTGTCAGAGCCGGAGTTTGCAGTGTCTCTCGTAAATGAGTTGCTGCTCGGTCCTGCCGATCACCGTTTTTTACGTTTTGCCGATCCCGAACTACTACCCCGCAGCTGTTTTGTGCGTGATAAGGCATTATATGTTGATTTTCCTGCTCAAGTCTTAACGCCGAATGTTAAAACGCCCGACTTTTATACCGTTTATACTTTGTTCCGGAAAAACATTGCGGTAAACTGTAAAAATATCACTACCGTTTATTTTTATATCGATGGTATGCCGATCTATGTAAAAAATTCCCATATTTCAACCGATAATAAAAAGAGTTGACAAGAATAGGTATCTTTCGTATACTTATTTTCAACAGGGCATTCTTAACAATGGAAAAGGAGCTTTTGAATGAAAAGAACAAGCATACTTGTAGCAATTGCACTTCTCTTTATCGGTGCATTTGCGGTTGCTGAAGAAGCAATTTTGGTTGACTTTGCGTTATTGAACGCAGATATCCTTGCGGATAAGAACGGTGCTATGACTCAGAACCGCAGAACGGTTATGGATTATGCTACCGTCGCAGGTTCTACCTACACCGATGAGCAGAAGGCTCTGATGAGAACATCTTTGGCTATCGGTCAGTGGGAAGTAGTTTTGAACTCATCTTCCCGCAATCCGACTTCGGTTGCCGTTTCTCATGCTACTGAAGCAAAAGTCAGTGATGAAGCAAAAAACTTTGCAGGTCAAACCTTAATGGGTGTACGCATTGAGTTCCCGCTGTGGGCGCATAATGCAAGTGCAACAATTGAACCGACTTTTGATATACCGATGTATGAACCGCTTGCGCAGGTTGATGATCAAGGCAATCTTCAGGAGCCGACTGATGAAGAAAAAGCTTCAGGAAAAGGACGCTTTGAAGACGGATACGGTGTTGTTCGTAATACCGGCGTTATTAAGTCCATTGCAGTTAATACTTATGGTATGAACTTCCCGCATGGGCTTTATGTACTCATCCGTAATGAAAAGAACGAAGTAAAGCGTTATTTCATGGGATATTTGTTGTTTGACGGTTGGAAAGAGCTTGTGTGGAATAACCCTGCTTATTTGACCGATGTACGCAGCCGTGAAACTCGTATCTATCCTGCTTATCCTACATCACTTCCTTATAGCACCTTTGTAGGTTTCTTGGTTACCCGTGATGCAGCACATGAAGGTGGAGCATTTGTAGGTTACTTCAAAGATGTCAAGCTTATCTATGATAAGGCTGTGTTGAACACTGTACGCGATTTTGCTGATGAAGACATCTGGGGTATTCAGACAAAACTGAGCAATGAGCGTATGCAGCGTGAAGTTGCCCGTTTCGGTCAGACCCAAGTTCTCCGCTTCTTAGAGCAGGAGAAGATGGCAACCGAAGCAGGATTTACTCCTTCTGAAGGTTCTGCTGCAGCTGGAAATACAAATAACTAGCTCATTAAGCTAATGAACTAATAGGCGGTATCTATAATAATAAGTACCGCCTATTTTTTGTTCTAAATTTGGTTATGTCATTTAATACCGTGTGGATACCCGATAAAAATCAATTAAAAAAACACTACAATGAGTACCACCCCCATTTTACCGTCTTATTAAAACGGCTTGAGGATCATTTAAGATCAATCGTTAAAGTATCTGCATTACCTGCCTATAAAACAAGGGTCAAGAGCTTTGACAGTTATTATGAAAAATTATTAAAATTCCCGCCTACTGATCCGGGAATCCGGTTTCCGCTTGTAACCGATTTAATCGGTATTCGAATTGTATGTCCTTTTTTACAGAATCTCAGCGAAGTGGAAAATATTCTCGTAAAGAATTTTACTGTTCGAGAGGTGGAACGGAAGGGAGCTGGCCGTACTTTTTGTGAATTCGGCTATGAGTCTACTCATGTTTTAGCGGATATCCCCGAAAGCTTTAAAGTGGGACTACTACTGCCGGAAAATTTAATTTTTGAAGTCCAGATTAGAACAATTTTACAAGATGCATGGGCAGAAGTTGAACATGAGCTTATTTATAAATTTGAATTTTCCCCCTTTGATTTTCCTCTTAAGCGGAAGTTTGCTTCTATTAATGCAAGTCTCAGCCTCGCAGATATACTCTTTCAAGAAATTCGAGATGCTCAAAACAGCTTGAATACGGAACTGGATAGGCGACGTGAACAGTTTTATCTGCGTGCCGATGAATTTACAAATGGATTGCTCGGTGATCATTCGGAAGCCGAAGAAAAATCCGATATGAACTCCGCGAATACTTCCGCTTTGGAAACAATTGATAGTATGATTTTTCATGCTATCAAAGCACATAACTGCGGAGATTTTCCAACGGCGGAAGCATTATATACGAAAATCTTAAATCAAAAACCGAATACATTGGTAGCATCCATTGTCTATAAGCATCGCGGTATGGCTTTTTTTGCTCAAGGTGCATATGACAGTGCATATAAGGATTTTTGTGCCAGTCTGGATGAAAATCCTCAGAATTTCCGCTCATATTATTATGCAGGTATCGTATTGATGATGATGGATAAAAATTCAGAGGCAATAACGATGTTTACAAAATCTCTTGAAATAAACGGATATCAAGCGCATGTATATTTTAGGCGTTCACTGGCTTATTTTCAAGAAAATCAACTTATCTTGGCCTTGCATGATCTTGATAATGCTGCCTCACTTGGGCTCCCTGTAGAAGAAGAAAAGAAATTACGAGCAGCTATTGCAAAAAAGATTGATATGGTTTAATATCATTATTCTGTATTGTATGCTAATAATTTTATTGGAGGTTTTTAAATGGCAAATAATGCATCTGCTATAAAACGTCATAAACAGAGTGAAGTACGCCGTATCCATAATAAATCGGTGAAGTCGGCAGCACGTACATGTGCTAAAAAATATACACTTGCTGTTGTTGAAAAAAATGCCGAATCTGCTATGACGTTATTAAAAGAACTTGCGCATCAGCTTGATAGCGCTGCTCGGAAGGGAATTATTACAAAAAATGCTGCTGCACGAAAAAAGTCTCGTATGCAAAAGTTGTATAATGTAACTTTTTCACAAAAATAGCGTATTTATCTTTTTACATTTTCATTATCCCTTATCCTTTTTTGGTTTTATCGTTAGAATGACGGAAAGTGTTGCTATATGTGTTTCTATTTGCCGGTACTTAGTGATGGAATGCAATGAGGATAACGGGTAATATAATATAAATGACATCTCCTTACGCTTCTACCTTTTAAAACAGCAGCCGGTTTTTGTTATAGCCGGTTATTTATATTGCTGTCTTACCAAGGTTGCTTTTAAGAAAAATTTTGTATGTCGTCTGGAAGGTTAAAGATGAGTAAACATAAACAGGTAAGTAAACAAACAAAAACAGGCATTGTCGATGCAATTTATAAAAAAACAGATCATATGTTGAAGGATATTCATTCTATCAGTGATTTGTTCTTTTCGGAAATGTTTGACGCTCTGCAGCGAGGTGAAACAATAGAAATTCGTGGTTTCGGTACATTCTCGGTACAATTCCGTAAGGGGCGAAAGGGAATGCGGAATCCCAAAACGGGAGCATTGGTTGACACTACAGATCACTCGGTAGTTGTATTTCGGCCGGGAAAGATATTGAGCGCAGCTGTGCGTCCGCTTGTAGGGAAGCAGGTTTCGAATGCAAAGAAGTAGAAGTCTTGCCTATTGGGGGGTTAATGCAGCCCTGCTTGTAAGTTCTTCTGCGCTTTTTGCTTTTTCGCAGCCCGGTTTTTTGATCTCAACAGGGTTGCCATTCCTCGCCTATATTATTTTTATACCTCTTTTTATTTTAGTTCGTAGAATTTCGCTCCCTTCTTCTTTTTTGTGGGGCGGAATTTACGGCGTTCTTAATTATTGTATTTTTAGTTATTGGCTGTGGGGATTTCACCCTCTTGCAATGTATATTGTTGCACTGGAATACTTTTTTTACTATATGTTAACGGTGCCCCTGCTTAAATTAGCCGATATCTGTTTTCCTCGATACGGTTTTATCGTACAATGGCTGATTTGGATTGGATACGAGTATGTTAAGACACTTGGATTCCTCGGTTTCTCGTATGGTTTGGTAGGCTATTCGCAGTGGCAGTTTATACCGCTCATTCAGATTGCATCGGTTTTTGGTGTGTGGGGCGTTTCCGCATTGGTTTGTTTTCCTTCCGCATGGATTGCTGCCGGTATAAAACCGTATTGTACAGAGTCGTTGCGGAATTGGCTGCGCGGTTTCCGTGTATTTGCCTATCAAGAACGTATTCCTGCTTTGATTTGGTGCCTCTGTGTTATTGCCGCATTGATTTACGGTGTGTCTATTCAACAAGATTATAAAGATTTACCGACTGCCCGTATTGCCCTTATTCAGCCAAACTCGGATCCGTGGGTAGGAGGAGTCGAATCATACAAAAGAGATTTTAAAACGCTGAAAAAGCTGTCGGATCAAGCGATTACCGATAATCCGGATCTTGCACTGGTCGTATGGCCGGAAACTGCTTTTATTCCCCGTATCGATTGGCACTATCGGTATCGCGAGGATCGAAATACCTTTGAACTTGTACATGAGCTTTTAGCCTATCTTGATACGCGTCCGGTGCCGTTTTTAATTGGAAACGATGACGCTGTAAAGACGGTAACCGATGCAGGGGTAGAAGATCGATTTGACTATAATGCTGCTCTGCTGTTTCGCCCTCAAGAGAACGTGTTGCCTCCACAGCCCGATCGATATCAAAAGATGCATTTGGTGCCCTTTACCGAGCATTTCCCATATAAAAAAACTTTTCCCGCTATTTATGAGGCATTGGTTGCAAACGATACCCATTTTTGGGAAAAAGGAACCGATCCAACGGTTTTTTCGGTGAACGGATTGGACTTTTCTGTGCCGATTTGCTTCGAAGATACGTTCGGCTATATTACGAGACGTTTTGCGCGTCATGGAGCAAAGTTATTTGTCAATATGTCGAATGATGCATGGGCGAAGAGTGTTGCCTGCCAATATCAGCATTTAAGTATGAGTGTATTTCGGGCTGTAGAAACTCGTCTGCCGATGGTGAGGGCAACAGCATCAGGGCAAACGGCGGCAATTGACCCGCACGGACATATTACTGCGATGATGCAGCCGTTTATTGAAGGATATCTGTGTGTTGATGTTCCCGCGTTTACAACAAACTCGAATACATGGTATGTGCTTTGGGGAGATATTTTGGGGCTTGCAGCAGCAATAGCCGCTGTTTGCCTCTTGATTATCGGTTCAGTACGGACTATACTCAATTCTAGGAAAACTGCATGAAAAAAATCGATAAAGAAAAAAACTAACCGTTTTAGGGAAAGAGACGGTATTCGACGGTTTTTTGAAATTTACTGAAGATCTGCATATTCAAGGTACTTTTTCGGGCGCTATAGATGCGCAAGGTTTCTTATTGATAGAAAAAGGTGCAGTTTGTAAAACTCAGTATATTAGAGCTGCTTCGATTGTTATTGAAGGTACCGTGTACGGCTCTTTAACAGCTGCCGATAAGATAGAGATGAAGGCCGGTAGTATTGTGCATGGAGATGTCCATGCTGCCCGTATTAAGATTGCAGATAATGTATCCTTTGAGGGTGCCGTGCACATGATACGGGACAATGCGGGAATTGATG
Organism: Treponema sp. OMZ 838; assembly: GCF_000775995.1. Classification (NCBI taxonomy): domain Bacteria; kingdom Pseudomonadati; phylum Spirochaetota; class Spirochaetia; order Treponematales; family Treponemataceae; genus Treponema; species Treponema sp. OMZ 838. The sequence goes on along the minus strand of NZ_CP009227.1, from coordinate 121,310 downwards.
CCAATCTCTTTTCAATGCATCCCGAACAACTCAAGCAAAAGCTGCGCGGCTAATGTTTTTGCAGATTCATCATATATTTGACGAACTAAAACGTAGAAATCTTTTTCTTGCAACGGCCGAATCATTAACAGGCGGCTTGATCGCAAAATACATTACGGATATACCGGGAGCTTCCGCTGTTTTCTGGGGCGGATGGGTTACCTATTCGGTAGAGGCAAAACAGCATATATTAAATGTTCCCGCTGAAGTTTTGGAAGGCTTTGGCGTAGTGAGCATTGAAACTGCTGCCGCGATGGCTCGGGGGGCATTAACCATCGCTTCGGATTCTTCAGGCAGACATGGATATGCCCTTGCAGTAACGGGACTTGCAGGGCCGGCCGGAGGAACCCCACAGCTGCCTGTCGGTACGGTATGCATTGCCTGTGCGGGGAATGAACATACTTCTTCCGTATATTCTGAAAAGTATCTGTTTAGCGGTACGCGCGATGCTATCCGTGAACAGACGTATACTGCTGCAATGCAAATGTTGTTACAGCAGCTGAATGGGATACATCACAATCAATCGAGTTATGATAATCCCCTTGACAAGATAAAAAATAAAAAGGTAGAATAAAGGAGTTGCCGGTTAATCCAATGTGTAGAGTAATCGGTGGTAACTTTGGCATTTCTTATTTCACAATGGGTATTTATTACAACGGTATCTATTATTGTAAGTGAGTCTTATTGTGAGATAAACGGAAGCACTCATTCCGCGATGGATGCAGTTATTCCAAACAGAAGTAAAAAATGTCGGTAGTATAGAATGTGCCGTTAGCAATGTACAAGATCGTGTGGTCTTGATAAAAGCTTCTGTCTTGAAACACAGTGTTTCCTAAAACAACTTATCAAAGCTAATCTTTCTTAGAGAATACTCCGTATCTTCTTGATATTTTTTAACTAAAATTTACTATGGAGAAATTTTATGACAATCTTAAAAGTACGCCGTTCGCCTTTTACTGCTGACGGAGCCGCTCCGGATTTTTCAGGACAGCCTGAGTTGAATCTGGAGCAACAAGAGGCCGCGGGTACCGTGTCCCCTGAAACCGAACGGTCTATGCATCAAACAGACAGTGATGCTGAACATCCTATTGTATCCGATGAGCAGCCTGAAAAAAAATTAGTAGTACGGTCGCGTATGCGCAGAAAACCATCCGGTGACGGAACTGCGCCTGAGGCAGAGAAGAAACCACGTCGCCAATCTTCTATGCGAAGAACCTATAATCGAACACAAGATGCTGCTGTAGATGGAAATAGCAGTTCCGAAGACAACGAAAATAAACTGAAACTGGTTATTAACGATTTGACGCGTATGGGGATGCATGCCCTGCGTGATTTAGCGGCGCAGTACGGTATACCGCATGAAGATATGGTTGCGATGAAAAAACAGGAAATTATCTTTTTTATCTTGAAAAACCATACGGAAAACGGCGGAATTATTTTTGCCTCCGGCGCTTTGGAAATTCTGCCGGACGGATACGGCTTTTTGCGTTCGCCGCAGAATAGTTATCTGTCCGGATCAGACGATATTTATATTTCGCCGAGTCAGATACGGTTGTTTAATCTTAAAACAGGAGATACCGTATACGGACAAATTCGTTCACCCAAAGAAGGGGAGCGCTTTTTTGCGCTGCTGCGGGTTGAATCGGTAAACTTTGAGGATGTATCCATTGCTCAAAGCCGTATTCCCTTCGATAACCTTACCCCTCTGTATCCCCGTCAAAAACTCAATCTGGAAACAACAAGCGAACTTTACTCAACCCGTATTATGGATTTGTTCTGTCCGATCGGAAAGGGGCAGCGTTCTTTGATTGTTGCGCCTCCTCGTACCGGTAAGACAATATTGATGCAGCAAATTGCAAATGCCATAACGCAAAATCATCCCGAAGTATATCTGATTGTTTTGTTGATTGATGAGCGGCCTGAAGAAGTTACCGACATGGAGCGGACAGTACGCGGCGAGGTTATCTCGTCAACCTTTGATGAACAGGCGACAAGGCACGTTCAGGTTGCAGAAATGGTATTGGAAAAGGCAAAGCGGTTGGTTGAACATAAAAAGGATGTAGTGATTTTACTTGATTCCATCACACGTCTTGCCCGTGCATATAACCAAACGGTGCCGACTTCCGGTAAGGTGCTGTCCGGCGGTGTTGACTCGAATGCATTGCATAAGCCCAAACGGTTTTTCGGCGCTGCCCGTAACATTGAAGAAGGCGGTAGTCTGACTATTATCGCGACTGCGTTGATAGAAACCGGCAGTCGTATGGATGAGGTTATCTTTGAAGAATTCAAAGGAACGGGTAATATGGAAATCAATTTGGATCGCAGGTTATCCGACCGCCGTATATTCCCTGCAATCAATATCAAGAAGTCGGGAACCCGTAAAGAAGAACTTTTGATTGATGAGGCAGATTTGCAGCGGATTTGGCTGCTGCGGAAGGTTATCAATCCGATGGATGACCTTGAAATTATGGACTTACTCCTTGACAAAATGAAGAAAAGTAAGAATAATGAAGTGTTCTTGAAATTGATGAATTCCGGAACTATGCAATAATATGGTCTCGGCTGATTGAGACTGAAGCGGTATAGTAATGCTCCTTTCGGGGCACTGTGTAAGAGGTATTATAATGAAAAAAGATATTCATCCTAACTACGTAGAAACAACGATTACGTGCGCATGTGGAAATGTTATTCAGACCCGGTCTACTGAAAAAGATATTAAAGTTGAAATTTGCTCTGCGTGCCATCCTTTCTTTACCGGCAAACAGAAGTTGGTAGACACTGCCGGACGTATCGACCGCTTTAAGAAGCGCTATAGCATTAAAGACTAAAAGTCCGTTATTCTATAGGAATAAAACACTAAAACGGATGAGTTTTAGTGTTTTGTTTTTTATGGGAGATATGATGGCACAAGTAATTACGAAGCGGTATACAACAGGAGAGGAAATTGTCAATGCTATAACCCATGGTATTGGGACTTTGCTTTCGATTGCAGGGTTGGTGCTTCTTATTATTCGTGCCGTTCGTTATGCGCCTGACGAATATAGAGCGCGGTGTATTGTTGGGTTTACGATATTCGGTGCATCGTTAATCATTTTATATTTGTTTTCAACGCTCTATCATGCTTTACCGCTGGGTGCAAAAAAAGTATTCGGCATATTCGATCACTGTTCAATTTATATTCTTATCGCTGGAACCTATACGGCCTATTGTCTTACAGCATTGCGGGGAGCAGTCGGTTGGTCTATCTTCGGTGTTATTTGGGGTTTAGCGGTAGTCGGTATTGTGCTCTATGCTATATTCGGAAGCAGGGTGCGCGTATTATCGGTTGTTACCTATATCCCCATGGGGTGGCTGATTATATTTGCCGCAAGGCCGTTGAAAGAACAGCTCCCTTTGTTAAGCTTCCGTTTTTTAATTTTAGGCGGTGTGCTCTATACCATCGGTTGCGTTTTTTATGCAATGAAAAAAATAAAATGGATGCACGGTGTGTGGCACCTCTTTGTACTCTCCGGAAGTATCATGCACTTCTTTTCTATCTATTACAGCATATAGCGTCTGATGTGGTGTAAGAGTAACCTCTTAAAATACTTCTAGTGTGGTTGCTTTGAGATTGAGAGAATTTGTTATTATGAAAATACTATTTCGTACATTATGTTGTCTTGCTGCCGTTTGCATTACAGCGGCCTGTTCTTCTTCTGCCCATATCGTTATACGGGATAATGCGGATTGCCGCTTCACTGCGGAATTTATACCGAGCAGCTTGTTAGAAAAGAATATTACGCATTTGCTGAAACAAAAAGTCGAGCAAACCGGCGAACAATCGGTTTTCAATACTCAAGAGTTGAAAGAAGCGCTCACAAAATCGGGGATAGCGGTTAAAGAAGTTACCGCAAGAGGGGTAATGGGATTACGTCTCGTGTGCATGGTGCCGCGAAATCATGATTTGCTCAAAGATGTTATTAATTATAATATGAAAGAGCGGAAAGTTGCGGTAACACTTTCACCGAAAAATATCGCATTGTTTTTAGAGATGCTGCCGCAGGAAAGCCGTGATTTTATTGATATGCTGATGGCTCCGCTGTTTACCGGCGATGCAATACCGCTTGCGGAATACGAAGAGCTGATTGGTGCTGCTTATGGAAAAAAGATTGCAGCCGAACTCCGTAACGCTGAATTCGTCTTAACCGTCGATGTTCCGTATAAGGTGCAGACGGCACACATTACTCCCGTCGGAACGGTTACCGTACAGACGATGACGGGAAATACTTCCCGCGCTTCGATACGTATTCCGCTTCCGGATTTGCTGTGTACGGTCGGTACAATAGAGGTGCAGCTGCAGTAAACGCTTTGTGCAACCGTGTCCAGTCGAGATTTTGTCCGATTATCACGGCTTTTGATTCAGGCATCGGGTCGCAAACAGTAACGGTGTACTGTCTATCGACAATATCGAATTTTGTCCATTGTCCGCCGATAGACACAAATCCTTTTGCGCGGTAGACAGCGCCGAAGTACCCGCGTAGCAATGCAGTCAGCAGCTCCAGAAGCTCGTTAACGGTATCAACGGTAATGCCGGCAATACTGATATTTTCCAAATCAAGCGCGTGGTCTTTTTCAGGGAGTACTATTGTACGCTGTTTATTCAGCGGAGTTTGCAGCAGCCGACGCCACCATTCCTCAGGTTGATTTTGATACGGGGTATTGAGGATTTCCGCATCAGGATTCACCGTGTGGAGTATCGCGGTAATACGGTTTAACTCTTCGGCAGAAGTATTTTCTATTTTAGAAAGAAGGATACGCGGCGTATTTTTCAGCTGATCGGTATATATGCCGCCGAACTCTTTTAGATAATGTTCTACGCAGTGTACGTCCGCGACGGTAACCGGTTCAAGGAGCTGTATGCGGTCATATTCGATTTTACCGATATTGTTCATCACCGCGCTGAGTAAACCTACACCGGTTGGCTCCACGATGAGATATTCGGGAGCCAACGTATTTGCAATTGTCAATATGGAGGAAGCAAAATCGGATTTGAGCGAACAGCAGATGCATCCTTCAGTCAACTCCCACACCTTTAATCGGTCTCGCTTCAAAAGGGTTCCGTCGATACCTGCTTCGCCGTATTCGTTTTCCATAACGGCAAAGTCTATGCCTGTTTTTTGGGAAAGCATTTGAATAAAGGTTGTTTTACCGGCTCCTAAAAAGCCTGAAATCACAAAAATCTTCATAACAGAAAAATATTCACAGCATCAACAAACCCGACGCAAGCGTTGCCGAGGACGGCGGGTATTAAACCCTCCGCACGAATAAAACAAATACCGTCGGTCAATTCATATTCGAATCAGCCGACGGTATTTTTTAGCTCAGTATCCGCGCAGAGGCTAGTGCCGGCTTTAGATGATAACAACCGGTTTGATTAAGTCGGCCGGCTTATCCTTCATTAAATAGAGCGCTTTTTCGACATTCTCAAAGCCCTTGAAGGTATGGGTGATGAGCTTTGACAGGTCAAGCTTACCGACTGCAACGAGGCTGCTCAGTTTTTCCATGCGGAGGCGTCCACCGGGCATTAACCCGCCGTTGATCTGCTTGTGTCCCATTCCGACACCCCATTCTACGCGCGGAATCTTGATGGAAACGCCTGATCCGAGATAGTTGACGTTTCCGATTTTGCCGCCGGCCTTTAACGCTTTAACGGCTTCGTCAAAAGTATCAACGGTGCCGCCTGCGATAATAACCTTGTCTACGCCTTTACCGTGGGTAAGGTCGAGCACTTGCTTATCGATTGGGCCGTTCTTGTAGCTGATAATATCGGTTGCGCCGTAGAACTTTGCCGCTGCAATACAGGCGGGGCGGGTACCTACCGCATAAATCTTTGAAGCGCCGCGCAATTCGGCTCCCGCAACGGACATTAAACCGACCGGGCCGATACCGATTACCAGTACCGAATCTCCGTACTGAACATCGGCAAGCTCGGCGCCATGAAATCCGGTAGGAACCATGTCGGACAGCATCGGTGCATGTTCGATTTTTACTCCGTCCGGAATATGCGCGAGGTTTCCGTCAGCATCGTTGACATGGAAGTATTCGCCGAATACACCGTCTTTAAAGTTCGAAAACTTCCAACCGGCAAGCATACCGCCTGAGTGCATCGAATACCCTGCCTGCGCTTCCAGCGAATTCCAATCGGGAGTAATCGCAGGAACCAAGACCTTGTCGCCCGGTTTAAAATCTTTTACTAGAGAACCGACTTCGACAACTTCGCCGCAGCCTTCGTGTCCTAAAATCATATTATGCCGTTCGCCGATTGCTCCCTCCCATACGGTATGTACGTCGGATGTACACGGAGCAAGAGCTAACGGCTTACAAATTGCATCAAGCGGGCCGCATACGGGGCGTTCTTTTTCGATCCAACCCGTTTCGCCCAATTTAAGCATCGCAAAACCTTTCATAACTGTCCTCCTATAGGATGATGATATGTTATTATGTATAAAAATATAAAACTACGCAAGCAATAAGTTGCATCCGAGTAACCAGAGTCAATATTTCCAATGCAGAGTGCCGGAGTATTAAACTTTCTGCACGAATAATGGATACTTTTCTTTTCTCTTTTATAATTTTGTAAGCCGTGCTATAATTTGACAAGGAGGGTATTACCATGCGAATATTAATGATAACCAGTGAAGCGGTTCCTTTTGTGAAAACAGGCGGCTTAGCCGATGTCGTATCTGCCTTATCCTATGCATTAAAAGAACTCGGGCATGATGTCAGGATTGTTATGCCGCGTTATTATAGAATTGATAAAAAGAATTTAACGCCTATTCCCGGCGCGATGGGGGTATCTATCGGCGATAGGGAATACTGGACGGAAGTGTTTGAATCGACACTCCCTAATTCGGATATACCGGTGTATTTTATCGATCATGAAGAAAGTTTCGGCCGCGACGGGTTGTACGGTTCCGCTTTTGAACCGGATTTTAATGACAATCCCAAACGGTTTTCGATATTAAGCCATGCAGCCTTCCAGATCTGTAGAAAGCAGCATTGGATTCCCGATCTGATGCACGCGCATGATTGGCAGACGGCGCTTGTGCCCGTGCTGTTAAAATTCAACACACAGTATCTTGATTTTCAAGAAACAGCGAGTGTTTTTACGGTACACAATATCGGCTACCAGGGAATTTACAATAAAACGAATTATGTGGATACGGGACTTGATTGGATATACTTTTATTCGGCCGGTTTTGAGGATTGGGACAGAATGAATTTCTTAAAAGCCGGATTGCTTTCTGCCGATCGGCTGACAACAGTATCTCCTACTTATGCCCAGGAAATACAACGTGCGGAGTACGGTTTCCGGATGGACGGCATTCTCCGTTTCCGCAAAGAGGCTTTAACCGGTATTTTGAACGGTGTCGATACTTCCGTGTGGAGTCCTAAAACGGATAAGCACATTCCTTTTAATTACACCGCCCGCTCTCTTGCGAAAAAAGCGAAGAATAAAGAAGCCTTGCAAAAATATATGGGACTCCCACAGGATGAAAAAGTTCCGGTGTTCGGTATGATAACACGGTTGACCGATCAAAAAGGGATTGCAGAGTTATTCGGGCCGTCTTACGGTGCGGCATTCAAGATATGTACCGATATCAATTTACAGTTGATTGTACTTGGTGCCGGTGACCGGTGGTGCGAAGATGAACTACTGGCGCTTTCAAAACGCCTGCCGAACTTACGCGTCTATATCGGCTATGACGAGAAGTTGAGCCATTTGATTGAGGCCGGAAGCGACTTCTTTTTGATGCCGTCGCGATATGAACCGTGCGGGCTTAATCAGATGTATTCGCTGCTATATGGAACATTGCCTATCGTACGCAATACCGGCGGGCTTGCAGACACGGTAGAAAACTATGATGAGCAAACGGGAGACGGAACCGGTTTTGTGCTGGATCTGCTTACCCCCGACAGTATTTATAATACCGTTAATTGGGCGGTAAATGCGTGGTTTAAGAACCCCGAACATATCGTTAAAATGCGGAAGCGGGGTATGGCCAAAGATTTTACCTGGGATACGTCCGCAAAACAGTATCTTGCCGTGTATCAAGGGGCTATCGATAGGAAAAAACCGCAATAAGCATTAAGATTGGGCAATCGCACCAGATACTTTAATTGAAGATGGTTCAAATGGTTTCACATCCTCTTTATTTTGCGATTTCTATTTATTTATCTGATGTGATTGCCTTGAATATTGATACAGACAGGCTTTAAATCATGAAAAAGACGAATGCAATGCGTATTTTGGAGGCAGCAGGTGTTCCTTATAGCAGTGTCGAATATGCGTGGGATGAGGCGCATTTAGATGCGGTATCCGCTGCGCAGAAGTTGAATATTGAACTCGATATGCTTTTTAAAACGATTGTCATGATAAGCGAGGATAATGACGTTTTCGTTTTTTGCGTACCCGCACCTTCTGAAGTCAGTTTGAAAAAGGTACGGAATATAACCGGTAAAAAGATAACACCGCTTAAACTCGATGCGCTGCAAAAAACAACGGGCTACATCCGCGGCGGCTGTTCCCCGCTCGGCATGAAAAAGCATTTTCCTACTTTTATCGATGAAACCGCACAGCTGTATGACCGTATTTATGTAAGTGCCGGGAAACGGGGGCACATGCTATGCATTGCCCCTGCAGATTTGCAAGAAATCTGCGCTGCTGCTTTTTGTGATATCACCGAAGGGTAGCGTGTAAACATCAATGGTACGAAAAGTCGCTGTCGCCGATAAACTCCCGTAAAATGGACTGCCCGTGTACAAATGACGGAGAGACCGAAAGGAAGTTGTTCAGGAAGATGAGCAGCCGAGATGCTTCGCTGTATGCCGGATCGGTGGGCTTTACTGCGCGGAGCAGCGGTTCCGCATAAATTTTCAGTACCGAAAGTTCATAATCGAGTGCCGTATTAAAGATAACGTCGGCGGTATTTTGGTACGGGAAAATATGTTTAGCCTCTCCCGCCCGCACATCAGACCACATACCGATGGTAATCGAAGCGGAACTTCCTCTAAACTGCGCATCGCGCACGATACGCCGCAAGAGCCGGTTATCGGAAGTCGGTATCCGGTTGTGATCATCTAAGGTCAGCTGTGTTAATGCCGAAAGATATATCTTAAATTTAAGCGAAGCGTCTATCTGTGGGGTTAAGTTGTCGTTTAATCCGTGTATTCCTTCCAAGATAAGAATAGAGCGGCTGTTAAGGCGGAGTTTTTTTCCGGTGTAAAATCGCTCACCTGTTTTGAAATTATACGAAGGCAGTTCAACTTCTTCACCGGCAAACAGCTTCAGCAGCAGCTCATTTAAAAGCGGGACATCCAATGCTTCGAGGCACTCAAAATCAAATTTTCCGTCCTTATCGCGCGGTGTTTTATCCCTGCCGACATAATAATCGTCGAGGCTGATAACATAAGGTTCATATCCTACGACTCGCAGTTGCATTGAAAGTTTTTTTGCCGAGGTCGTTTTTCCTGAACTTGACGGTCCCGCAATCAGAATTACTTTGACGTTTCCCTTATTTTTGATTTGTTCGGCAATATGTGCCAATTTATTATTCTGTAACGTTTCCGTGATTTCAATGAAGTCTTTGGTTTTACGGCTTTCGATAATTTCATTTAATTGACCGACGGAAGAAACGCCAATCATCTTACCCCACGTTTTATATTCTTTATATACGGTGAAAAGCTGCGGGATATCTTTAAATTGAGGAAGTGTGTCAGTGTCGGCGGTTGCAGGAAAGCGCAGTAAAAAGCCGTCTTCATACTTCATTAATCCGAATACTTTTAAATAGCCGACACGATCCATCAGCGGCTGGAAGTATAAGTCGTAATAATCGTCGAGTATGTTGATTGTGATTTTCGGTCTACTGTTGTAGGAAAGTAGCCGGTACGCATCGGGCTGATTGGTGTTTGCGAAGAGCTCCAAGGCTTCGGCATAAGCGACGGATTGCGTTTGTATCGGTAAATCCGCATCGACCATTTCGTGCATTTTATCTTCGATTAGTTTGAGATCGATATCGGAGGCATGGGCGCCTTCAAAGGTGTAATAGTACGAGTAGCCGAAGCTGTGTCCGACCAAGAGCCGTAAATCGGGATATACCTTTCGTGCCGCGGCGGCTAACAGAAAACACAGTGTGCGTCGATAAATATTCGAGCCGTCATAAGTCCCTTTTAAGACAGGCTTTATAGTAGCGCGCACATCGATCATCTTGTTTAACGGAACCAATTCGTTATTTACTTTCATACCGAATGCAACCGTCTCCGGCTCTCTACAATACGCCAATGCGGCACGTGCAGAAATCGGTTCGACAAACTGTTTTTTTGAACCGTCCGGAAATGTAATCTCAAACCCTTTCATAAAAGCCTCCATATCTATCAGAAGAACCGCATCAGTTTCCTTTTAAAAATATGAGGGCATCTTCTGCGTTGCTGCGAACAAATTAATCCTCAACGTATCAAAGATACGCCTGCGGTTAATTTGCTCTTGCGCCTTGCATCTGCACCTCCTATTTTTAAAAGGCTGACGGAAAATCTCTTTTCAAAAATCACAGATTATGCTTTATTCATCTGATGCGTTTATCCTGCGACCTTCCGCTTGACAGGATACTTTATTTTCAGTAAAGTTACAACTCTTACGAAGTAACTGGGTGTATGCGATATGTCAGTTACCGGTAATTTGTATAACGGGATGTAGCCTAGGGGCTAAGGCGTCTGGTTTGGGACCAGAAGATCGGGGGTTCAAATCCCTCCATCCCGATAGTTTATTTCAGCGATGATTACGTTATGCTTTTGCAAGATGAGCAAAGGAAGACCCCCTGTATAGGAGCGAGGGAAGCTGCGGCGAGGGCAGTTGGTTCAATTCCAACCGCCTTTGCTCATCGTATCTTTTCATTTTAATGCTCCATCAGTTACTTGATAATACAAGGGTACCTCTAAAAACCCGAATTGTAGGCTTCTTTTCTTAGACAAATCACGATTTTATACAGTTTTCTCGTATTCTTAGTTGTTTATTCGATGGCGGGTATTAAAGCCGACTGCAACCACCTCGTCAAAAATATACATCCTTGTACATTTTTGACTGCGAGTTTTTTACAAAGCAAAAAACTCGTTTCTGTTTGGAACCACCGGCATCCGTGCCAGATCGCACACACAGTGCGAAACATTGAGCACTGTGCCCCGACGCTTGCGTCGGGGTTGTTGATTTCTTGGTAAATACAAGGTTTTTTTCATAAAAAAGCTTTTTAACGTAAGTTAGTCCTTACATATACTGGAAATAGGGAACGGTGCAATTGTGTGGTCCTGTTTTCAATTATCCACTTCTGATAAACTTGACTGAATGCGTATTTATGCGTATTATCATTTTATGAACTTTAAAGAAATGGAGAAGATGATAAAACAAGACGGATGGATAAAACGTGATATAGTTGGGTCACATCATCACTATGAGCATCCGATTAAAAAAGGGAAGGTTACTATTCCATTTCATGGTAACAAGGAGCTTTCGAAGTTTGTAGTAAATAGTATTCTTAAACAAGCAGGATTAAAGGAGGAGTAAGACTATGTATATTTATCCGGCAATGTTTTATAAAGATGAAAACGGTTATTCGGTTGTATTTTATGATATAGAACTTGCAACGATGGGAGACACATTGGAAGAAGCGTTGATAATGGCAGAGGAAGCATTGACAGGACGTATCTCTTTGCTTTTAAAGGATGGAGAGACACTGCCCAATCCGACAGCTATAGAGGATATAGAAAAACCGAAAGATGCGGAATTTATTACACTGGTAAAAACCGACCGTAAATACCTGGCACAGGAAAAAAGTGTTCGTAAAAACTTAACAATTCCTGCATGGCTTGCTGAAGCTGCCGAAAATGCAGGATTAAATTTTTCGCAAGAGTTGCAATGTGCTCTAAAAACGCGCTTGCATATTGGCATATAAATTTTTTCATAAAAGTTAATAACTTTTATGAAAGAATTTTGTAGGCTGTAGGATTATAGAGGTGATATAAAAGAAAGCATTAACTTACAGCTATGGCACATATATACGGATTATCATATCTTTAAAAAGCCGGTTAAACTCAGAGTGCGTCCGCTTCGAGGTCAATCCCGCGCAGGGCGGTAATCCGTACTCGAACCAGACTGCCGGCAGTTATCGGCTGCCCTTCGCTGTCTTTTTGCGCTTTGGAAAAATTGACAACTACAGCCCCGTCTACTTCCGGCGCTTGAAACCATGCCCGACCGAGCGCAATGCAGCATTGTGTGTTTTCTTCTTCATGGTTTTGCTCTTGCGGGATAATCTCTTCGATAAGAACGTCCGTTTCCAGTCCGCAAAAAGCGGCAAGTTTTTGTTCGGTAATCTTTAATTGCAGTTCGTTAAGGGCTGTCTTGCGCTGTTCGGCAATTTTTGCCGGCACCTGTTTTTTCATATCGGCAGCCTTGGTTCCTTCCTCCTGCGAATAGGCAAATGCTCCCGACCAGAGAGTCTGGGCTGCCTGTAAAAAGGCTGCCGTCCGCTCGAAATCAGCTTGAGTTTCTCCCGGAAAGCCTGTTAGAAAGGTGGTACGGATAACCGCCTCCCCGTAGGGACTTTCCGCCGTGCGGAAAGCTGCGCGGATGGTTTCTATTAACTTCAGGTAGGTTTCGGCAGAACCGCAACGGTTCATCGCACGGATGATCGGATCTGAGCCGGACTGAAAGGGAATATCAAAGTAGGGGAGAAAGCGGGTGTCGGCAGTCATAATCGGCAAGATATCCGGCGGAAAATGATCGGGGTGGATGTAGAGCAGCCGGACGCTGAATGTTCCTTCAATACCGGAAATCGCGCGTAAAAGCTGTGCTAATCCCGAATGCCCCTGTTTCGTTTGAACCGGCAATGCGGGTAGGCTGTTGTTAAGCCGGCTACTGAGCTTATCTAGAGGCGGTGCGGCGTCATACACTGCCAGGTCTTGCCCGATAAGATTAAATTCTTTATATCCTTGCTGCACAAACCCCCGTATCTCATCGACAATACTGTCAAGCGGCCGGCTTCTCACTGAGCCGCGTATCAACGGTATCGCACAAAATGAGCAGCAATTATCGCAGCCTTCGGTAATTTTGATAAAGGCGGAACGTGGAAAGTTTAATAATTCAGAGCGCTGTCCGCAGCATACGCCTTCCTGCACCGGTTTAAGAAATGGCCGGCTGTGTTCGGTAGAATGAATCGATTGATCATGTTCGTTCGGCGATTGTTGCTGCTGAGCAACCGGAAAGAGTTGGTCGAGAAGTATGGGGAGCTGCGATAAGTCCCCGTTACCGAAAAAGGCATCGGCTTCTTCAAAGTCGGTTTTAAAGATGTCGCCATACCGTTCCGCCAAGCAGCCTGCCAGCAAAATTTTTGCCTGAGGATAGGCTGTCCGGGCGGTGATAACGGCTTCAATCGATTCTCGTTTCGCCGGTTCGATAAAGCCGCACGAATTGACAATGATGAGATCGGCGTTTTCGAGTTCGATAGTTTTTTGCCAGCCCTTATCGGTTAAGATACCGATAAGCAGCTCACCGTCTACTTGATTTTTAGCACATCCATGCTGATCAAGAAAGAAACGCTTAGTCAACTTCCATTACCACAAATTTATAACGTCCCGATTCATCATCTTTGACCCATTTTAAATCCTTAACGATGACTTCGCCCGGACGGCTGACTTCTATATCGATAGTTTTTCCGCCTGCAATAATTTGCATTTTAACGGCATTTCCATTTGATGCCCAAATACGGATACCGTTATTTGCCTGAACCGTCAGCTGTTCCGATTTTTGATAGTACCGTTCGTCACGGTTGGCTTTGTCCTGCTCATAGCGGAAAAGACAATAGCTTCGGAATGTTGCATTCAATGTTACCGGATATGCAGAACCAGCATCGAACAGTACTTTGTATTTTGCAGATTCGGGCTGAACTGCCTGATCGGGAATTTTTATTGCGGGTGTTTCTGTAGAAACCGGTTCCGAAAAACCTGTGGTGAGTATTTCCACCAATGCGCCTTTCGATTCATCGGATGTATCGATATCTTCAACGGAAATTTTCACATCGGCAGTAACATCGCCGTTCAGATCCAATACAAGGCTCTGACCTAATGCAATGATTTGTGTTCCGATATCCGTTGCAAGATACAGTTCAGGTGCTGTTTTTTCAACTTGTATTCGGTAATCTTTTCCATTGATGGGGAGTGTAATCGTATCGCCCTTAAAGAGCCGTTTTTCAAAGACTTCTTGGGAAAGCGTGTAGGCGGCATTCTCTTTTTTTTCTATAATTTCCGTTTGCTTAGCCGGTTGTACGGGTCTGTCTTTCATCGCTGTACCGATTTTTGTAATCAATATTTTACCGACGAAAAAGATTGCTATTAAAAGCAGGAATGCTCCTATTCCGATAAATACGCTGCGGGGAACGGTAAATGACTTTTGCGGGATAAGTGTTTCAGGTGGAACCGCTGTTTCTTGTATTCTTGCCTGTTTATACAATGTAACACATTCATTAGGATTTAAGCCTAAGTATTCTGCATAATTCCGTAGAAATCCGACAACATACGGCTCTCCGGGAAAGACTTCATACATACCGGTTTCAAGCGCCTCTAAATAGCGGCGGGCAATATTTGTTTCCCGCGAAGCCTGTTCAAGCCCTATTTGTTTTTCATTCCGTGCTGTTTCTAATACATTGCCTATATCCTGCATCTATTCCTTCCTATATTTCGGCGGGGTAATTGTTCCATTATTCTTCAAATAAAAAATTATTCATCATATCCGCATTCGGCGGTATATCGTATAAAAAGCGGGAATCCGGAATTCCTGTATTCAATCGATAATATGAAAAATCAAATGTGATCTTGCTGCCCGAAATGGGCCATGCTTCAATTCGTCTGATAAGCTTCGTTTCAGGCGAAACAAGCAGCCGGATATTTCTAAAAGTTTCTGAAGCCGACCGTCTATTAAGAGCAAGTACCACGACCTGCTCGGAGGAGCCTTCTTCCAAAGGCTGAGGTGCGGCTCCTGTTTCATACGCAATGGTGTACGAGCGTTTCAACAGCGATAGGCCTTGGGGCGTGGCAAGGTTGGCTGTACCCGCAGAGGAATCTTTTTCTATCGTTTGGTTTAACACCATCCGATAGGAGGGAACATAAATGGTCAATGTGTCGCCGGTGAAAAGAATGACCTGCTCGTTCGGTTTGGTAAAATCAATGCGGAGCCGATTCGGCCGTTTAAAGTAGACGGTGGCTTCCATTGTCTGAACCTTTGAGCCGGAGCCGGTTGAAACGGTGAGATTAGCTGTGTAATCCGAGAGTGCACCGTATTGTTCGGACATTCCGGCAAAAAAGACGCTTGCGGTCGTAATGGATTGACAAAATGCTGTTATATAAAAGCCGAATATAACGGCAGCAAAAACGATTGCTTTTTTCATTCGATCAGTAAAGCAGAAATGAGCGATAAAGTCAATATTTGGAAAATTGCTCTCGAAAATTACTTATAGGTGTTATGAAATAAGTTATTTTATTATAATGATTTATTCGTTCGCATGATTTAATTTCCCGATGCTCTGACAACATCGCATTCCGATATTTTTTTCGGATACGGCGCACGAATCACTGATAGCTCAGCAACGGAGTAGACGCGGTTTCGGGGATGCGGCAGCATTGAAAGATTTGATAAAAAGCGGTATCATCTTCCAAAGATGCTGATGAGTGTCTCAAATGAATGAGCTGTAAAGAAAAGCATAATCGATACGGTAATGTTGAATAATATACCCGCAAAAAAATGCGAAGAGCTGTAAAACAGCTTTATCGAAACTGTAAAACGGAGAAAATATGTTTTCGTACATTGTAAAACTGCTTAAATCGCTCAATACGAATTCACATCCGGGGGAAATCGCTCACGCCGTTGCAATCGGAATGCTCCTCGGTTTTATGCCGAAGGATAACGTGCTGTGGTACCTGCTGTTTGTGTTTTTTCTTTTTGTGCGTGTGAACAGGGGAGCCTTTTTGCTCACGGTACTGGTTGCAAGTTTGTTCGCCCGATTTTTTGATCCGCTGTTCGACTCGTTAGGCTATGCCGTGCTGACCTTTTCGTCGTTGAAGCCGGTCTATGCCGCTTTGCTCGACATTCCTTTTGTCGCCTTTACGAAATTTAACAACACGATAGTCGCCGGATCTATTGTATTCAGCTTGATACTGTATATTCCGGTATACATTGTGATAAGGATTTTCGCTAAATCGTGGCGCACATATCTTGCGCCGGCGCTTGCACGGAGTAAATTCGTGCAGGCTCTTTATCACGTTCCCTTTGTCGCGAAAATTGCCGGCTTTTTTACCGAGGTATAAATATGACACAAGAACAAAAGAAGATACCTTTCAAAAAACTTCCCTGGATGTTTAAAAAGACATATACGGAAAAGGCGCTCGAAAAAAAACTGCTTAAAAAGCTCTATATACCGGCAGACCGCGAATTTGTTGCGGCACAGTTTTACGCCGATGAAGAGGATCCGGCTAAATTGCGGATTCATCGTATCGAATACGACGTAAAAGATTTTAAGCGCTTAAAAATTTTAAGCAAACAGATAAAGCGGCAAAAAGGACGCATAAACCTCGTGCCGCTTGCCGCCGTTGCAGCTGTTGTTGTCGGTGTTGTGCTTGCCGTTCTTATGTTTAAAGATCCGCTTGCAAAGCGTGCTTTAACGGCAGGTTTGCAAAAAATCACGGGTGCTAAAGTCGATATCGCTTCGGTTCACGTCGGTATCTTGGATGCATCGGTTACCGTGCGCGGTCTTGCTGCTGCGGATAAAAATGCACCGATGAAAAACGTTTTTGAAGCGCAAAAAATTCAGCTCGATTTTAATTTAACGCAGCTTTTAAAAAAACGCTTTGTGTGTCAAAACCTCGAAGTTTCCGGCATGGCATTCGGAACCGATCGCAAAACATCGGGCGAGCTTCCGGCGGCTGTAAAAAAAGCGCAGGATAAAGATGCCGGTGATAGTAAAATAGCGTTGCTTATAAAAGAGCGGCAAAAAGATGCACTTGAACAGGGCAAAAAAATCGTTTCGTCGATGTTCGAAAGTTTGAATCCTCAAAAGTTTTTGGACAACGCACTTAAACAGCTGCAAACGCCTGCTGCGGCGCAAAAGGCACAGGAGACAGTCGCTCAAATTGTAGCGGTGTGGGAAAAGCGTCCTGCAGAACTGGAATCTGCCGTAAACGATTTTCGAAAAAGCTCGGAAAAAGTCATCGGGCGCGATTATCAGGCAATTAAAGACATTGCCGAATTGAAGACGGTCTTGGAAGAACTTAACGCTGCGATAAAAAACGGTCAAAAACTTGTAGCGTTGAGCGACGCGACGGTTAAGGATTTGCAAAAAGACGGTAAGGCCGTGCAGCTTGCCGCAAAGGAAGCGTTCAACGCAGTAAAAAAGGATACCGATTTTGTTAACGGAGAAATCAATAAAATCCGCTCGTTTACGGTTGCCGACGGAAAAAACATTTTCGCACAAACTATAAAAGCCGCTGCATACAACGTCCTCGGAAAATATTATCCGTATGCGGAAAAAGCGTTTAATGCTGCGCTCAATTTCAACAAGGGATCAAAAAAGGCGGCAAAAAAACAAAAGACCCGTCAAGAAGTCCGGCGGCTTCTGGGCAGAACAATCCAATACCGCGCAGACATATATCCGTCATTTTTAATTCAGCAAATGCTTGCAAACGGAACGGGTTTTGAAGGACGCATAAACGATATTTCAAATGATCCTGACCGCTGGGGAAAGCCCGTATCGTTCAGTGCTCATTTTGACGAAAGTGCTTTTTTCGAAAGCAAGCGTATGCACAATGGAGAAGGACTCGTAAATGTCGGAGAGAAACTCAATTATCCCTTATTGAAAATGCAATATACCGGAAGTGGCTATAGCGCTGCGTTTAATCCCTCTTCAGCTTTGCAGGCGATCGGCGCTTCCGTACTTGACATTGCCGGCGTTCCGTCTTTTGAGGGCAGGGCGAAAATACAGGCGGGTATACAGGCTGAGCGCGACGGGCATGTTGGTATCGACGCGGATTTTAGCTTCGACGAAGTGCGCCTTACGGCTGATTCGTTTGAACCCGATTTTATTTCGCGCATTTACAATGAGTCGCTTGCAGCGGTTAAAAATATGCGGTTTAAAATCAAGGCGGAGTTTTCCCAGTCTGATTTGAATATGGACATTGCAACCGATGCGGACAAGGTTTTTCTTGCTGCGCTGCAAAAAGGAATCAACAAAGAACTTTCAGCCATAAAGCAAAAGGCGCTTAAAGAAGCTCAAGCCGAATTGGAAAAATACACCGGTCCTTTAAACGAAAAGCTGGGTGATTTCGGCAGTATTGAAAAACTTGTTATGAATCAAAAACAAGCTGCCGATATGCTGCAAAAAAAACTGGAAGAAAGCAAAGCCGAAGTTATGAAACGCATCGAGCAGGCAGGCAAAGATGCGCTCAAAGATGCGGCCGGCAGTACGCTAAAAGGTTTATTCGGCCGGTAAAATAATGGGGCATTTTAAAGCGGAAACTACTTGACAAAAAATAAATTAAATACCATTTTTAGGCATGCTCCAATCTATTTTTAACGATATCGATATGCAACTGCCGGAACAAATACATAAGGCCGCCGTTGAATATCTTCCGGCGTTTCTCTCTTCAGAGGATGCCGAAGCACTTGCCGTACAAGCGCTGCTTATTGCCAGGGCTTTTCATGCAGGGGGGACATTTGAACAGGTGTTTACCGGTGCTGAACCGATTACGCAGCACTATCAAATCAACCTTATCCGCAGCTTTGAAAAAAACGTACGGCTGCTTGTCGATAAGATGTGGGTAGAAAAAGCCGACGAAGATGTCAAAGAAGATGTGCTTTATCGGCTCCGCTGTTTTTGTGAATCCATGCAGCAGGCGGAAAATCCTGTTGATTATGCGGAATTATTGCCTGAATGCCTCGGTGTCTTGCATGATGTGGTGTTATTGCTTTTCGGATCGCAAATCGACAATGAAGGGTTTTTAGAGTACGCGATTCGTATTGATCCCGATTTCGGACTTTTTTGGTATTACCTTGAATGCCTTACGGCGCAGCCTAAGCTTTCGGCAGAGAAAGCACGTTTGGCTATCTTTCTCGGTATTTATTTTCTTGCTAATTTTTAAATTGTCTTCTATTCTTACTCTATTGATTTATTTATTTTAACAGATTGACAGATACCGTTTACCGGTGTAAGTTACGGGTATTTTTACAAAAGATTTGAGAGGGATTAATTTTACTCGCCATAATTGAGGAGGGGAAAAAATGCGGAAACGAGTAACCGCAGGTATACTGAGTCTTTTGATGATAGTAAGTGCCGGCTTGGTCTCTATTGGATGCACAAAAAGCACGGAAACGCATACAAAAAAAGGCAGTACCGAAAAGGTTGTTTTAACACTAGGTTCATGGCGCACAGATGATTCGGAAGCGTGGAAACGTTTGCTTGCTGAATATGAAAAAGTGAGCGGTGTATGTATTCAATTTAAGCCGATTAATCCTACCAATTACAATGCTGAGCTGCGTTCACAGCTGGACAATGGAATTGGACCGGATTTAATGTTTGCCCGATCTTATACAGCGGAAGAAGAGCTGTATGAGAAAGGTTTTTTTGCAGATATAAACGATTTGCCCTATTTGCAGGAAAATTTTTCCGAAAGCAGTAGAGAAGCATGGCGTGGTGCCGACGGTAAATCCTTTGCGGTTCCCATTGCCGCCGTTGTGCAGAGTATTTACTATAATAAGGAGATTTTTGCAAGGGTTGGGCTCCCTATTCCTACTACATGGGAAGATCTGTTGCTTGCCTGTAAAGAGCTAAAAGATGCCGGGTATACCCCGTTTGCAAACGGACTTGCCGATGGCTGGGATATCAATGAATGTTTTATGATGGGGCTATTACCGAACTTTATCGGTGGTGAAAAAGGCCGGCATAAATATGAAAACGGTTTGCGTCCCTTTAACGATAGCGATATGATTGCCGCCTTTACTGCAATGAAGGATATTGCCCCTTATTGTCCGGAAAATTTTGCGTCGTTAACGTATACCGATTCAAATATGCTTTTTGCAACAGGTAAAGCAGCTATGTATGCCGATGGGTCTTGGACACTCGATAGCTTTAAAGAGTTACCATTTGAATGGGGAAATTTCGCTTTTCCGCCTCCGGCCGGAAAAAAACCGGAAATTTGCTTCCATGTCGATGTCGGAATAGCGATGAATGCGAACGGAGCGCATCAAAAAGAAGCTTGGGACTTCTTAGCGTGGCTTTGTACGACCGAAGGTACCGCCGTTGTCTCAAAATATCTGCCGAGTGGTTTTTATTCCATGTTCAATGGGACCCATACTATCACAAGTCCTCAAAGTGCCGAGATATACGCACTCCTTACCGGACGGGGACAGGATGTTCGCTTTGTGTGGCCTAAGTTAATGAACGGGACACCGTCCGGCTATACTTTGATGAATGAGGGAGTAATTGCCGTTATGAAGGGTGAAAAGACTCCTCAGCAAGCTGCTACCGCTTTTGCAAAAGGTCTTGCAAAGTGGTATAAGCCTTGATCCCTTTTGAAAATAAACGACACAGCTGCATCAGTAAAATATTACTTTTTTGCAAGGTCGGTTGCGAATATCTTTATCATGATGATGACGGAGAGCACGACGACAATTCCGTCAACAAGCGGCATTGCAAGCCATATTCCCCGCGCTCCGAAAAAATGAGGAAGAATAAGCACGGCAGGCACAAAAAGCACGAGCTGGCGGGAAATTGCCAACATACCGGCGGGTTTCGGCTTTCCGATAGCCTGAAAGAGCGTCATGTTCAATATCATAATGGCAAGCGCAGGGAAGATGATCATAGCGGTAACGGTATTGGTTTTTCCCTGTGCTACGAGTACGGGGTTATCAATGAACAAGCCCAATACCTTTTCGGGACTCAGCAAAAAGATAGCCCATGCCGTTATTGCAAGCAAAAGACCGAAGCCGTAGAACATACCGGTTCCTTTTTTTACCCGGTCAAAAAGTCCTGCGCCGAAGTTTGTACCGACGAAGGGCTGGTATCCTTGGCTTAATCCCCACAGCGGAATAAAGCTCAGCATCAAATAGCGGAAGAATGCACCCATCAGAACTACTTGATCTTCTCCGCCGTATTTTTTCAACGTCGAATACATGACTGTTTGCTGTACCAACGAAAGTACCTGCATAATCATACCGGACATACCGATTGCAATTGTTTCTCCGACAATCGATTTATCCAATTTAAAGGTTTTAAAGCGGACATTTTTGCTGAAACATAAAAAGTAGAAAAAGCTGAACAGTGCAAAAACTGCCTGAGAAATAACCGTCGCAACGGCAGCTCCTGCAAGCCCCTGCTTGAATACGATGATAAAGAGCGCATCGAGCACAATATTCAGCACGGCGCCTGATCCCATGATAATCATCGCAAGCGCAATTCTTCCTTCGCCGCGCAGCACCATATTAGAAGCCTGTCCGAAGTTGACAAATATGGAGCCAAGGTACACAATCCGTAAATACTGCACGCCCATTGCATGCATTTCCCCTTCCGCTCCGATAAGGCTCAACAGTTGCGGTGCAAAGATGTAGCCGACGACCATCACTGCGGACGACATCATCACTGCCAGTACAAAGACGTTACCCATCACCGCATCGATGGTCTCTTGATCTTTTCTGCCGACTGCCCGCGACAAAATCGAGGCGGAGCCCATCCCGATCAGTACCGCAATACCGTTATTCACCAACGTAAAAGCATACGCAACGCTGATTGCGCCGAGTGCTTTTTCACCTACATACCGCCCGACAAACATTGCATCGACAAAGCTGTACAAGCTGATCACCAGCATACCGATAATGCCCGGTATACCCAACTTTAGCATGAGCTTGAATATATTTCCCGATATAAGCTCTTCCCGTTTATCCGTCATAAGAACTCCTAAAATAGAAACCGACGATATCGTCAGTTATTTGATAAAAAGAACTATATATAAATGGAAATAGATTGTCAACCATATATAACAGTTCATCAATTGGGAACTTCTAAAAACTTTCATTTTTAGAGATGTCTAATAGTACACCGCATCAACCGCTTTTCGCGGATTACGGTAGATTTATATGGGAAAAAAATATTGATATTACTAAAATTTATATTTGCTAATACGGGAATCATCGTATATAATATGACAGTATTATCGCATTATGATATGCGAAAACCATTTTCTAGGAGTTCTTATGAGTACAAAAAAGAACAAGGAAGTCTCGGGCTTTCTCAAAGGTGTTGAAAGGATCGGGAATAAGTTGCCTCATCCGGCGATGCTATTCTTTATTCTCAGCATTATCGTTGTCTTTATTTCTGCCATTGTAGCGGCTGTCGGTGCGCCGGTTACCTACTTTGACGCGAAAAAAGGACAGGAAGTAACCATAAAGGCTATTTCACTTTTGAATGTCGAGGGATTTCGCTATATTTTGAACAGCGCAACGAAAAACTTTACCGGTTTTGCGCCGCTCGGTACAGTATTGGTCGCAATGCTTGGTATCGGCGTTGCCGAGTGGACAGGGCTCATCAATACCTCGTTGAAAAAGCTCCTCACCAATGTTAACCCCCGGCTGATGACTGCTGTTGTCGTTTTTGCCGGTATTATGAGTAACATTGCTTCCGATGCCGGTTATGTTGTAGTTATTCCGCTCGGAGCTATTGTATTTGCGAATGCCGGACGGCATCCGCTCGCAGGTCTTGCTGCAGCCTTTGCCGGTGTTTCCGGCGGCTTCTCCGCAAACCTCGTTCTGGGAACCACCGACCCGCTGTTAACCGGTATCACTATTGAAGCGCTTCACAATGCCGGTATGGATATCCCGCTCGATCCTACCTGTAACTGGTACTTTATGATGGCTTCAACAGTATTGTTGACAATCGTTGGAACTTTGGTAACCGAAAAAATCGTAGAAAAGAACTTAGGTGAATATCACGGAACGTATAAGCCGGACAATATGCCTGTTTCCGCAGAAGAAACAAAGGGATTAAAACTTGCCGGTATTTCCATTCTGATTATGGTAGCCGTGCTTCTCGTCGGGATGTTCGGTTTACCCGGTCTTCCGTCTCTCGCCATCTTAAGCGAAGTAAATCCCAAAACAGGTGTCAGTTCTCTCAGCAACTTTATGCACGGCGGTTTGCTCCCCGTTATTTTACTCCTTTTCTTGATACCCGGTTTAGTATATGGTAAGAAATTAGGAAAAATTAAGAGTTCCGGAGATCTCGTAAAAGGAATGACACACGGAATGAGTTCAATGGCCGGCTACCTCGTACTGGCATTCTTTGCGGCACAGTTTGTCAGCTACTTCGGTAAGACAAACCTTGGAACAATCATTTCCGTAAACGGCGCCAACTTCTTAAAGAGTATCGGTTTTACCGGTTTGCCGTTAATCATCGCATTCGTAATTATTTCCGCCTTCTTGAACCTCTTTATCGGTTCCGCTTCTGCAAAATGGGCTATTATGGCGCCGATCTTCGTACCGATGATGGTAAACCTCGGCCTCTCACCGGCTTTAACGCAGGTTGCATACCGTATCGGAGATTCCAGCACCAATATCATTACTCCGTTGATGAGCTATTTTGCGATGATCGTTGTCTTTATGAAAAAGTATGATGATGACTCCGGTCTCGGAACATTGATTTCGATGATGTTACCGTATTCAATCGCGTTCTTGCTTTCATGGATCGGTTTGATGATTATTTGGTATGTAACTGGCTTACCGCTTGGGCCGGGAGCATTCTTAACGTTATAAGGCATTTAGGGAACCGCTTGCGGGAGCCGGTATTTGCTGGTAATATATTGAGGAAATATTAACAGGCCGCATACAGGCAGCATTGGTTAAATTTTTTTTAAGTTGCTGCCTTTCTACAAAATTTTTATAGGAGTCATCTATGAACATTGAGAGAGATACGGCAGAGGCATTACTCAATCAATATGTTACGACAGAGCATATCATAGCGCATTCGTTCGCTGTTGAAGCTGTTATGCGTGCGCTTGCAAAACGGCTTTCGCCGGCGGATGAAGAACTGTGGGGGATTACCGGTCTGCTCCATGATTTGGATATGGACGTTTCCAATTGGCAGGAGCACCCTGAACGGCACGGCCCCGTAACGGTTGAGCTGTTAAAGAAACAGAATTTCGGCTGTGAGGAAATGTACAGCGCTATTATCGCTCATAATCCCGATACGGGCGCCGTACCGCAAACACTTTTTGAAAAAGCGCTCTTTGCAGCCGATCCTATTACCGGATTTATTACTGCCGTTACACTTGTTTATCCCGATAAAAAGATTACAAGCGTTAAGGTTAAATCCATTGTCAAGAAAATGAAAGCAACCGGATTTGCAGCCGGCGCCGATAGAGGTGCGATGATGTCGATAGAAAATATCGGGATACCGTTTCCGGAATTTGCTGAATTAGCCCTTGCAGCGATGTGTGCTATCGCCGACAAGCTCGGACTTTAGCGCGTGTTGACGTGTGAGCTTTGCCCGCCTGCGTTGAAGAGGCTCTTTGACTTCTCGCGTTAACTCCTTTAAGTCTTGCGGGCTGTAAGCCTGTCTGATATTATACAGCTTATGGCTAAATTTAAACGGCAGTCAAAATCCGCCCGCGAGGCGGAGATACAGGAAGCTGCAAAAAAAGTATTTTTAGAGAAAGGCTTCCGCTATACGACAATGGAAGATGTGGTAAAACACACAACGCTTTCCAAGGGCGGCGTATACCAATATTATAAAACGACAAAGGCAATTCTTTTCGATATTATGCAAAACGGAAATTATTTCCGGTATGAACGAACCGAAAAGATTGTGCAGGAGTCGGCCGGTACCGAATCGCTTGCCGAGGTTATGACAGATGCTTGTATGGCGAAGCTCTTTGATGAAGTACCCGAAAAAAAACTCTACTTGATGTTTTTAGCGGAAATTCCTTATGACCGCGATTATGAAACATTGTATTTTCAATTGGAGAAACAAGCCTTTGAGCTATTGATAAAAACCTTACACTACACTCCCCAACAAGAACTGGAACTTCTGGATATTATCCGGCATCAAGAATATTTTCTGTTTAAAATTTTTCACGGTATGCTGGTTATGCACGAATTATTCAGCGATAAGGATGTATTTAATCAAAATAAAGAAAAAATTCGTACAATAATTCTTAATGCCATGCAAAATTTTTTCGACCGGCATCAAGATTTGTTCAACCGTTTTAGCCGATAATGCGTTTACCCTGAAGGATGAAATAATATATGATATTGATTAATTTTATACTTGCAATGTTGCCAATTGTCTGGCTTATTATTTCTTTAAGCAAACTCAAGATGAGCAGTTGTAAAGCCTGCGGTATTGCGTTGCTGATAACGGCAATGTTAGCGGCACTGTATTGGAACTTGCCTCCGCTACATATCTCGTCCGCTATGTTTGAAGGAGCTGCCTATGCGCTCTGGCCTATCTGTTTGATTATTGTTGCCGCTCTTTTTACATACAATTTAACGATACACACCGGCGCGATGGAAAAGATCAAAGGAATGCTGATCGGTATTTCCGATGATAAAAGAATACTGATGCTGATTATCGGCTGTGAGTTCGGTAATTTTATGGAGGGTATGGCTGGGTTCGGGACTGCGGTTGCTATTCCCGCGTCGATTCTTGCCGGAATAGGTCTTAATCCCATCAATGCGGTAACGGCTTGTCTTGTTGTAAATACGACGCCGACTGCGTTCGGTTCGGCAGGAGTGCCGACAGCAACACTTGCTTCCATTACAGGGTTAGTCTTGCAGCAGCTTGCTGCAAATGCCGCACTCATACAGGCTATTCATACATTTCTTTCGCCGTTCCTTGCGGTAGTCATCTGCGGAGGAGGAGTAAAGGCATTAAAAGGCGTATGGCATATTACGTTGATCGCATCGCTGTCGTTCCTTGTTCCCTATCTTCTTTTTGCGCAATTGTTAGGCCCCGAACTTCCGACTATTGTCGGTTCAATTTGTTCGATGCTCTGCGTAATCCTTGCGGCAAAATTCGCTAAAAGGAAACGTAATGAGGCTCCCGGTACCGCAAAAATCGAATCGGAGTATTCCGTAAAAACTGCCGCAGCAGGGACAACAGTACCGGCAGCGCATATCGGCTTTGCCGAAGGCCTTAGAGCGTGGGCGCCGTTTATGCTCATCTTTGTATTGTTAATTCTGACCTCAAAGCTCTGTCCTCCGGTGCATAACGCCATTAAGGATTTCAAACATTCGTTTATGATTTATACGGGAGAAGGAGGTAAGCCGCTCACATTTAGCTGGATAAATACTCCGGGAGTGGTGATATTTATAGCGGCTATCTGCGGAGGGCTTATTCAAAAAGCTTCATGGTTCGAAATGGCAAGTGTGTTGGGCTTTACCCTAAAAAAATATTGGAGAACCTTCGTAACGATTTGCAGTGTTTTGGCAACTGCCAAAGTGATGATATACAGCGGGATGATTTCCGATATTGCCCGTTCGGCTGTTGTTGCAACCGGGCCTGTGTATCCCTTTGTTGCGCCGCTTATCGGGGTATTGGGCGCGTTTATAACAGGGTCGGGTACCTCTACCAACGTCCTCTTTGGGAATTTACAGCTCGAAACCGCTCTTTCGCTCAATCTAAATCCCTATTGGATTACTGCAGCAAACGTGATGGGAGCCGGTATCGGTAAAATGGTATGTCCGCAGAATATTGCAATCGGTGCAGGAGCTATCGGTATTACCGGTTCCGACAGTAAAATTCTTGCGGCAGTGTTTAAATACTTTGTTGTGTATGCATTGCTTGCGGGTGTAATCTGTTTTGCCGGCTCGTTTCTGATGTGAGCCGCTGCACATTTCCGTTCAGCGGTTCTCTTTGGAATGTAATGCAACTCCGGGTAAGGGAGCCGGCTGTGCAAAGCGGATACATTTAAACGGATGGATATTAACTGCGTTTACATACCAGCCTTTTATATCACTTAAATCAATGACGTTGATTGCAGGAACATGAGAAAGCGGAATGATAACCGACGAATCTAACAGCAATTGTTCCGCTTTTGCAAGATATTCGAATCTCGCTTTGCGATTTTGTTCCGCCGATGCCTTTTTGATAAAGTTTTCGTAGTTGGTATTATGCCAGCCTGAATCATTTAAAGTCGAATCCGATCTGAATAATTCCAGAAAAGCAAGCGGATCCGCAAAATCGCCAATCCACGAAATAACCGCTAAATGATAGTCATCCGTTTTTAGTCGGTCATAGTATTCTTCAAAAGGAACGGTTGTAATTTCCGTTAAAATTCCGATTTTTTCCCATACGGTTTTTAACAATGCCGCTTGTTCGGTATAGAATGCCGTTTGCGGTAAGAGAATTTTTACCGGCTGCGGTGATGCGGGTTGCGGTATATTTTTTAAAAGGTTTTCTGCCTTTGTCGTATCCTGTTTATCAACACCGGGTACGGCGGGATATCCTGTGAGGGGAAATACCAACGTCTTAGCAGGAATTAAATAATCTTTACGCAATTCAGCATAGGGGAGTGCGGCGAGCAGTGCTTCTCTGAGTGTTTGATTATTGCATGGCGCTGTGTTTGTTTTAAAATAGAAAAATTCGGTTGCAAACATCGGCGTAATGTGAATGGTATATGCCGCTGCTACTTTATTTAAATTGACAGATCCGCAAAGCCAGTGAATAGCTCCCTGATTAAACGCTTCGGTCATTTTATCGGCATCTTCATCTAATAATATGCTGATTGCAGGGAGCTGTACCGATTCGAAATCCCAATAAGCGGAATTCTTTACGAGGCGGATTTTTTCGGCGGTAAAACTTTCGATTTTAAAAGGCCCGCTTGCAATCGGTTTAAAAGCTTCGGAAGGTTTCATAAATGAACTTTTTCCCGCATAACGGGTTATTGCTTTGAGCTGTGAAGGGTGTACTGCCGAAAATGCATGATGGCAGAGTATATTGGCCAACTGTTCCGCCGGATAGACAAGCGAGATTTTTAATGAAGTATCGGACTCCGCATATAAACCGATAGCCGATGTGTCGGAGCTTTTGCCGGTGCGGTATTCTTTTACGCCCTTAACGCAGTCTAAAAGCGAGGCATACGGTAAATCAAGTTGAGGGTTTAACAAATTGATAAATGAATCGCAAAATACTTGAGCGGTAATAGGATCACCGTTTTCAAATGCGATCTTATCCCGTAGTGTAAACGTCCATGTCAAACCGTCTGCACTGATCTTCCAATCCTTTGCTAATCCGGCGACCGGCTGTAATGTATAGGGATCGTAGGTACACAGTCCCTCATATAAACCGGTTAGAATTTGCGCTTCATTTGCATTATATGCAGCATGAGGATGTAAGTTCGGAATACCGGTAGTAACCGAAACGATAAATTCTTTTTGAGGATAGGGTTCACTTTCTGCACATGCTGCAACAGATACTACAAAAGGCACTATACATAAAGTAAGAAACAGTAATATGTTTTTTTATTCATGAATCAATCCAAGTTCTTTCATATTTGAATATTCTTCAACGCTCGCATTGTATTCCGCTCTGCATTGATTTGCTTTTATAACTGCATTTCGGATTGTTGTCAATTCTATTTTTATCCCTTTCATTTTTGAACGCAAGATAACATCACCGGATTTATAATAGTCATCCAATCCGCCGAGTGTTTTTAAATATCCGTTGCATATAACAATATATTTGTTTAACAGTTCAAGTAATTGTTCATTATTCATACCCGTTAAACGCTGCTGCAGATCGGAGGTGCCTGACGCAAGGACTTTAAAAATACGAATTGTTTTTGCTAAATTATCAGTAAAATCTTCCAGTACGATTATTTCTTTCTTTTGCAAATTACTGATAGGATCCTTAATTGATATGGTAATTTCATGTTTTTTTTCTTCCATATTGAACGCACGTCTCAGGGCTTCTAAAAACTTGGTAAAAATCGTCATACGCGATTTGTATATTATTTCTTGGTTAGCCATGAGTTTGGTGAGGCAGGTATCAAAATGATTACCGGTCGTACCGAGGATACGAAGCCCTGTTATAAGTACCGGCCGCATATTTTCTTGTTTATTGGTTTTTATATCTTCTTTTTGCGATACGTTCAAATGACGTAATATTTCCCGTTGCAGATGTTCCGAATCGGGACCGTAATCTTCTTTAATAACTTCCATTACAAGCTCATGATAGAAGGGGAGTTTTTCGTCGTTTGCTGCGAGGGCTTTTTTTAGAGTTTTTAATAATTTAATCGGGCTTGCGATATCGGCTTGTGTAACCGTTAAATCGGGCGGCATATTTTTTCTGACCGTTAGTTTATATTCTTCTCGGTGTAGACGGGCAAGCTGACGGAGTGTTTTATTGATGTCCGTATCGAGCTTCGAAAGGTGTCCGAGCGAATCTCTCAAGAGTCCGCCGGTTAGCGTATCGGAGACGGAGTGAAGCGATTTACAAATCTCCGCTAGTGCGCGGGTGTTTGCAAGTGTTGAATTTTCATTGAGTGCCGACCACTGGAATGTTTTATTCAATGCGAGCATGGATGCAATACGCTGCGGTGTCAGGAATGAACAGTTAAATTGATAGGAGTTAGTTAAAAAATCGAGCATCGTTTGATACTGTGCCAATCTGGAACCGACGACGGCAGCACGCTCACCGTCTGAAAAAGCTTCATTGCTGGGGACTTTTATTTCGGTCATACGGCTATCGTATTTATACGGATCGTCATAGACCAAGCCCTTTTTCAGCAAATTGCTGCGGAGGATTTTTACCACACTGCCGAGTGCTGTATAATTTTGCTGTAACTGCGGGAGTAAATGCCTGTTGAACTCTTCCCGTTGTATGGCTATGTGATGTTCTAACTCTTCAGAAAAATTTTTCGTAGATTCCATACCATCATCATCGGCAGTTTAAAAAAATTTTTATATGATTTATGGAATAACCGCCTTAAAAGCGAAGTGTGGGAATAAATGTAACTTAAAATATACAGCACACTACTGTGCCGTATATTTTTAGAGGGTTTTGTGCTGCGCAATCCGTTACTTTATCGCGCCTGCTGTCATTCCTTTGATAAAATACTTACTCATAAATAGATAGAGAATCATCATCGGGAGGATTGCTACCGTTAATCCGGTAAAGAGGAGCGTCCAGTTGGCACTGTGTTGTCCGAAAAAGGTACTGAGACCGACCGGCAGGGTTTTGAGACTTCTGCTATGTAAAAAGACAAGCGGAAAAAAGAAGTCATTCCAAATAGGAACTGCATTGTAGATAGTTACCAACGCAATTCCCGGTGCAATGACCGGCATCATAATTTTGCTGTAAATACTAAAATCATTGCATCCGTCTATCCGTGCCGCATATTCGAGGTCTACCGGAATAGCTTTAAAGAAACCGGAAAGGATAAATATCGTTGAAGGAATACCCATTGCAGTAAAAATCAAGATAACCGACAAAAAGTTATCCATAAGCCCAAGTTTTCTGATGATCATGAAAAGCGGTATAATAGCAGCTTTCAGCGGCAGCATGATACCGCTTAAAAAGATCATATACAGCAGGGTATTTCCTTTAAACACATATCGACTGATAGCGTACGATGCCATCGATCCGAACAGCAGAACCAATACCATAGAGGATACCGTTACGATGATGCTATTGATAAAGAAGGTACTGAATCCCATATCAATCCAAACCCGTTTATATGAAGAAAAATCGGGATTGGCCGGTAAGGCGAACGGGTGTTGGAGGATTTCCCGTGTAGGTTTTAACGAGGATATGACCATATTAAAAAGCGGATACGCAATCAAAATAACATAGACAATCATCAGTGTTAAAATAGCGCCGACTGCAAAGTTCTTTACTGGAGAGGCGGCAGTCTTAATGCGCAAATTCATGTTCATACCTGTGTCTCCTTTGCTTTTCCGATTGCGACGGATACGAGCGAAATACAAAAGGTCATAATATAGATGATAACGGCGATGGTACTTCCGATCCCGATTTCGGGGTTACCGGTATCTACCGAACCGAAAGCTGTGCGGTAAAAAAGCGTGCCGATGGTGTCGGTACTGTAGTTCGGTCCGCCGCCAAGGTCGGTCATGGTGTATATCTGTTCAAAAACATTTAAACTGCCGATGATGGTTAATACCGTGATAACCGTTATGGACGGAATGATGAGCGGGAATATAATTTTCCAAAATAAGCCCATCTCGCTGACGCCGTCTATGTACGCAGCTTCGATACAGCTTTGATCGATAGAGTCGATGGCTGCAAGGAACACGAGCGAAGGGAAGCCTACCCAGCGCCAAATATTAGTTGCGATGATAGCGAAGGTTGCGGTGTTTTCGTCACCGAGCCATGCCCGCCGGAGGGATGAGAGATCGAGGAGGTTCAAAAAGCTATTGACCAGCCCATCGCTCTTTAAATACATACCCCACAAAAAACCGACCGCTACAATAGAAAAAAGCACCGGTATAAAAAATACCCGTTTAAAAAAGCCATGCCCTGCAATCTTTCTGCTTAATGCATATCCGAATAGCAGGCCGAGGCTGTTTTGAATGAGCATTGTACAGCAGAACCAGATACCGTTGTGCTTTAATGCATTCCAAAAGCGTTCATTATACGGAAAGGTAAAAAACAACTTTTTAAAATTACCAAATCCGGTAAATGAGCCGCGAAGAAGCTGATTCCAGTCAAAGAAACTGTTGAACAAGCTCATAAAAAGCGGCAACAAAATAAAAACGCTGACAATCAGCAGCGCCGGCGTTACGAAAAACGCGATCCATAAAAATTTACTTGTTTTTGATGTTATCATACTTTCTATCCGGAGCAATCACATCAGACTACTCTTCAATAGCCCCGCAGAATAATATAGGCTGTTCAACCTTTCCTTTTGAAAACAGACGGACATCTACTTCGTTATTTCACAAAAATTAGTCCTCGACGTACAAAAAGTACGCCTGCGGGTAATTTTTGTTCATGCCTCGTATCTGCCTCGTCTCTTTTCAAAAGGCTAACGCAAAAATTATTTTTTAACCATTAGCCCCAATTATTCTGCGATTTTTATCTATTGTGTCTGATGCGATTGCTCTGAGCGGCTATTCCTTTTTACTTTTGAAAAGGTTTATAATAGGTAGCGATACCGGTTTGTACGTTCTTACATGCTTGTTCTGCAGTTAACGTACCTGCCAAGTATCCCTGTCCTGCAGCCTGCCACAGAGCGGAGCCGGTCGGCTGTTCATAGCGGAACGGAACGAGGAAAATATAGCTGGTGCTGTTTTTCATCAGCGTGATGACCTTTCCGACGAAGGGATCCAACGAGGTATCTACACCAGGGGTAGAGCTGATCATTTTCAGATCGGAAATCAGCATATTGCCTACTTCCGGGGAACCGAGGAACTGCAAGAAGGTGAGCGCCGCTTCTTTATGTGCTGTTTTGGCATTGACTGCCCAGTTCATATCGGCATAGAAAGTAACGTACTGTTTGCCTGCCTTTGTGCCCGGTACGGGGAATGCATCGAATTGAAGGGAGGGATTGTTTGCTTTAAAGGTTCCCGCTTCATACGAACCGCCGATCATGTGTGCGGCCATTTCGTTCATAAAAGCGCCTTGAATATCGGTATAGCCGACACCGGTGAACAATTCCGGCATATAGGGGCGTAATGCGCCGATTTTTTTGACTGCATCCACAAAGCGCGGGTCTTCGAAGGTTGTTTTACCGGCAACGACTGCATCGAAAAAGTCGTTGGCTCCGTAAAAGTTGGGGCCGACGCCGCCTAAAAGCGTTTCCACCGTCCATCCGTCCTTCGAACCGTTTGCAAGTGGGGTAATCTTGTTCTTCTTACAAACTTCAAGATTGGAAATGAATTCATCCCACGTCGCCGGAACCTTTAAACCAAGCTTTTTGTAGATATCTTTGTTGTAGTAACAGAAGATCGCTTGGCTTAATGCGGGCAAGCCGTACATTTTACCGTCTTTAATGCTCCGTGCACCCTGCTTTGCCGGTTCGGAGTAATCCTTTAGATTGGGGATAAGGCTGTCAAGTGCAAGGAGATACCCGCTGTCCGCAAGTGTCTGTAAACCGCCGTACGCTCTACCCATAAACACATCCGGTCCGCCGCCGCCTTGCAGCGATGCGCTCACGATCGTGTTATACTCGGTATTTTTAATGGCGGTTTGCTTTACCGTGATGTTCGGATGCTTTTTTTCAAAGGCTTTAATCACCTTCTCGTAGAATTCCACATCCTCGGTACGCCATGTCCAAAATTCCAGCGTAACTTTTTCGCCGGATCCACTGCTTTTTTCACTTGAACCCATGGCCGTTAATGCACATGGCGTCAAGAGAAAACATGCTGCCAAAGCTGCAATGATTTTGTTTTTCATCATTTGCCTCCTTTCTTACTATCAAAAATTTCTATATTAGCCGATTTAAAAAATCGGTTAATAACCTTTTTAATACCGCTGTCCCACAGCGGCCATTCATGCCCGCCGGGACTTTCTTCATAGTAATGCTCGATACCCTGTTCCTGTAAAAAACGGTGAAAGTCCCGATTAATACCGATGAAACCGTCCGAGGTACCGCATTCAAGGGAGAGCTGCGGATAAGCCTTTCCCTGCACGGACTTTTTCATTTTGAGCACCGCATTTTTATATTCGCTTTCCATATTCTCTATACTGCCGAATATACCCTTCGCCCATTCAGGGGTAAAGACGGGATGTTCGGGTGAAAGCTGCTCCCTCGTCAAAAAAGCGGAGGAAATGCCCGCCGCGGCCCCAAAGTTATGCGGATATAAACACGCTGCCCGTATCGCCCCTGCGCCTCCCATCGAAAGCCCTGCGATAACGGTATCCTCCCGCTCCGCTGAAAGGCGAAACAACCTCCGTGTTAGCCGTATCAGCTCGTCCCCGACAAAAGCGCCGTACTGCTGCCCGGGCAGTTTACCGTCGATATAAAACGCATTTTCCGCCGCCGGCATAATGACGGCAATATGTTTTTCCGTTGCGTAGCGGCGTATATTTGTAAGCGTGAGCCAGTCCGTATGGCAGCCATACAGCCCGTGTAGCAAATAAAGCGTTTTGAGCGGTCTGTTTTCCTGCGCCTGCGGTCTTTGCCCGGAAGCATCGGGCGCGCTTTCTTCCGCCGGAATAATTGCGCACAGTGAAACCGGACGCATAAATGATTGTGCAAAAACTTCGGTATAAACAAGTGCCATCTTACTTTTTCTTATCCTAAAACTGCTTGCCTAAGAATATCATTTATTTTTGTTTGATATCCTTTTCCCGTTGCTTTCAACGCCGCAAGCACATCGCTATCTATCCTTAGATTATATTCTGTAGATACAGGAAGTGTCAATGTAAAAAATTCAAGTAAAAAATTCAAGGTGATAACGGCAAAGACACAAAGGGTATCTCTAAAAACTCGGTTAGGTTTTTAGAGGTTCCCTAAAAGCTTATAAACGCTGTTTGATTATTCGACTTTGTTCTTTATCCAATAATCGCAGTCTTCGTATCCTTCGGCAACGGTATGTTCCCTGTAAAGAGTGCCGCCGAAATGTTCCATCACCGCCTTATCCGTTTCGCAAAAATACGGCATCAATTCGCTGTATCCGTTCTTTTTTGCAAAATCGGCGATGGGGCATCCGAGCAAATGAATACTGATTCCTTCTTTGCGGTTTAGTGGGTTTATTTTCATCCCCCATGTATTGTTCCATGAGCCGTCTTCTTTGTGCTTATTCAATTTTCGTGCCCTGAGCGCAAAAAGCCCGTGAAAAAGTTTTTGCACGAGCCTGTTGTTGAGATTGAACCGCGAAAGCTGTCCACCTTTTTTATCGCCGATCATCATACCGTAACACATAGCCGTAATCTCATCAGGCGACATATTGCGGTTCATACATTCATAATACGCAAAGGCAGAGAGCGCACCGTAAAAGTTTTTCGACATCGGATTGTCTTTACCACCGATGCTCGGTGCCTCATTTGCAAACTTTTCATAGGTTTCAATAATCGCTTGGTACTTCTTTTCCGCCTCATCCGGTTGGAATTTTTTATTCAGTTCATTCCTGATCCAATTCGCAGACATTTGCGGAATTTCAAAATTTATTTTCATTGCCATCCTATTTCTCCTTGTGCATACACGCGCGATCATTCCCTCGTAAATAGCATATCTATCATTTTTGTATCTTCAAATTATACAATATTTTATACTTTTTTTCTATCTGTTAAAAACCTTCCTTATAATCTGTGAGCTTTTTATAACAATAGAAAAAAAGACTTAAAAATGATATACTCGGAAATCTTTTTATGGGATCCCCGCTACACAAGAACCGAAGATTTGATTAAAATCGCATAATAAGAGTGTACCTTGAACATTTATTTTTGTGCAGTAATGAAGTAGACGGTATGCATATTTTCAAAGGCCACTAATAGGAGATGATGGATTATAATGAAAGAAATTCCCGTAACGGAGCAGCGCAATCCTGCTTCATATCAAATCGATACGAAAAGTACGGCAGAAATTTTAACGATTATCAATAATGAAGATAAAAAAGTTCCCGAGGCGGTTGCGCAGGCGATTCCGCAATTGACGCGGCTGGTCGATTGCGCGGTTGAGGTGTTTCAAAAAGGCGGACGGCTGTTTTACCTCGGTGCGGGAACCTCCGGCCGTTTGGGGGTGTTGGACGCCTCAGAATGTCCGCCCACCTACGGCGTGTCCCCCGATATGGTGCAGGGCTTTATCGCAGGCGGGGATGTTGCGCTCCGCCGTTCCATCGAAGGCGCCGAGGATGATGAAAACCACGGTATCGATCAGCTGCGCGGCGCAGGTTTTTCGTCGTCAGATATGTTGGTTGGTATTACCGCCTCCGGCTCCGCGCCTTATGTGCTGGGAGCGCTCCGCTATGCCCGTTCGCTCGGCTGCCCGACCGGTGCAATAAGCTGCAATAAAGATTCACGCACCTTCGAGCTTGCCGATTATCCTATTTATCTGCCGGTCGGACCAGAAATCGTTACCGGCTCCACCCGGATGAAGTCCGGCACTGCACAAAAGCTCGCGCTGAATATGATTACCACCACCGCGATGATTCGGCTGGGAAAGGTATATAATAACTTTATGATTGATTTGATGCCGGTGAACGCAAAGCTGGTGGAACGGTCGAAACGGCTGATTAACGAGATTACCGGATGCGGGGAAGCGCGTGCCGCGCAGATATTTGAAGATTCCGGACGGAAGATACGGACGGCGGTAATTATGGCCTCGCTCGAGGTATCGAAAGAAGAAGCGGAAGCGCTGCTTAAGCAGGGGAACGGCAATATCAACAATGCGCTCGATGTGTATAAACGAGGGTAGCGGGGAGTTCGGGAAACGATGAAGCACTTATTTTTCGGGATCGACGGAGGGGGAACACAGTCCCGGCTCGGTATCTGTGATGAAACCGATCGGCTGATTGCGCAGGTAAAGGGCGGTTCTACCAACCGGTATGCGGTAGGCTTCGACGCAGCTTGCAATAATCTCCGCGAGTTGATTCAAAAACTGAAAACCGAAAGCGGTATCGACGTGCAAAACTGTGCTGCAGGCTGCTTTGCTTCCGCCGGTATGAGCACGGAACAAGAGACCGAAGATTTTCGCCGTTTTTTTACCGACGAAGGAATCCGCTGTCCTCTATATCTCTGCAACGATGCACTGGCAGCGCTTGCAGGCGGTACCGGAACGGCGGAAGGCATTATCGTAGTGAGCGGCACCGGCTCTATTGCCGCCGGATTAGATAAGAACGGGAGAACCGCCCGCGCCGGTGGGCTTGGCCATTTGATTGGGGACGAAGGTTCCGGCTTTAAGATAGGATTGGACGGGATTAAAGCCGCCGCCGCCGCTTTGGAACGGCGCGGAGGGAACACTCTATTGGCTCCGATGCTGTTTAACCATTACGGTGTCAACACCATACGGGAATTATTCCCCTTTTTGTATACAAACTTTGATAAATCGCGGGTGGCCTCTTTTTCGCCCTGTGTATTTCAGGCGGCGCAGCAATCGGATGCAGTTGCGGCACGTATTCTGGAAACCGCCGCTCAAGACCTGTCGCTCCTTGCCCGCAGCGTATACGGCGCTCTCTTCGACGGAGCGGAGGCGGAATTGGTATTCTCGGGCGGCATTTTGGAACATCAAGCCTCTTTTGCAAAACTGACCGCTGCCTATATCTGTGATGCGTTGCCGCAGGTGCGAATTATCCGCCGCCGTTTTGAGCCGGTAGTCGGTGCGTGTATTCTTGCCCGGCTTGGCAGATATTAAATTTCAGTGTCAATTGCATTGGAAATATTGTAAGTATTTACCTTTCTTTTTTGAGTAATATGAGTTAGAATAGAAAAATACTGCTTTTGTAGCCGTTTCGAATTCTGCCGGAGTTTTACATGAAAAAAGTTGTGCGGATAGTTATTCTCTCAGTTTTGGCGTTTTGCCTTTCCATAGCCTGTAAAAACTACACGGCAGATATTGAAGATTATTTAAGCTATTGGTCAGCCGGTGTATCGATTATAGATTTTCCTTTTGACCTGAAAGTGCAAACCGATGACGAAGGTATGCAATGCGTTTCCTCCACAGAAAACGTAATCCTTACATTTACCGTACGTAATCCTAAAAATTTAGATTTAAAAATGCCGGGAGATTCCGATGCTCCTGCCGATATTATCTCATTTCCTTATATTCCGGATGCCCCCGGTAAAAGCGCTGCCACACCGCAATTCGGCAAAGATTATACGTTTGAGAAAATTTCAAATACCGAGCTGAAGCTTACCTATACAGCGAGCTTTTTGAAGCAGTATGAATGGGGCAAGGGAGATATAACTCCTTCTATTATACTTTATACCACGGACGGCAGAGTGTTTAAGCAAAACATTCCGTTTAAGCTCAAAGTAAATACTCCTCCTCCGGCTATTCAAAAATGTATTATTGGACAGACAAAAACCGCTTCCTCTTCCGAAACTTCTTATTATGTTCTGTGCTTGCAGCTGCCGTCCACCGAAATGAACCGAGAATTCAACGGCAGTCTTTTGCATAAGGATATTGCCGGTATTGAAATCAACGGAACAATATATCGTCTTTCGGTAAATGAGGCGCAACATACATTTATCAAACCTAAAGATACTGCTTTTTTAGCTGTAACGGATGTAGAGAAACTTGAAGCCAATGCGGATGATATTCCTTCCGATTGGACGCTGTATTTTAAAACCGATGTTGAAGTAAAGGATGGTAGTCCCCAAAAAGAGTATACGGTGAGATTAAAGGACGCAAAAGGTTTGATGTCACCGGCGTTTAAAGCGGCTACCAAACCGAATACTCTGCAGCAGGAAACGCGGACTGTAACCTTTAATCTTGCAGGCGGAAATATCGGCGGCAATATACATGCTATCACCATGACTGGTGTGTCGGGAACACCGTTGACGCAACCTCCAAATCCTACTAAAGATGGCTATACCTTCAACGGCTGGACACCTGCACTGTCTGCATCCCCGACATTCCCTGCAGCAGATATGACATACACTGCGCAGTGGACGCCAAAGACCTATACCGTAACATTTAAAGTAGACGGTGGACATGGCTCTCTAAAAGGCACACATAATGGCACATCTAAGGTAGCGAGCGGTTCAGATGAGCTGAAATTTGAATCCGTTCCGCATAATAGTACGATCACCTTTACCGCAACGCCGGCAAATACAACTCTCTATAAGGTTGGGGATTGGACTTGTTCATCTTCGACAGGCTTTACGGGCGGAAGCGGACAGTCAATTGCTTCGCTTACAGTAACGTCAAATACAAGTGTGAGTGTGCAGTTTGTACCTCTTAATACTTTAACCCTAACTGAGCTTAAAATACACGGTCAAAATGCTTCGACCGGTTCCGTTACCCTGCCGTATACCATAACTCAAGTGGCGCAAAGCAATATCAACCTTGAGTTTGACGGACACCCAGGGATGTCGTTTACCGTAACTCCTGCATTGCCGCTGGCCTTAACGCCGGGAACGCCTCAAAATATTACCATAAAAGTTGCGGCAAGTCCGGGGAATTATCCTGCATGGGAAAAAACGGTACGTATAACCCGCGCAAAAAACAATGTTGCAGCCTTACAGAGCTTTAAGCTTAACGGAGAAGCTAAAACTGCGCCTTTTACTACCGAATACACGGTAGATTCCGGCACGGCAACAGTAACGGACTTTACCTTTGGTGCCGGTAGTGATGGAGCAATCGCGACTGTTAGTCCAGCAGACAACAATATCCCCATAGGTACCGGAAAAAGTTTTACCATCACGGTAACAGCTCAAGACGATACTGTAAAACAGACTATAATGTTTACGGTAAAGCGCCGAACCTACAACGTAGTCTACAGTGTAGACGGTGGTGTAGGTGGCACGATTCAAGCCAATTCAGGCAGTCCGATAACAACGAACAGTAGCATTTCGGTCGAGTACGACGGAAGCGTAACCTTTACCGCAACGCCGAGTGGTGGTTGGGAAGTAGAAAAATGGATGCTTGATGGCAATGAAGTCCCCGGCCATACAAATACGAGTTATACTCTTTCCAATGTAACCGGCAATAAAAACGTAAAGGTGAAGTTTAAGAAAAAGCAAGGTATAATAGACGGCAATACGGAGACCCATGCATGGAAAGAATTATGCGAGCGGGTTGCCGCTGCCGATGACGGCGCTGTTATCATGGTAAAAAATATAATAGCAGCTTCCTCCGCCGCCGGTAACAACGGTGAAATTGTCATAAATAAGAATATTACCATTCAAGGTACAAATAAGACTTCCGAAAAACTGGATGCCGGATCGTTCAGCCGTATTTTCCGTGTAAAAGACGGTAAAACCCTTACGCTTCAAAACATAACGCTTACGGGGGGCAATACCCAACATGAACAAGGTGATAAAAATGGCGGCAGCGTGTATATAGAAAACGGTTCGTGTACGATGGACAATGTACTTGTCGTTGAATGTACTGCGGATGCAGGTGGCGCCGTGTATGTTAAAGACGGTACTTTCAGCATATCCGGTAGTACTCGTATTACCCCTTCAACCGGAGAATATGAACAGACCGCCGGTAAGAACGATGTGTATCTAAAGGGTGGAAAGCTTATCACGGTAACCGGCACTTTAACCGGAACTACTCCTATCGCTCGTATTACACCGGAAAGCTATCCGACAGGCAGCACTGCGGTTAAGGTTCTCGATGGTGCTGCTGTTAATACGCAACATTCAAAGTTTACGGTAACCGACCAAGCCGGTATGCCTTCTAAAAAATGGAAGATAAACGCTTCCGGCGAGCTTGAGGCAGTTGGCGGTCAGAGTCCGGCAATAGAGGCAACTAGTTGGGAAGACTTACGGACTAAAGTGCAAAGTGCTTCCGACGGCACCGTTATCGAAGTAACACAGGATATTACGTATAAAGGGAACAGCTCTGAATCTACAATAACGATAAATAAGAATATCACCATAAAGTCAAAAGGCGGCGATACGTATACTCTGAACGCAGATTGTACGGGAACTGTTCCTACTTATGCTTCAAAGGTTAAAAGTATTTTTAAGGTTACGAGCGGTAAGTCATTAATACTTGAAAACGTAACGCTCAGCAATGCTAAACAATATGCCGTCTCTGTTGCGGAGAATGGTTCCCTTATGATGACGAAGGTAACGATTAAGGATTGCGAGACCCAAGATCAGGCAGCCGGTATTTATTTTGAGAAAGGACGGAATCTAACGCTTACCCGCTGTACAATTGCAAAGTGTAAGGGAACAGGTTCCGCTTCTTCCGGCGGTATGTATATTCAGGAACCGACGGGAACGGTGAGTATAAAAAATACGGAAATTAAAAATTGTGAAGCACAACACGATGGAGGCGGTATACGTCTTAGTCAAGCGAACTGTACGTTGGAGAATGTGAATATTCAAGAATGCAGTGCTGCTAACGGAGGAGGAATTTATAATAGAGGTAGCACTCTTACGATAACGGGAGGTTCTTTTATAAAGAATAAGGTATTAGGTTCAGGTGCAAATCGTCAAGGCGGTGCAATCTATAGCGAAGGCGGTAGTCTTACCTTAGACGGATTTACGATCGGCGGGGATAATCAGGAAGACGGTAATACGGCAAAAAAGGGAGGAGGTATCTACCTTAAAAATGTGGTAGTAACAATGCAATCTGTAAAGGTAAAAAATAATAAGGCGCTGACCCAAGGTGGCGGTATCTATCTTGCAGACGGAGAGCTTAAGATACCCAACGGTACTACTATCGCCGATAATAGTGCCATCGACAACACTGCTGGCAACCATAACAGCGAGGCCGGTGGCGGAATTTATGTTGAAAAAGGAACGCTTACGTTGAATGGAGGTATTATCTCCGGTAACAGAGCCAATGCTAATAAGGGCGGTGGCGTTTATCTTAAAGCAGGAACATTTACAATGAATTCGGGAGAAATTAAAAATTGTTCTGCAAAATACGGCGGAGGAGTTTCTCTTGCCGGTACGAGCACCTTTACGATGACCGGAGGAACTATCACAGGTTGTAAGGCAGACGTCGAAGGAGGAAAGGGCGGTGGTATTTATACAGAACTAAAGACAAAGCTGACTTTAGAAGGGGCTGCTAGCAATCCGGTCGTTATTTCCAACTGTACGGCAAAAGAGACCGGCGGTGGTATGCATATTTATACGCAGAATACGGTAACAGTCAAAAATGCTCGTATTGAAGGAAACTCTGCAAATAGCGGCGGTGGTGTGTATTTAGAGCAAGGGACATTTACTATTGCCGGCAGTACCCGTATTACTCCTTCAACTGAAACAACAGCTGGAAAGAATGATGTTTTCCTAGAAGAGGGAAAGTTTATCACAATAGAAGGAACTTTAACTGAAACAGGAACCGTTGCACGTATTACGCCCAAAAAATATGAGAACGGGGTAAAAGTTCTCCAAGCGTCTTCTACGGAGTGTGCTAAATTTACGGTAACGCCGAAAGGCACGGAAATATGGTCAATAAATAATAATGATGGGACTTTGAAGAAACCGTGATGCAACCGCCTCGTAAATTGCTTCTTTGCATTTTCTTGCAATTCCGTGTATAATGCGGTGGCCATGGTGAGTATGGAAACGGAAGCGTGTGAAGTATTATATCGGTTTTTTAGAACCGCATCGGAATATATCGAAGGGTACCGCAGCGATGCACCGTATCCCGAATCGTTTGCATTTGCCGGAGATTCAACGGCTCTTGTTGCGACAACGAGCGCTGCGGTGAATGCAGTTTCTGTTGAAACCGGTTCTGCGGAGATTGTAGGCACTGTAACCGGCACTTCTGCTGCGGTTTCGGCAGGGAGCGGCGGAACGCTGTTTCGGTCGATGCAGGAAATTTACGCTGCGGTTGCACAGTGCTCCGCCTGTGTGTTGGGGCAAACCCGTACTCATCCGGTGGCGGGAGAAGGCCCCGAAGAGCTGTCCCGCTTGACCAACTCCGTTGAGGTGATGGTAATCGGCGAGGGGCCGGGCGCGGACGAAGACCGGCAGGGCAGACCCTTTGTCGGTAGGGCGGGGCAGCTTCTCGACAAGATGCTGGAAGCTATTCAGCTTTCGCGCAAGACCAATTGCTATATCACCAATGTGGTTAAATGCCGTCCGCCTCAAAACCGCGACCCTGCGCCGGAAGAACGGAGCTGCTGCGCCGCCTTTTTGGATGCGCAAATACGGCTGCTCCGCCCTAAGATGATTCTGGTGATGGGGCGCATTGCCGCGCAGCATTTGCTGCAAACCTCCGACGGTATCGGAAAGCTGCGGGGGCGTTTTTTCGACTATCAGGGGATACCGCTGATGCCGACCTATCATCCGAGCGCGCTGCTTCGGGACGAAAGCCTCAAACGCCCCGCATGGGAAGACCTCAAGCGGTTCCGCGCCCGTCTGCACGAGCTTCACGTACAAGGCTAATCTATGGCGCAGTGGCTTGAGCTTGTCTTTAAGCTTCCTTTATATCAATCATTTTTTTACCGGAATGCCGCTGCGGACGGGCAACAATCCTTGGCTGGCAGGCGGGCGGCGGTTCGATTCGGCTCGCGCAAGCTCGTCGGTTTTATTGTTGCGGAATATGAAACGCTGCCCAAGAGCTGCCCCTTTGCGGAAGCCGACATAAAGCCGATCGACCGCATCATCGATGCGGAACCGCTTTTCACCGATGAGCAGGCGGCGCTCGCCCGTTGGATGTCCCGCTTTTATATCTGCGCCGAGGGGATTGCGCTTTCCGCAATGCTGCCCTCCGGCAAACGTGAAGCGGGGGAGCTGAATACCGACGGGATCGAATTCGCCGGAACCGATTTTTCCGCCTCGGCACTTACGCTTTCGGAAGAACAACGCTTCGCCGTAGAAGCAATTTCCGACTGCACCGGCGGCGAGTTCTTCTATGTGTACGGCATTACCGGTTCCGGTAAAACCGAAGTCTTTTTACAGGCCGCTTCTCGTGTGCTTGCTGCCGGAAAATCGGTTATCTACCTTGTGCCCGAAATTACGCTGAGCCATCAGGTTGCGGAAACCGTCAAAAAGCGTTTCGGCGACCGCTGCGCGGTGCTCCATTCGGGACTAACCGGCAGCAAGCGGCTTGCGGAATGGCGGCGTATTGCGCGGGGCGAGGCGCGGATTGTCGTCGGAGTACGCAGCGCCATATTTGCCCCCGTCCGTGATTTGGGACTCATCATCATCGACGAGGAACACGACGGTTCGTATAAGTCGGGTTTTGCGCCCCGCTACC
Source organism: Treponema sp. OMZ 838 (assembly GCF_000775995.1). NCBI lineage: Bacteria > Pseudomonadati > Spirochaetota > Spirochaetia > Treponematales > Treponemataceae > Treponema > Treponema sp. OMZ 838. The sequence goes on along the minus strand of NZ_CP009227.1, from coordinate 77,429 downwards.
ACGCGCGGCAGGTTGCGATGTACCTCTGCAAAAAACACGGTTGTCCGCTGGTGATGGGTTCGGCAACGCCGTCGGTAGAGGCATGGCATTTGATGAAAACCGGCGCAATCCGTACTCTGCGGCTGAGCGAGCGGCTTTCCGGCGGGGCGCTGCCCCATATCCGCATCGAATCGCTGTTGCATACGGCCGGAGCGTTAAGCACTGCGCTGATCGATGAAATGCGCCGCACCAAAACCCAGGGGGAACAGACCATTCTCTTTTTGAACCGCCGAGGCTTTTCTCATTTCTTTAAGTGTAAGAACTGCGGACACGAGCTCTTGTGTAAAAACTGTTCGGTGCCGCTCACTTTTCATAAAAGCGAGGGGCTGATGAAGTGCCACTACTGCGGATGGACGGCAAAGCCGCCGAGTGCCTGCCCCGAATGCGGCTCCATCGAGGCGGGCTATACGAGCATCGGCACGGAATATATTGAAGAACAGGTGCGGAAAACCTTCCCCGACTGTACCGTTCAGCGTATCGATACCGACGTTCTGCAAAAAAACAAGCAGGCGGTTCACATCTTAAATAACTTTCGGGACGGCACTATCGATATTTTACTCGGTACGCAGATGATTGCCAAAGGCTTAAACTTTCCCGGCGTGCGGCTGGTTGGAATTGCGCTTGCCGATACCGGCTTGCAGATGCCCGATTTTAGAGCTGCCGAGCGCACTTTTTCGCTCATCATGCAGGTAGCGGGCAGGGCAGGGCGGTATGTTCCGGATGGGGAGGTTATCATTCAAACCTATAATCCCTATCATCCTGCAATTGTCTGTGCGCAGCACAACGATGTGGAAGGTTTTTATACGCAGGAGCTGCAGCAGCGGCAGGCGTTGGAATTTCCGCCCTTTGCCCGTCTTATCCGGCTGGTGTTCCGTAGTAAAGATCAACACAAAGCGGAAGAAGCCGCTTTCGGCGCACGGGAGCTTTTACCGCAGCTGTTTCCGCCGGATGCTGCGGAAGGCATAGAAATACTTGGCCCGTCCGACTGTATGCTTTCACTTGTAGCGGGCAATCACCGGATGCAGCTGCTGTTGCGCGCCGAAACGCTCGCACCGATGCAAAAAGCCGTCTACCGGTTTATCACCGAATACAAAGCAGCTGTGGGTGTGTATATCGAAACGGATGTCGATCCTGTCAGTTTATTGTGATGGTGTCATCTGTAAAAATTCAGATATAGTTTTTTAGAGGTGCCTCTGTATGATATGCAGTTGAGAGGTATGATATGCAGCAGAATATAACGATGTTTAAAACACAGCCTTTTGTTTCCGAAAAGGTTTGGGGATATGAGCGGTGGATTGTTTCCGTTCATCCGGCGGGGCAGTCTATTGTAGATGATACAACGCCGCAGATAGGCGGAACACCGCTTGACGCTATCGTCGGCGCTTCGTATCCGCTTTTGATTAAGATTATTCAGGCGAACGAAACGCTTTCGGTGCAGGTACATCCCGACGATGACTATGCGCGCCTCCATGAACACAGCGCCGGTAAAACCGAATGTTGGTATGTGTTCGATGCAGTACCCGATGCAAAGATTATTTACGGATTGCAGAAGGATTACCGCCGCAGCGAGCTGGAAACGGCCATTCGGGATAATACGATTGAGCACTGTCTCCGCTCCGTTCCCGTCTCGAAGGGAGATTTTATCTTTATCCCTGCCGGAACCGTCCATGCGATACAAGGCGGCTTGCGGCTTTTAGAGGTGCAGCAGTCAAGCGATATAACCTACCGGCTCTATGACTGGGGGCGTCCCCGTGAGGTGCATGTACAAAAAGGGCTTGATGTATTGCGGTACTTACCTGAGTCGGCGCTGACACCGGAACATCCTTTTAGCGGGAAATCGGTGTGTCCGTATTTTAGGCTTGAAAAAAAAGATTTTCCCGTTGCGGGGACTCTTTCGTTTTCGGCATTTGATACCCCTGCTGCAAAAACGGGATGGTGCAGCCTCTTTATCATCGCCGGAAGCGGTACGCTTGAAATTGCGGAAAACGGCATACTTGAAACTGCCGGAGCTCCATCCTTGCAGGTAAAGGCTGAGGACTGTATTATGGTGCGTCGGGAATCTACCGTTTCGGTTATTCCAAATCAAGGCTCGCCTCTTTCGATTATGCTGATGGGGTAGTAGCAATTGAACGGATGCATCGTATAACCGGCAAGGAATCCCATCTTGTATCAGGATAACTGCATTAAAAATATTTTCCGCGGGGTTACTAAAAAAACGGCCTGATGCATTTACCCCGATAAAACAATGTTGACAGAATGAATATCAAAGTTGATAATCATTGTTAAGAAAAAAAGAGAAGTTCGCCGGTTAATCGATGTCGGTAAAAATCGGCAGCTTCATGTAAAGGACGGTCTATATGAAAATGTTTTGGGTACGAATGAGTCTTTTGGCATTAAAGGTGATCGGCGGAATTGTAGGTGTTGCTGCCCTATTGTTCATAATTTTATTACTGTTTATTACAATAACTGAGTATCGCCCTGACGCTCAAGAGCCTGCTGAAGTCATAGGAGAAGCTGCCCTTACGAAAGAAACCGTTGCGTTTGGAAAACCGATCGATATTGTCAGTTGGAATATCGGCTATTGCGGACTTGGTGCTGGACAGGATTTCTTTATGGATGGCGGTACTATGGTACGCCCTTCGGGCAAAAAAGAGGTGGAAGAAAACCTTGCCGGAGTTATCGAGACGCTGAAACGATATCCTTCTGATTTTTATTTTATTCAAGAAATGGATAAGTCCTCAAAGCGTTCTTATTATATCGATCAAACGGCGGCACTTGCTGACTCGCTCGGTACAGCGCTTACCTATACCTATAATTTTAAGGTCTCGTATGTTCCGTATCCTCTTCCTCCAATCGGGAAGGTAGCGAGCGGAGTCGGCCTGTTTACGCGGTATCCCTTTACGAACACCTATCGTTTTGCGTTGCCGGTGCCGTTCAAGTGGCCGGTCAGAACGGTTAATTTAAAACGCTGTATGCTGATAACCCGTTTCCCGCTCGAATCGGGTAGGGAGTTGGTAACCGCGGTATTGCATCTGGAAGCGTACGATGACGGAGAAGGCAAAATTGCTCAAACCAATGCGCTTATCGATTTTATCCGTGCCGAATATGAGGCAGGTAACTACGTCATCGCGGGCGGTGATTTTAACCAAACCTTCCCGGGCACACAGGCTCGTTATCCTCTTTACGATGAGTTTTGGAGGCCGGGCGCAATCAGCGGAGGTTCATTGCCGGAGGGGTGGCAGTTTGCCGTCGATGACAGGGTTCCTTCATGCCGTCTTAACAATGCACCGTATACGCCTGCGCTTACCGACGAAAATATCCGTAACAAGTGGCCGTACTACGTTATTGACGGCTTTATCGTTTCTCCGAATATCTCTGTTGTGTCGGTCGAGACACTCGACGAATCCTTCCGCTATGCCGACCATAATCCGGTAAAGCTGCGTGTCGTCTTGAATCCCTAATGCCGTAGAGAGGACGGGGTATTAAAGGGTATCCCAAAAATAAGATTTTGGGATATCCCCTAAACTATCCTCATAGATAAATATCTTTCTTTTGCAAAATTGCCCATTGTCGGGTATACTATAGGTATTGCAGATGCAGGAATACTGCTATTTGCCAAGGAGTAAAAGATGCAGATGAATAGTGTGGTTATTAGAACCGACAACATGGAAAAATCATTGCAGTTTTATGAGAAAGTGCTCGGGCTCACCTTCGAGTCTATGATGTCTGCTGCACCGGGTAAGCAGATTGCCTTTTTGTATGATCCTAAATCGAATGGCCGTTTGGAACTGATCCATAACGATCGTTCAAAGGTAAAAAAGGAAAACTCTATTTCGTTGACATTCACTGTGAATCAGATTGGTGAGACGGAAAAATACCTCCGCTCTAAAGATGTCCGGATTATCATGGAGCCGCGAACGGTAAAGGATGGTAAAAAGATATTAACAGCAGTCGATCCCAATGGAATCGAAATAGATTTTATTGAAGCTAAATAAACAGAAGGATATCTCTAAAAACCAAAGTTTTTCGAGATGCCCCGATGTTCTGAAAGATTTTCATAAAAAAAGCGTTGTAAAGTATTTACAACGCTTTTTTTATAGCAAGTTACCGGCGATTACAGCCGGATTCAATCCCCTTTGTTCGGCGTAAAGCACGGGGTATTCACTCATCCGGCTGAATCAATAGACCAATAGAAATTACTTATTCTTTTTTTGATCCGTATTGGAGTTGGAACTTGAAATGGTGCGCATTACTTCGTAGGCTCTGGTTCTTACCGGAGTTACATAGTTATAGTTATTTGCAATACGCATTACCGTCTCAAACATTTCCTTTTTGTTTATAATTGAGCCGGACATCTTTTCGAAGGTATTCAGGATTTCAAGCGCGAGCGAACTTGTCGGATTAACCGTATCGAATTTGCGGGCAATCCAGTTAATCATATTGAATACTTCATCATTGTCATTTTTACCGATTTCGCCGAGCGATTTTACCGCTGCTGTGATAACGGAGGGTTCATTATCGGTGTACATAACCGTAATCAATGAATCCTTTGCCTTGTCGGTACCCATTTGTCCGAGCAGCTCACATGCACGGCGTCTTATTTCCGGATAATTGTTTACTACCCTGCCGTCTTCTCTCACAACGGTTGAAAGCCCTTCGGTTGCTAACGTACTTAACGCTACCTGAATTTCTTCCGATTGGCGGCCTTCATTCAATGCCTCTTCGATATACTGTAAGGCAACCCGTTTTGAATCGCGCCCTTCAGCGGCAACCATTTCTTTAATCATAACGCCTTCAATTGAATTGAGGTATGCCTGTTCGACGGTAATCATACCGTCGGATTCGCTGTTCTTATCATTTTTCTTTGCAGCGTCTTTATTTTGCGCGCAGATAAGCGGAGCAGTAAGCAGGCTTAAAGCCAGTGATAGTATCAATAATTTGTGCCGCATGGTAACGACCCCCTTCCTTTGTTCAAAGTTGGTATTTACTAGAATACCAACTTATTGTCAGTTATTTTTTTGCAAGTGTCAAGAGGCCGATTGTTTTCGATTTTCGGATTCCAATATATTTGATAACCGCCGGCAATTTTACACGATAATTATTACCGCTTGACCTTTCATTCTTTTACTTATATCATAAAAGAGGATTGTAAAACTATTGATCCTTGAGTTTCAACAAGTAAGGTGAGTCGAATGAAAAAGTTAAAGATACCTGCAGTGCCGTCAATCAGAAGATTACCGTCCTATTTGCATATAGTAAAGCAAGCCCAATCCGATGGATACCCCTATATTTCCGGTACCGTTATTGCTGAAGAGCTGCACCTTGAACCGATCCAAGTACGGAAAGATTTAGCTATTACAGGCATTATCGGTAAGCCGAAGAAAGGATATCCGGTTGAAGATCTCATTTCAGCTATCGAGCATTTTCTTCGCTGGGATACCTTGCAAAAAGCGATTCTTATCGGAGCAGGGAATCTTGGTACCGCGCTCACCGGATATCAGGGATTTAGAGATCACGGGTTGGAAATCTGTGCGGCTTTTGACAGTGACAAAAGTAAGATCGGAAAAAAAATTCATGGTATTCCGATTTTTGCAATGAATAAATTGACCGAAGAAATTAACACTTTGCATCCTGCCTTAGCAATTTTAACTGCACCTTCACCCAGCGCACAGGCGATTGCCGATCAATTGGTAGAAGCAGGTATTGACGCAATCTGGAATTTTACGAATGTTAAAATCAAAGTACCCGATAACGTCCTTGTTCAACAGGAAGATCTTACTTCAGGCTATGCGCTTTTAGGCGTTATGATGAATACCCGTATTCAGCAAGCAAGCGAATAGCTTAGTTGATTTAAAATTTACGTATATGGGACTTTAAGGAGTATATGCGTTAAAGTCCCGTAGTAAAACTGCTATGAACTCTTCCGAATATTCTCAACAGGCGGCTCTTTTTTATAACCGCCTCGTAAAACGGTATAAGCATTTAAAAAAATATGCACGGCGATTAAACCTCTTTGCCTATCGGCTGTATGATAGGGATATTCCCGAAATTCCCGTTGCCGTTGATCTCTATATTGAAGATACAACCGGAGTGCTGTTCGCCGTGCTTACCGAGTATGAACGGCAGGTCTATAGGCACGAAGATAAAAATGTTGCTTCTCTTTCGGAGCTGGCGGAAGCGTTATGTACTGCTTTACAGATTCCTTCGGAGCAAGTATATGAAAAATGCCGAAAGCGGCAGCGCGGTGAAGCTCAATATGAAAAGATTGCGGACAGCGGAAAGCGGATTATCGTGCGGGAAGGTAAGTGCCGCTTCTTTGTCAATATATCCGATTATCTCGATACCGGTTTATTTCTTGATCACCGTCCGGCTCGGCTTGCCGTTGCCGACAGTGCTGCCGGTAAGTCCGTGTTGAATCTTTTTTGCTATACTGCTTCTTTTTCTATCCATGCGCTGGTAAACGGAGCGCGGCGGGTTTGTTCGGTTGACTTGTCAAAAAACTATTTGCAATGGGCGGCTGAAAATGCTCAGCTGAATGGGGTCGCCGATTCCGAACGCTGCCGGTTTGTGCAAAGCGATGTCCGTCTTTTTCTGGAGCAGGCTGCAAAACGGAAAGAACGGTGGGATATTATCATCTGCGACCCGCCGACATTTTCCAATTCAAAACGTGCGCCCCAATTCTTCGATGTGAATCGGCATTGGCAGGATTTAATCCGCAGTTGCTGTCAGGTATTGGCGGCGGAAGGCATTTTATACTTTTCGACCAATTCACGAACGTTGCGTTTTGACACGGCGGAACTTTCGGATAGACCGGATCGCAGCATGGGAGAGGATAAGTTTATTTACAACAATACGCTCTTCACCGTGCAGGACATCAGCGCACAATCGATACCGGAAGATTTTCGGAATAAAAAAATTCACCGGTTGTGGAAGATAAGCCACAGTACGCCCTTTTGAAAATATACGGTGTATCACTGTATTTTATTTCTAAAAACCTCAGTTTTTTAGAGATGCCTAGTTGGTGGTTTACATCGAAATTGCCTGACCGGACAAATCCTGTTATACTTACTCCATGAACTTTCCACGAAAATTGCCGATCGGCGTACAGAGTTTTAAGGTATTACGGAATGACCGTTATCTCTATGTAGATAAGACGAAGTATATCACTCAATTAGTAACAAGCAGTCGTGTTTATTTTCTCAGCCGTCCGCGGAGATTTGGCAAGAGTTTGTTCCTTTCGACATTATCTGCATACTTTCTTGGAAAAAAAGAGTTATTCAAAGACTTATACCTTGAAACAGCTGAAGAGGAACTTGCTTTACAAGAAAATCGATCTGCATGGCAGGAATATCCTGTTCTGTATTTTGACTTTAATATCGGAAAATACACGGATAGCGGTGCCTTAAATGAGCGGCTGAATGTTATGTTATCTGAAGCAGAGGTTTTATACGGTATTTCGATATCGAAAGAAGCACAACCGTTTTTTGCTTCACGCTTTGAAAAACTCTTGAAAGGCGCATACCTGCAAACCGGTAAGCAAGTAGTCATTCTTGTTGACGAATACGATAAGCCCCTCTTACAAACGATGGGCGTAAATGAGGCCTTGAATGAAGATTACCGCAATACCCTCAAGGCATTTTATTCGGTTATTAAAACCTGCGATGAATATATCCGCTTTGCCTTTTTAATCGGTGTTACTAAATTCAGTAAGATTAGTATTTTCAGTGATTTGAACAATCTTCGGGATATATCGCTGGAAGAAGACTATGCCGGCATTTGCGGTATAAGTCAGACAGAACTTGAAGCAAACTTCCAGCCGGATATACAAACACTCGCAATGCGGCAGAACATTGACTATCCGGAGGTATTGACAGCCTTAAAGCAGTGGTACGACGGTTACCTGTTCCATCCCGCAGGAGAGGGAATGTATAATCCCTATAGCCTTTTGAGTGCTTTTGTGAAAAAAGAAATCAAAAGCTACTGGTTCAATACGGGAACACCGACTTTTTTAGTCAATTACCTCAAAGAAGCTCACTATTATATCCCCGACTTGGATGGAAATGTTGAGCTGGATGAAGAAGGCTTGCAAACGTATCGAGCTATTGCACAGGATACCTTACCAATTCTGTTTCAAGCGGGATATTTAACCATCAAGGAATATATAAAAGATTTACGGTTGTATCGGTTGGGCTTTCCGAATGATGAGGTTCGGTACGGCTTTTTGAATAATCTTTTACCTGCATATTCTGATGTACCGTTCGGCCAAACAGGGGTATGGGTTGGGCGGTTTGTACAAGACATCCGCAAGGGTGATGTGAATAGCTTTATGGAACGGATGCAGTCGCTTATTGCCGGTATCTCGTATGACAACTTTAGCAGTAAAGAGCTGAAATTGCGGGAGCAAAACTACCAGACAGCGGTATACCTTATTTTTAAACTGATGGGGCAGTTTGTACAGACGGAAGAGCATTGCTCTAAAGGCAGAATAGACTGCATAGTGCATACAGCGGACAATGTTTATCTTTTTGAGTTTAAGCTGAGTGGCAACGGCACTGCGGAAGATGTACTCGAGCAAATCAAAGAGAATGCCTACGCCGCACAGTATAAGACGGATGGAAAAAAGATTGTATTGATCGGTGCGGGATTTGATGAAGTAACACGAACGATTAGAGACTGGAAAGTAGAACAGCTATGATACAAACTCAATCCTGTTTTTCGTGGTGGAGAATATGTTTGAAAATATGAGTCCGATAATACTACATCAGATAAACGGAGCGGCGTATTGCTGTCTTGCTTCGGGGATGGAGCCGCGTGCTTTTGCGCATTCGGCTGTTACCGATTATCTTCACGACGCCTGTTTGCGTATCGCCTCTGACGGGACGGTGCAGGAGTTTTATCTTAACGAAACCGTTACGTTTTTTAATACGGAAAAAGGACGGGATGAAGTTGGGATTGTGTTGCTGCTGCAGGAAGCGCAACCGCTTATCGGTTTGGCTTGTCTCGATACGGATGCTGCTGCCGGTGCGTTCCGTGATCCGCAGGCGCTTCTTCGTGCAGAGGCTGTATTACGAAAGTTATACCGGCTTTTTTCTTACCTTATCGCAGCGTATAAACGAGGCGCAGTCAGCGAAGCTTTTTTCCGAGCAGCTATGTCTGCCCCCTTGTGTTTGCTGGCGGAGAGAGGAACGGACGGTGGCGCTCAAGACCTTATCGTGCTTCCGCCTCGATTAGTACTCCGCTGCGTTACTGCCGAAACCGCGGTGGCGCTCCGCTTCCATTATCCATGGGTACATCCCGATGCGGAACGAGTGCCTCTTAACGATGCTGCGTCCTTTTTCTTAGCAACGCTCAGCTATGCCTGTATAACCGGAGCGCCGCCTTTTAACAGTGCCGCCGTCCCGTTTGCAGCGGTAGACGGGGATGACTTTTGCGCCAACGGTGCGGTGGAACAGCTTGTGCAGAATATACGGGACGGCATTTATGTGCCGGTTGAACTCCGCTGTCCGGCGCTGTGTCCGCAGTTTGCGCGGCTTATCGATGACGGGTTATCGGCAGCTGCGGGGCAGGGGAGTGCTAAAACTACGGGCCGGCATGGTAGTGCCAAATCCGCCGCATATAAGAGCCTCGGTCTTGAAAAAACTACGGGCAGCGATATAATGCCTAACTGCCGTACCGCGCCGCTACTGCCGTTTGTAGAACAGCTCTGCAGCTGTTGCGATGAATCGCTGCCGTTCTTCACCGGTATACAGGTAGACGAAGTACCGGCGAAGCAGCCGAACACGCAGAAGGCCGGTATGCAGGAGCAAGCGGCGCCAATCGAAGAGGCTGAGGTACAGGCAGCTGAGGATTCAGCACAACAGCAGGCGGCGCTCAATGCTTTTATTCAAAAGGCGCGGAAGCGCATCAGCCGAAAACGCTTTGTTAGACGGAATTCCGGCAAAATTGCGGCAGCGGCGGTACTGTGTGTCGCGCTTATTGTCGTAATGGCAGCGGTGGTAGTGCATCTCCGTAAACCGCCTGAGACGGCAGGTATGTCAGCGGAAGCGGTAATACGCGGTTTTTATACCGCCGTCGGAACACTCGATCAAACGATAATCGGCGCTTATACCAAAAACAAAGCCGCTGCCTTATACGACGGTCTGATGGTGCATTTGTATGTAACCGGCAAAACACGCGAGGCCTACGAGCGCAAAAAGATTTATTACACGCCTCAGGAGTTCTTCAACCTCTGTGAATCTGCGCGGAGTGCCGATGTCGTACCTGCTGCTGATACCGTACCTGCTGCCGATGCGGCAACGGGGAGCAATGTCGCCGGAAGTCAGGTTGCGAGTGCTCCACCGGAGCAGGAACGGGAGCACGATATGGAAGCGCACCTCATTCACTATAAAAAAGCGGTTATCAAATTGCTGGGCGGAGGTTCCATCTACGGTATTTCCGGCTTAGAGATTGTTCCTGCTGCCCAGACCGGGTGGTTTGACGTGAGGTTTTATCACTGGCTGCCGATTTTTTCATCGGAAGAAGCTGAGGCGGTGGCACAGGCTATGGAAAAAGCGCTTGAAACTCCTGTAAGCGCGTCCGATGCGGAGCTTTCGGAGCGGGGTGCTTTTCCCGTACAGGTACTCTATAAGCATGACAGGGTACAAGTCATATCGGTTAAAGGCAGCTTTTTTATCGGGGTAATCGAATCGGCGGAAAGTACGGTTGCCGCCGATTCCAGTGATGCATTGCTCGAAGATTGTGCGTTACCGCCTGCCAACAGGCCGGCCTATTTAAAAGGATTGTAATATGAGAGAACGAAAAAATATCTATACGCTTTTACATCAGGATGCAGGTTTAGCTGCCCGCACGGGAGTGATACGCCTGCCTCACGGTACGGTGCAAACCCCCGCCTTTATGCCGGTGGGAACGGCGGCGACGGTAAAGGGTATAACCAAGGATGATTTACACGAAATAGGTTTTGAAATCATTTTAGCGAATACCTATCACCTCTTTTTGCGGCCGGGTATGGACGTTATCAAGCAGGCGGGCGGGCTGCACGGGTTTTCCGGCTGGAATAAAAACTTTTTGACGGATTCAGGCGGATTTCAGGTATTCTCGCTGTCTCAACTACGGAAAATTAAGGAAGAAGGCGTAACATTTCAGAGCCATATCGATGGCAGCAGGCAGTTTTTAAGCCCCGAAATCGCGGTACAGGTGCAGGCCGCCTTTAACAGCGACATTCAAATGCAGCTCGATATCTGTTCCCCCTACGGTATTCCCAAAAAGGAAACCGAAAAAGCGCTGACACTGACAACTGCGTGGATGCATCGGGCGGTGCGGGAATGGGATCAAACGGAAGGGTACGAGGGAAGCCTTTTCCCGATTATACAAGGCGGTTTTTTTGAAGATCTCCGTATCAGAAGTATCGAATCGATTATGGAATGTGATCCGCACGGTATCGCAATCGGCGGTCTTTCCGTCGGCGAGCCTGAGGAAGTGTACAAGGAATTTTTGGCCTTTACCGCCGCGCATGTTCCCAAACATAAACCGCTCTATGTGATGGGTATCGGCACCCCCGATTATATTTTAGAGGCGGTAAAGAACGGCGTTGATATTTTTGACTGCGTGCTTCCGTCGCGGAATGCGCGGAACGGAAACTTGTTTACTCGTACCGGGCCCATCTCAATTAAAAAGAAAGAATATGAATACGATTTCGGCCCGATCGATCCGAGCTGCTCCTGCAAGGTATGCCGGAATTACAGCCGCGCGTATCTGCGGCACCTGTTCCGCTGTAAGGAAATTCTGTATTCGATGCTTGCAACCTACCATAACTTAGCATTCCTCCATCGAATGGTTGCCGAAATCAGGGATGCAATTACCGCAGACCGTTTTTCGGAATACTACCGCAGCTTCCTTAAAGATTATTACGGACGGGCTTGAGAGCCTGTGAACAATTAAATCGATACCGATTGTTATATTTTACCGCTTATGTTAAAATGCGCAGATTTATGAATACCTTCGTAAAATAACATATCAAGGTGCTGTAATGAGGAAAGCTTTTCACGATTTATTACAAAAAAATGTATCTGTGCTGTTTATGCTGTTAGCGGTGTTTTGTACAGGATGTATGAATGCTAAAACAACCGATACCGCTGCGGAGATTGAATTTTGGTCGTTCCCTAATTTTACCTCCGATACCGGTGTCGAAGGCGATTTTGAAAAGAGTTTAATCGCGGCGTTTGAAAAAGAAAATCCTTCAATTAAAGTACATTTTACACTGATAAGTTTTACCGATGGAGCGGAAAAGATTGAAAAAGCCATAGCGGAAGGCAAGGCTCCCGATATTATTTATGATGCCCCCGGCCGAATTATCGGATGGGCGGGGAAGGGCCTGCTTGAACCGCTTGATGATGTTCTCGCAACTGAAAAACCGTATATCACGACGGAGCTTTTGACTGTTTCTGCCGGTAAAGATAGACGCACCTATATGTACCCGATGCACGAAGGTGCTTTTTCGATGGCGTTCAATAAAGAAATGCTCGAAGATCTGCATCTTATCGATTTGCTGCCGTATAAGCGGAGAGACCGCCAGTGGACGGTTGAAGAGTATGAAAGGCTTTTAACTGCCCTTAAAGAAAAGCTTCCGGCAGGAATTGTCCCGGGTGTTTTCTACTATAAGAACATGGGCGGCGACCAGGGTACCAGAGCGTTTTTGGTGAACCTTTATGGAAACGCAAATCTGTTAAATGGAGATTATTCAAGTTATATCTATAATTCTGAGCAAGCGGTACGGAATGTGGACTGGACGGTACGTGCAATGAAGCGGGGACTTTTGCTCGACGGAAAGGATCTTACTTCAAACGATGCGATTGCAATGTTTGTTTCCGCAAAAGCTGCGCATACTATCTTGTATTCTCCTCAGCTTAATAAAATGAATGACGGCAAACGGCGGTATAAAGGAAAAGATTTTACACCGATCTATATGCCTTTCCCCAATAATGCCGGCGCTCCGCTTCTGGAATTTTTAGCAGGCGGTGCTTGTGTCTTTAATAACGGCAATGTAAATAAAGTTAAGGCAGCCAAGAAGTTTCTTCATTTTGCCGCTACCGACGAAGTATGGGCACCTAAGTTGATAAACGCAACCGGTGGCTTTCCGGCAAGCTCTAAAATTCAAATAGAAACTGAGGATGCCGAAATTCTCTATAATTCGGTACTTCAGCGTTTTTTCGGTCAGTATTACAATAACATTACCGGCTTTGCCAAGATGCGGGAATATTGGAATGCGCTTTTAAAAGAAGCTGCATCGGGAAATGATATTCAAGCTACGTTGAACCGCTTTGTGCGAGATTCCAATGCTACGCTGAAAGAGTAAGGCATCGTCTAAAAACTTTACGGGAGAATATAATGGCACATACGGTTTCAAATACACAGAGCAAACTTTCATTTTTTTCAATTAGGAATAAGATGATAACCGCTTTCGCCTTTTTTTCGGTGTTCATTTTGCTGGTAGTCTATATTGTCGCGGTATATCTTGCATCCGTATCCCTCATGAATAATACCGAATATTTTTTAAAGGAATTGGTTAAAAATTCGTCAAAAGTTTTGGACGAACGTTCCCAAGCGCTTTTCGGAAAATTGGAGGCTTTTTCCAACTTGCCTGCCATTCAGGATGAAACGATACCATATCAAGAAAAAATACAATTATTTAAGAATGAGATACAGATGCAAAAGCAGCGTGGCTGGCTCAGCTTCGGTATCAGCGGGCTTGACGGTATGCTCTATCGGACAGATAACACGGTTGAAAAAGTTGCCGGTACCGATTGGTTCCAATCGGCGCGTAAAGGAAAGTATGTAATTACCGAACCTGCGGCGTCCTCTGCCTCCCGGAAGTATATATTCACCGTTGCAATTCCTATGCGTGATTTACAGGGAAAAATCATCGGCGTTATCAACGCAACTATTTTGGGTGATGCGCTTTCAAATTTGATTAGCGATATTATCATCGGTGAAACCGGGACTGCATATCTGGTGAGTTCGTCCGGCACTATCTTAGGAAATCGGCGTCCCGAAATTCTTTATAAGAGTATTTACAGCGAGATAATCGGAAGTGAGACAAATGCCTATGCACAGTTTCTTAAACAATCGCTTGCGTCGCATAAGTCCTCTGTGAATGTATCTGAAATAAAAGGCGTTAAGTATATATCTGCCGTTGCGTCGATGCGGTATGCAGATTGGACGCTCCTCTTAACTGCTCCCGTGTCGGAGTTTATGGCGGAGAATATTTCGAATTTGATTAAAACATTTATTCTTATCGCGTTAATTCAGTTGGCAGTTGCAATAGCGCTTGGTTTCTATATTGCACGGAATATCACCCATCCCATCAAGCACGTTATTGCAGCGCTTCGAAATATTGCACAGGGAGAGGGAGACCTTACCATAGAGCTGCCTGCGAGCGGTAAAGATGAAACGAGTGTATTGTCATCATACTTTAATCAGACTATTGCGAAATTGAGAAATTCAATTCAAAAAATCGGTATCGACTCTCGTGAGATGGAAGCGGTCGGTTCCGATCTTGAAAGTAATATGATGTCGGTTAGTGAGGTTGTTTCAAATATTACTGCCGGTATTGAAGATTTAAAACATCGGTTCGTCGAACAGGAAGAAAGCGTATCCGGTACGGCTTCTGCTATCGAGCACATCATAACGACGCTGAGAGTCTTGGATGAAAGTATCGGCAAACAGGCCGCTATGGTTACCGAATCCTCATCTTCATTTGATAAGATGTCTCACAGTATCGATACCGTAGGAGAAAACGTTGCAGAGACCAGAGAGGTTATTCGTCATCTTTCTACGGCTACGAACGATGGCCGCGAAACACTGGTAAAAGCAAATGAGGTTTCACAGCGGATATCGGAAGCGTCGGGCGATTTAATTGAGGCCGGTGCCGTAATAGAAAACATCGCGAGTCAAACGAACCTGCTTGCAATGAATGCTGCAATCGAGGCTGCTCATGCGGGAGAAGCCGGTAAGGGATTTGCCGTTGTTGCCTCCGAGATTAGAAAACTTGCAGAAGAGTCCAGTACGCAGGGTAAAAAGATTTCCATCACTTTGAAGAATCTTTCTGTTGAAATCGATACGCTCGCGAGTGCTGCTGCCGGTGCTGTTGAAAAGTTTAATATCATTTCCGGCTACTCCAAAGGCTTAAGCACCTCTATTGAAGGGGTGGTGCAGGCGATGGATGAGCAGGAAGAAAATGGAAAAATTATCTGGGGTATCATCAACGATGTTACCGGCGTGACAAACGAAGTAAAGAGCGGTTCCGGTGAAATGCTTACCGACGGTGAGAAGGTTGTTTCGGCAACAAAACGGTTGGATGATTTAACGCGTATTTTACGGGAAAACATAGAGGATATTGCCTCGCAGACGGAGCTAATCAACGAGGCTGCACAAGAGTCTCTTGAAATTGCCGTCAAAAATAAGCAAAGTATAGACGGTCTTGTCTTGGAAGTAGGCAAGTTTAAAACAGAGAGATAATCAAAGAAGGTTTGCGTTGCAAACTCGATTATTTGCGGATGCGCGTAACGCGCATGACTAAAAGTTTTTTTGGATGTTGAAACATCCGAAAAAGACTTTTATAGGAGATATGATAAAAAGTACCGTCTGAAATGGCGCCGGTACTTTTTATCTCAAGTTTGCGTTGCAAACTCGATTATTTACGGATGCGCGTAACGCGCATGGCTAAAAGTTTTTTCGGATGTTGAAACATCCTGCAAAAACTTTTATAGGAGAAGGTATGAAAACAGTAAGAGTAACTTTCGGATTGCTGTGTATGGTGGCATTGATTGCGATGACAACAATCGGCTGTGAAAAAAGCGGCAGCGGCGAAAAATCCGAGCATCACCTTGACAGAACAAAAGAGTTTGTCACAGTTGCAACAGGCCCTACAAGCGGTATTTATTTCCCGATCGGCGGAGCTTTCGCAGAAGCATTAAAATCGGCTGGGTATAATACCAGTTCACAAGCGACCGGCGCATCAGCCGAAAACATTTCGATGATCTCGAAGGGTGAAGCGGAGCTTGCAATCGCAATGCAGGACTCCGTTATGCAGGCATATAAGGGCTTCGGCGCCTATGAAGGTAAAGCGAATCCTAAGCTGACTGCTTGTATGCGTTTGTGGCCGAATTATGTACAGCTCGTAACACTGCGCAAATCCGGTATCAAAACCGTTGCAGATTTGAAAGGAAAACGTGTCGGCGTCGGTGCTGCAAACTCCGGTGTTGAGTTAAATGCCCGTATGATTTATGAAGCCTACGGTATGACGTATGCCGATAGCAAGGTTGACTATCTGTCATACGGTGAAGCAATCGATCAAATGAAAAACGGTCAGTGCGATGCAGCTTTTGTTACGTCCGGTCTTCCGAATGGAACGATTATGGAGCTTGCTACCAGCTATGATATGGAAATTGTTCCGATTGATGGAGCAGGTCGGGATGCTCTGATTCAAAAGTATCCGTTCTTCTCACAGACGATCATTCCGGCAAATACCTATAACAACACTGCAGATGTTAATACCGTTTTTGTATATAACATCATGCTGGTAAACAGCGAACTTTCAGAAGAGGTCGTATATGATATGCTGACTGTTATCTTCGATAATATTTCGACGATTAAAGCATCGCACAATGCGGCAAATAAGCATATCGATTTGTCCTTCGGTGTAGAGGATGTGAAAATTCCGCTGCATCCGGGCGCTGTAAAATTCTGGCAGGAAAAAGGTTTTAAGACTCCGCAGAATTAACGGATACGTTGGATGGAACGGCTTTTTGCTGCATTGTGGCTCATGCCTACGCGGGCATTCTTGCATAAAGTGTGCCTGCTTATTGTCGCCGTACTGCTGCCGTTAGGCTGTTCCTCCGATGAGACTATCGAAATTTCCAATCAGGTAACGAAAGAACGGTATTGCATTCAAACAGTGCAGACAGGCGATGTTCTTTCGTTTGAGTGGGAACATTCGTTTGAACATGTCTTATGGAAAGAATTTTATCGGGTAACCGATGAACATACGTTTAAACTTTTTACCATTGCCGTTCAAGGTTTCGGCGCCGGTATTCCGGCGGAGATGGACTGTACCTACCGATATGAGGACGGGTTTATCTATATGGAAAATATAGAAGGCAGTGTGTTCAAAGAGTTTAATTGGATCCATTCGCAAAAACATCTCAAAAACATCACGATAAATGATACCGTGCTCATACGGGGAGAAGAGCTTCCCCAGCGAGCAAAAATACGGTTAGGCTTACAGAAGAAGCGCTGATACCGTCGTAAGACTGTACCGCTTCTTCATTATGATCGGGCAATCGCTAAAAACGTGATTAGATTTGCTTCGTATCCTTCGGAATAGCGATGCCCCATTGAGGAGTACATCTTGGCTACAGAAAAAACAATAGACCAAAAGGCTCTCTTGGAAGAATTTGAACGGGAAAGTAGAACTCGAAACTTTGTTAACCCGATTTTTACAAAAATTCTCAAGTGGACAGCACTGCTGGTTACCTTTTACCATTTGGCGTATGCTTCCGGCTATATCCGGCCGGAGACCTTGCGCCATCGTTCCATTCACGTCGGCATGATTTTGTTGATGACTTTTGCAATCTATCCTGCATTTAAAAGATCGAGTAGAAAAGTTATCGCATGGTATGATTACATACTGATGATTTTGTCCGTTATCATTCCCGTCTACATGTGGGTGAATTATCAAGCTATCATTGACAGGGTAGGGGATGCAAACCTGACGGACGTTATCATGGGGACCATATTGGTTGCATTGGTAATAGAGGCTGCACGGCGGATTACGGGTTGGGCATTACCGGTTATCGGCATTATCTTTATGATTTATGCGCTGATGGGCGCTCGTCAGGGGCTTATCCCGATAAACGTGCCGGGTCTGTTTTTGCATAGAGGTTTTAAATGGCCTAAATTGATTGGGCACCTCTTTTCCAATACGGAAGGCATTTACGGCACGTCGGTCAACGTTTCTTCAACGTACATTTTCTTATTCATCGTATTCGGCGAAATTATGAATAAATGCGGAATGGGAAAATTCTTTAATGACATTGCTATCGGTTTGGCGGGGCATACGAAAGGCGGCCCTGCAAAGGTCGCAGTTATTGCAGCGGGCTTGCTCGGAAGTATCAATGGCTCTGCAATTGCGAATGTCGTTACTACCGGTTCGTTCACCATTCCGCTTATGAAGAAAATCGGGTACAGCAAAGAATTCTCCGGTGCGGTTTCGTCAACTGCTTCCGTAGGTGGTCAGCTCTTACCGCCGATTATGGGTGCAGCCGCATTTATTATGGCGGAAACGCTCGGTATTAAATACAAAGAGATTGTCGTTGCGGCGGCTATCCCCGCGCTGATTTACTATTTGGGTATTATCTTCCAGATTCAGCTGCGTGCGTCGAAGGACAAACTCGACGGTATGCCGAAAGATCAGCTGCCCAAGGTGAAAGAAACGCTGAAAATGTACTGGCATCTGACCATCCCGATTTTATTCTTGGTGTATATGCTGTTCTTTAGCGGTTATACCGTTATCAAAGGTGCTTTTTTAACCATCATTTTGACAATCATTATTGCGCAGCTTAAAAAAGAAACGCGCATGAGCTTAAAAGATATAGAGGCTGCTTTTGTCGCTTCCGCAAAATCGACGGTATCGGTTGCGATTGCCTGTGCTTGTGTCGGTATCGTTATCGGTGTGTCGAGCTTAACCGGCTTTACCATCAATATGGCAAGTGCGATTATCTCGCTCGGCGGAAAGAGCTTGTTGCTGACGCTTGTCTTTACGATGGTTACCTGTATGCTGCTTGGTATGGGCTTACCGAGTATTCCTGCGTACATCATTACCGTAACGATTGCGGCTCCTGCGCTGATAGAGCTCGGCATTGCGCCGTTGGCTGCCCACCTGTTCTGCTTCTACTTTGCGATGTTCGCCAATATTACGCCGCCGGTTGCGCTTGCCTCATTTGCCGCAGCAGGTATATCGGGCGGTAATCCGATGAAGACGGGAATTGTATCCATTAAGCTGGCGCTCGCCGGTTTTATTATTCCGTATATGTTCGTCTACAATAATCAGCTGCTATTAATGGATACGAATATTTGGCAGGGTATTCAGGTTGCGCTTACCGCATGCGTCGGCGTCTTTTTAATCAGCGCCGCTGTAGAAGGGTATTTCCACACTAAGGTGAATATTTTCATGCGGCTCTTGATGCTTGCAGGAGCGTTCTTGCTCATCGACAGCGCCTTATTAACCGACCTTGCCGGCGTCGGGATCTTTGTTGCGTCTATCTTTATCCAGCGCATACTCGCGCGGAGAGAAGCACGGCACGCAGCCGCCTAGGCATCCGGAGAACAGAGGTAACGAAGTTAGACTGTACTTCGTTACCACGGAACTTAAAGGATGCAGCTGAAAATAAATGTTAATGTACCCAGCCGGTTTTCCAATGCCAGAGCGGTTTTGACAGTGCGGAAGAAAAGGTATGTACACGGTTAAAATCGGGGAGCCAATCCAAGTCGCTTACCAATTCTTGATAAAAACCGTCGTCGATGTTTAAATCTTCAAGGAAGGTACGCAGTTGGATATCCTCGGATTCATCGAGTAAGCGGTTGGAAAAAGCGTCGATGCGCCGTGCTTTCGGATTTGCCGTAATGGGCGTGTACTGAGTCATCAGCGAAAGCAGCGCCTTGCCTTTAAGCTTTTGAGCGAACCAACGGAGTACCGCTTGCGAATCCTCTAATTTTCCCGGAAGCGCAAGATGCCGGACAATAACGCCTGACAGCATTTTACCGAACGGATACTGCTCATCGGGCGGGGTAAGGTTGAGGGGAGAAAGCCGTGCCATTGTCTCGATTGCAGCACAGGCTTGTTCGGGATAA
The DNA here is from genome assembly GCF_000775995.1 of Treponema sp. OMZ 838. Lineage (NCBI taxonomy): Bacteria > Pseudomonadati > Spirochaetota > Spirochaetia > Treponematales > Treponemataceae > Treponema > Treponema sp. OMZ 838. The sequence goes on along the minus strand of NZ_CP009227.1, from coordinate 57,485 downwards.
TCCGGAGCGGCAAAAACACGGCGGGATGTTTCGGGATTAAGCGTTTTGAGGTCGGGCAGCCATCCGTCGACGGTATCTGCAATCGATTCGAGCGCTTCCGCCGTTTCATAGGCGGAGGAGTTCCACACGACAGGAACAGTTAAACCGTGCTGCTTTGCGGCTCGGAGCCCTGCCCCCAAAGCCGGCACCGCATGACTGCCCGTAACGATGTTGATGTTTTCCGCTCCCGCGTTCTGGAGTGTTAGGCATATTTCGATAAATTCCTGTTCCGTTACGGCACGTCCCATACCCTCTTGCGAAATTTGAAAGTTTTGGCAAAAAACACAGCGGAGATTACAGCCGGTAAGGAATATCGTTCCCGAACCGCCCGCTCCGCTTACCGGAGGCTCTTCTCCAAAGTGTAACCCTGCCCATGCAATGCGCAGCTCCGCCGTTTCTCCGCAAAAACCTCGCTCTCCGGCGTTCCTATTTACCCCGCAGCGCTTTGGACAGGCGGTACAGTGCTCATATTCTATGCAGCAAAAATCCCGTATCACAAATACCGTTCCTATTCCAGCTTATTCCGTTCAACCATAACGCTCATAATGGCGCTTACGGTGTGCATATCGAGTGTTTCCGCCGCTGCCGAAACAATTGCGTGCAGTTCTTCCCAATCTTCATCAGAAAAATCCATATCGCTGCCGAAGCTGTCGTCAAAGAGGGCAAAGACGGTATAGAACCAGTTGACGGCGTCTTCTTTTGTATCTTGTAGATGCGTGCGTAGCCAGTATTCAGCCGAATCTTCCGCTAATGGAAGTAGGCTTTTATCGTAACTGCGGATTGTTTGAACAAAAAATGTACACAGTTCTTGCCGGAATGCAGGATCAGATAATTTTTCCGTTCGTCGTCGTGCATCGCTATAAAATTTTTCGAGGATATTCATAAGGATGTTACTATAAGAAAAAGAGACCTAAAAAGCAAGCCGCATTTGCAGAGGTTCTAATACTTCTCTATATAGCCGCCGCTTCCGTATTCTGCTCCTACTTGTAAAACCGCTGTAAAACTCGTATAGTATTGGTCATACTTAAAGCATTATGGAAAAGGGAGTGGGGTATGGATAAATATGTATGCGATTTATGCGGTTATGAGTATGATCCTAATACCGGCGATCCTGAAGGTAACATTAAACCCGGTACTCAATTTGAAGATTTGCCCAATACGTGGGTATGTCCGCTCTGCGGCGTTTCGAAGGAAGGATTTAAAAAGGTTTAAACCAGGAGTGTAATATGACAAAAAATGATTTTATCAGTACGATCGGATATGACAGTGCGGCTGCGGTGGTCGATAAAGAACGGCGTACTAAAAATAGCAGTAAGACTTTGACGGAATTACTTGAGGCAGGCGCTTTCCGTAGTGCAGCGGCTTTTGCTGTCTATGATGATTCTCAAGAAGAGTTGCAGACCGTTGCAGATTATTACAATAAATTAGCCCATTCGGATTATACCGCAGAGAATATTTTACGGGTGTTCGGTATCACCAAAACCAACAGTAAAAAAATAATTCTTCTATAATAGATGTTATCGTAAACTCAACCTAAGGAAAACCTCTAACATGTTTTATACAAAGGAGTTATATAATGTCCTATCCTTTTAGCGATATTGAAAAAAAATGGCAGAAATATTGGAAAGATCATAAGACGTTTAAAGTAACCGAAGATGAAAATTATCCGCCGGAAAAACGGGCGTATGTATTGGATATGTTTCCGTATCCGTCGGGAGCTGGCTTGCATGTCGGGCACCCGGAAGGGTATACGGCAACCGATATTTATTGCCGGTACCTCCGCATGAACGGATACGCGGTACTGCACCCGATGGGGTTTGACTCCTTCGGCTTACCGGCGGAAAATTACGCAATTAAGACCGGTACTCACCCGCGTATTACGACAAAAGAAAATATCGATACCTTCCGGAGACAAATACAGGCGTTCGGTTTTTCCTACGACTGGGATCGCGAGCTTGCAACTTCGGATGTGGACTATTACCGTTGGACACAGTGGATATTTTTACAGCTGTATAAAAAAGGTTTGGCTTACGAAACGGAAGCGCCGATTAACTGGTGCCCGAGCTGCTTAACCGGCCTTGCGAATGAGGAAGTGAAAGAAGGCTGCTGCGAACGGTGCGGCACACAGGTTGTCCGCAAGAATGTCCGGCAGTGGATGCTCAAGATTACTGCGTATGCGGAGCGACTCCTTGAGGACTTGGAAGAACTGGATTGGCCTCAGTCCGTTAAGATGATGCAGCGGAATTGGATCGGCAAAAGCACCGGAGCGGAAATAGACTTTCACCTTGCCGCTCCGTATGAAAGCGAAAAGATTACCGTATATACCACTCGGCCGGATACTATTTTCGGGGCAACCTACCTCGTGCTTGCTCCGGAACACCCGCTCGTCATGCGCATTGTCAGCGGGGCGCAAAAAGACGCCGTGCAGCAGTATATTGACGAGACGGCAAAGAAAACCGACCTTGAACGGACTGAACTTGCAAAAAAGAAAACCGGCGTCTTTACCGGTGCCTATGCGGTAAACCCGCTGACAAAAGAACCTATTCCGATTTGGATTTCCGATTATATTTTGGTTTCTTACGGAACCGGCGCCATTATGGCGGTTCCGGCGCATGATGAGCGCGACTGGGAGTTTGCTCAAGTTTTCTCACTGCCGGTTATTCAGACGGTTGCCTCAGAAGCTGAATGGAAGAAAAAGGGAGCGGCGGGCGATTACTGCGCAGTACCGCAAGCATGTACCGCAGCCGACGGATATGCGGTAAATTCAGGCGAATTTACCGGACTGCCGACGCGGGAAGCGATAGAGCGTGTTACCGACTACGCTGCCGCTAACGGCTTCGGAAAAAAGGCCGTTAATTATAAGCTCCGCGACTGGGTGTTCAGCAGACAGCGGTACTGGGGAGAACCTATCCCGTTGGTGCATTGCCCAAAATGCGGCGTCGTTCCGCTGGACGAAAAGGATTTACCGCTTACCTTGCCTGAAACGGACAGTTACACCCCTTCCGACACGGGAGAAAGCCCGCTTGCTAAAATCACCGAATGGGTGAATACCGTGTGTCCGCACTGCGGAGCCCCTGCCCACCGCGAAACAAACACCATGCCTCAATGGGCGGGTTCCTGCTGGTACTATCTCCGCTATCTCGATCCTCATAATGCACACAGTTTTTGTGCCAAGGAGAAAGAAGCGTATTGGATGCCTGTTAATCTCTACGTCGGCGGTGCGGAACATGCGGTACTCCACCTCCTCTATGCCCGCTTTTGGCACAAGGTACTGTACGATTTAGGCGTGGTGCATACCAAAGAACCGTTCATGCGGTTGGTGAATCAGGGGATGATTACCTCCTTTGCATATCAGCGTGCAAACGGATCGCTCGTGCCGGTCGATGAGGTTGTGCAGACCGGTGATGATGCTTTTGAAGAAAAGAGTACCGGCGAAAAGTTGAAGCGGGTTATCGCAAAGATGTCGAAGAGCTTAAAAAATGTCATCAATCCTGATGAGATGATCGCTCAATACGGTGCCGATTCGTGCCGTATGTATGAGATGTTCATGGGGCCGCTCGATATGTCCAAGCCGTGGAACACGCAAGGGCTAATCGGTATTTTCCGCTTCTTGGAGAAAATCTGGGCTATTTCCGAAAAAGAGCTTATTTCCTGTCCGGTGAACGACATGAGTATGCCGGAACATGCGGAAATTACCAAGCTCCTCAATAAGTCCATTAAAAAGATAACCGAAGATACTGCATCGCTCAACTTCAACACGGCAATCAGCCAGATGATGATTTTTGTCAATACGCTCGGAAAATATCAGACCGTGCCCCGCTTTGCATGGGAGGCATTTGTCAAGCTGCTTGCGCCCTACGCACCGCACCTTGCCGAAGAGCTGTGGGAGAAGTTAGGGCATACGGAAACAATTGCATATACGCAGTGGCCGATGTTTGTCGAAAAGTTTTGCATCGATTCCGAGTGCACGATTGTCGTGCAAATCAACGGAAAGGTGCGCGATAAATTTCAAGCAGCCGTTGATTTGCCTAAGGCAGAGCTTGAAGCGCTCGCTTTAAAAACGGAAGGCGCACAGCGCTTCCTCAGCGATAAACAGCCTAAAAAGGTTATCACGGTTCCGAATAAGTTGGTAAATATCGTTCTTTAATGCTTAGGATAAACGCATCAGAGTATTTTTTACAGCCCTGCGAAATTAAGAGGCTGTTCAACCAGAATTGAACCTTTGCGGTTCAAATGGTCTCACAGCCTCTTAATTTCGCAGAATTTGTCTTTATTCGTCTGATGCATTTGCCCTTCTTCTGAAATAAACTGTGCGAAATTTTGGGAAAATTTCGCACAGTAAGGAAAGCACCCAACAGCCTCAGACTCCTATTTTCAAAAGGCTTACGGAAAGGCTATTCACTTAATCGATTAAGCTGAAACGGTCGGCAATGGTGCCGCGCCATTCTGCGCGCTGGTTTTTATCTTCCCACTCGATGATTCTAACGATAGTGAATTCTTTCATCGTTACCATTGAAGCGTATTTGATAACGGCAAATCTGCCTTGACCGATATACGAAATCGCTTCATTTTCGTGTAAGACTTCGTTTTGCTTTAAAAAATTCAATACGCAATCGAAATGTACAGGCTTGCCGTCTGTTTTATCCGCTAATGCGGCGCTTAAATCTTTGATCGGTTTGCCGCACCGTGTACAGGTAAAAAGTTCGGTAGGTTCCTCGTGTTGTGAGCTGATATGCGGTTTATTATTCACCGTGGTATTTTCTGTATAACGGTTTTCTTTTCTATGTCCCCGCCTATTATTCATATTATTCTTCATCCTTCATATACATCATCTGTTCGGTCAATATCGATGCTAATCGGTATATCGCAGCTTGAATATATGCCTTATCATTGAGTTTTGTTTCCATTTCGCGAAAATCGGATTCGGTAAAGTATTTGCGGGGGGTATACCGCTCTTTCTTTGGAAACACGCCAACATTCATACATAATCCTCAAAAGCATTCTCTAGATGCAAAGGCTCAGCTGTGTCTATCGTTCGCGGATCAAACGGCAACACAAGAACATCAAACCGTATATGCATCTTGTTATATTTTCGATGAGTTAAGAGAAAATATTTAGCGGTTTTACAAATCCTTTCCTGTTTTCTATTTCCGACAATGATATCCAAGTCCGTAAGCTGCGTATGGGGTAATGTTTTTACTTCAAAGAAGATAAGCGTTTCGTCCTTTTCTGCTATGATGTCAATTTCCCCTGTTCTTGTTCGCCAGTTTCGGGCAATGATGGAATACCCTTGCCGTTCAAGCCATTTTGCTGCGAATGTCTCACCTGCCGGCCCCAGCCGTTCTTCCATCATTTTTTTTGCTGATACTGCAACGGATCGATCGCTTTGACAATAAAAGTATTTTTGTATTCTTTTAAATCGATGAGTTTGCCCTTATTGTTAGGATACAGATGCCCGCTTTCATCGATGAGGATTCTAATCAGCGGCCGTAAGGGGGCTTCGGGGTCTATACCGACTACACGTGCGATGGAGGTGTCGTTCATTAATACTATTGAGCCGATAGGATATACGCCGATACTCTGAATCATCGCTTTGATAACTTCATAATCAAAGCGGCGGCCTTTATCTGCAAGGAGGGTTTTCATTGCATCGTAACCGAGTAATGCACTGCGATACGCCTTCCGTGCGGTCATTGCGACAAAGGCATCTACAACAGCAATAATACGGGCACCTATTTCGATGGAATCTTTATCAAGTCCATTAGGATATCCTTTGCCGTCCCAGCGTTCATGGTGCTCAAGAACAAGCATTGCGACTCGTTCGGTATACACAAATTCCGATAATACAGCTTTATAGCCATAGACGGTATGGGCTGCAACAGTCTGCATTTCGGTATCGGAAAGCGCAGTCTTCTTATTTAAAATGGTACCCGGAATTCTCAGCATACCGCAATCGTGCAATAGAGAGCCGAGTACTATATCATCAATATAATCTTCCGGCAGATTCATAAATTTTGCAATGGTTTCGGCCAAAATAGCAGTATCAACGAGGGCTTTTGCCATATCTCGTTCAGGAATTTGGGCCGATAGGATAAATGAAACAGCGAGCGATCTATCGGCTGCAAGTAAATTATGGAGCCTCAGGGCTATTCCATCTATTGGCCGGGGGGATAAGGGTTTTCTTTTTTTACCTCGGTTAAAAAAATATCCAATGTGAGGATAATTGCCAAATATTCGGTATACAGTTCGCTGTGCGTTAAAATATCCGGTAACTGTAAAATGGTATTTTCTTCTGCTGTTTTCTTTTGAGCATTTTTACCGGCAGACTTAGCGGTAGTAGGAGCTCCTTCATCAGGTAGTGCATCTAATTCTTCAACCAATTCAGCTACTTCTGCTCTTTTTTTTATGCTTTTACCGGCTGTCATAACAAAAGGCACTTTCCATTGCTTTAATACCGATAGTTCACGTTCAGAAACCGGATATCCTTTGCCGAGGACTTTGTTCTTACCGTCATCAAAGAAAAGCGGCTCTGAAAATATCATGCCTTCTTTTAAATCTTCTACCTTAATTCGCCTAAGCACCGATTATCCCATCCTTTTTTTGAAGAAATGCAAAAAGAGCGGCAACCGCTTGATACGTTTCTTCTGGAATACAAGAGCCTATTTCAGCTTCAACCAACACTTCCGCCAACAGAGGGTTATTGATAAGGGGAATATGACATTTATCTGCAATTTCCCGTATCTTTTGAGCAACCGCACCGCGTCCTGAGGCGGTGATCAGCGGAACACTCTCTCCGAATGTATATGACAATGCTACCGAACAATCCCGTACTTTGCTCATATTATCGCTTTTCATCTTTACGGTAATATAAAAAAGTCATACCCACTCCTAGCTCATTCTACACTGATATATCAATTGATGCAAGAGCATGATTTTCTTCTATATTACCATCGGCATAGTGTACGGTATATGACGTAACTCCTGCGGATTCCAGACAATCCTGCAGCAATGCCGTGAGTGCTTCTCGTTTCTGTGCTGGAAGTGCTGCTGTTCCCTGATAGGAAAAAAGGCAGGTATTGTTTTTGAGTGTAAACGTCCATGATTCCTGCTTTTCTTCGTTTCGTACTCTCAGGCAGCATTCACGGCACACGGTATCCTGCAGGTCAAGTAGGAAAGCGGCCGATCCCTTCCAGAGTGTGTCGAGTCGTTTTTCAAACGGGAATACGACCCAATGGTTTTTACCGGCTTTTACATGATTGAGAAAACGGAAAAGGTCTTGTGTGTCCCATTCCTCGTCAGCGATTTCTGCTTGTTGAGCGGGAAGTCGGAAAAGCGCTGCAAGGCATTGTGCAATCAGCTGCGGTGAAGGTTCAATACCGCGAGAGTAGAGGAGGGCAGCAGCAAAAGCGGCCTTTTTTTCGTGCGGGGCAAAAACATGAAGCGATGAAAGAATTTTTAACAGTGGACGGGATTGAAGCGGTTGTTCATTTTGGCGAAAAAAAGCAATGAGTGCTGCTGTAAGATCTGACTGCGGTATGCCGAGCTGGGTGAATACATCGCCATGGGGCAGCGGTTGCGGTACATATTTTTGGTACGGTATTAGTACCACCGTGTTCTCGGCAATATGAACACGCATCAATAAAAAAGCTCCTTCTCGAATGTCTTGAGGAAGAGCTTTCGTCTGTGCTTGCAATACGGTTCCCTTGACGGCAATCCGTATCATATTGTTTTTAAGGATAGACAGTACCCGAACCGTTACCGGTTCGTTTTCGGAAAAACCTGCCGCGGTATTCCCGTGTAAAAGAACGGCCTTGTTAAGCGCAGTGTTCCGTCTTAACGGGATAATGAGCGCCGGCCGTTCCGCTACGGTTTGCATATTCGCTAGTTCTTTTTCTGCAGCAGTGTCTTAATCTTTGCCGCCTTACCGATCTTCTCGCGGATGTAATACAGCTTGGCGCGGCGTACCTTACCGGCATGTACAACTTCCACCTTTGCGATACGCGGTGAGTGGAGCGGGAATACGCGTTCAACACCAACGCCGTAAGAGTTCTTTCTTACCGTGAATGTCCGGCCGATACCGGCATTTTTAAAGCACAGCACCAAGCCTTCATATATCTGAATACGTTCGGTTTTCCCTTCAATAATTTTGAAGTGCACCTTTACGGTATCGCCTACTCTAAAAGAAGGTTTTTCGACAATCTTTTGTTTTTCTTCAATCTTACGAATTAAATTCTCTGCCATTTGTTATCTCCTGTAAAATAAGTTCCGCTTCTTTTGTCCATTCAGGCGAACTGCGGATTGCTGTCAGCAAGTCGGGACGCATGGCAAGCGTCTTTCTAATCCGCTGTTCAAGCCGCCATTTACGAATGTGTTCGTGGTGGCCGGACAGAAGCACTTCAGGAACTGCTCTGTCCCTGAATATCTGCGGCCGTGTGTACTGGGGGTATTCCAACAAACCGTCGGAAAAGCTCTCCTCTTCAAGGGATTCGCGGGAAATAACGCCGTCGATCAAGCGGTACACCGCGTCTATTATTACGAGTGCAGCAAGTTCACCTGAGGACATGACGTAGTCGCCGAGCGAAATTTCATCGTCAACGTATTCGTCGATGATCCGCTGATCAATTCCTTCGTAGCGGCCGCAGATAAACACGAGTTCTTGTTCTCGTGCAAGCTCCGCTGCACGTGATTGCGTCAAGGGTTTACCGGAAGGGGTTACATAGATAACCCGTTTTTCGGCAGCCTGTACGGAATCGAGCGCGAGCGAAAGTGGCTGCGGCAATAGGAGCATTCCAGCCCCGCCGCCGTAGGTTAGATCATCACAGGTTCGGTGCTTGTCGTAAGCAAAGTCGCGGATATTCACCAGATTGTAGGTAATAAGCCCCCGCTCAACCGCCTTCGCCATGATCGACGATTCGAAAAAGGCGGCGGGTATTTCGGGAAACAAGGTCAGCACATTGAATCTCATTCGAGAATCCAGCGGTGCATAAGCTCAACCTGCTTTGCCGGTATATTTATCTTTCCAATAAATTGAGAACGAAACGGAACATACACGGTTCTGCCTGTTGCAGCCTCGGAGACTTCCAATAACAATCCGCCTCCGCCTTCCACTACATCTGCAATTGTACCCACAGAATTTCCTTTGTACACAAGGTCAGAATTACAAAGATCATTGATATAAAACTCGCCGCGTTCGAGCGGGCAAGCCATATCGCGAGGAACCAATATATCCGCTCCGTGCAGCTTCTTTGCCGCTTCGGGCGAATCGATACCTCGTAGTTTTAATAACGCGTCCGTATTGCGGACAACGCACTCTTCAACCTGATAGAATAGATCGGGGGGCTGTGTTTCCGTCCCCTTGGATGGAAGCTGCAGTTTTATCTCTTTAAAGTTTAGAAAATGTTCATATTCGCCCGAACAGCTTTCAATTTTAAGGAAGCCTTCAAGACCGAATGTACCCCGAATCCTACCGGTTATGAGCCAGTCCATTAATCAAGAATTTCCAGCAAATAACGGGTTCCGCTCCGGCCGGCTGATGCCATAAGCAACGTCCGAATTGCCTGAGCAACCCTTCCGAATTTTCCGATTACCTTTCCTACATCACCGCTTGCAACGCGCAATTCCAGCACAATACCGCGGTCGGTCTCTTTTTCCGATACGGAAACGGCACTGGGATCATCAACAAGCGATTTTGCAATGTACTCGACTAAATCACGTTCCATGTTCGATAGCCGACCTATAACGTGAATTGTTTTTTGTTGAGCAAGTGACGAACCGTGTCGGTCGGCTGAGCGCCTTTATTAAGCCAACCGCGTACTTTATCGGCATCAAAAGCAATCTGCTGATCTTCCGCTTCAATAGGATGATAGATGCCTACTTCGTCGATGGTTTTACCATCACGGGGTTCGCGGACATCCTGTACCACGATGCGGTAATACGGACGCTTTTTTGTTCCGAATTTCTTGAGTCTGATTTTTACGCTCACGTTAATCCTCCCTGAAATTAATTATTTATGGTGGGAACTACTAAAAACACCTGCTTTTAGGGATGTTCCTACAAGAATAAAATACAGGCTATAGTACATGAAAACCGATACTTGGTCAACTATAGGACATCGAGTTTTACGGCAAAGAGGGATTTTATTTGACTACTTGACATACACTATATATGGGGGTATTATTACAAATGTAAGCATAATTAACACTATATGGATAAACTCATATAGTGAAATATATCTTTATAAAGGTGGGTAAGATACCATGAGAACAAGAGAAGCAATCAATGCTGATATTGCAGCTGCACAGTCTGAGCTGCAAAATGTACACGGTTCTACAACGGAAGTATATGCACGCATAGTCGGTTATTACCGTTCCGTCCGTAACTGGAATAAGGGCAAGCGCGAAGAGTTTTCAGAGCGGAAAATGTTCGAACACGAAAATCCTAAAACGCCCCTCTATGCAGGGAAAAGTACCGTAGTTGATACGGGAACAACATCAATTCAATATCCTGCCTTTTTTGAGGTATATACGCGGAAGACGTGTCCCAACTGTCCACCTGTTAAGGATTACTGCAATAATCTCGGTATTGACATCCATTATATCGATGCCGACACCGAAGAAGGTATTAAAGCAGCTGCAAAGCACGGCGTTCGATCCTGTCCTACCGTTATCATGTATAATGAATCGGAAAAAGAACTTTCCCGTGCATATTCGGTTGCCGATCTTAAAGCGTATCACTTAACTCCATATACGGTTGAAGCGGTTATCGCGTAAGCTATGAATGTCGGTCTGCAGAAAACCACACTTGTCAACTATCCGCGCAAGGTTGCTGCTGCGGTTTTTCTGCCCGGCTGTAACTTGCGCTGCCCGTATTGCTATAACGGTGAGCTTGTATGTGCGTCCGTTTCGGAAGGTCCTGCCGGTAAGTCATTGCAGGGCGGTATGAATGATTACGTACCGATCGAAGCGGTTTATGAACATATCGAAAAGCGGAAGCCGGTATTGCATGGACTTGTTATTTCGGGCGGTGAAGCACTCCTGTCTCCGGTTTTACCGGAACTTATTCTACGGGCACGAAAGGCAGGGCTTGCCGTTAAGCTTGATACAAACGGTTTACTGCCGGATAAGATGTATTCCCTCCTGCATGACGACGCACTCTGTCCGGATATGATAGCCGTTGATATCAAGACTGCTCCCGCCCGTTATCATGAACTCAAATTTTGTTGCCCGGCAGGGACTGAGCCGTCGGCTGAACAGCCTGAAGCTGCACTGAAACGGACTCTGATGATTTTGCAGGAAAAGCACACGTTCCGACGGCCGGTAGAAATCGAATATAGAACTGTTCTTGTACCGCCGCTTGTAGCCGCCGAGGATATACGCGCTATTTCAGCATTGCTCCCTTCCGATGCCGCATGGTTTTTTGCTCCCTTTTTGCCGGGGAACTGTCTTAATCCCGCATGGAATACAATCCGTCCATATACACAGGCTGAAACAGAAGAGCTGATTCGGCTTGCCGGAACAAAGATTCCCAATAGTAGATTACGTTAATCGATTTGCAATTTATAAAAATGGATAGAAAATCGTGAGTTCTCTACAGCGCAATGCTGTAGGTTCCGCTCCGGTGTTACTTGTAGAAATTGTTGTGAGGGGAGAATGGGCCCAGCTGGACTTGAACCGGCGACCCGCGGATTATGAGTCCGCTGCTCTAACCAACTGAGCTATAGGCCCAAGAAAGCACTATAGTAATTTATTTTGCGGCTTTAGTCAAGGCAATCGAAAACGAATGTTGAAAATTGACGCCGAAAACCGATAAGGACGGCAAAAAATCTAACCGAGTTTTTAGAGAGACCTTGGTATTCCTAGAGATCCTCTATAACAGAGTTGCTGAAGTATCTCTACGACTTGCTGTTCGCTTTTCGAGTCGGTCATATCGATGCGGTGAATATTCGGAAAGGATTGGAAAAAGGTTTGCTGCCGTTTGGCGTACCGTTTGCTGTTGCGCTTAATGAGGTCTTTCACCGCATCGAGTGGGGCGGCCGCCGGCGCATCGGGGGAAAGCTCAAAAAACTCTCGGTAACCGATTGCTTTCATTGCAGGATATTCGGCTGTACACCCTTCGGAAACGAGCTGCGCAATTTCCTGTTGCAATCCTTGCACAAACATCTCATCGACACGGATTTCGATGCGCCGGTACAGTTCATCGCGAGGGCGGTCTAAACATATCGGACAAAAGCGGAAACCCTCGCGATAACGGTACGACAGCTCGAATGAGCTGAGCGGCCGCCCTGAGGCGCAATACACCTCGTGCGCGCGGATGATACGGTATTCGTCATGGATGTGGATCTTGGCTGCCGATGTGGGGTCAAAAGACGCAAGTTCCGCGTGCATTGCCGCGGCGCCGACACGCTGCATCCGTTCCTGCAATTGTGCACGTAAAACCGGATCCGCCTGCGGGGTAACCGGCATACCGTACATAAAATGTTTAATGTAAAAAGCCGTCCCGCCAAGCACAACCGGCAGTTTGCCGCGGCTTGCAATGTCCTGGCAGAGTGCATCCGCGCTGCGTACAAAGTCCGCTACGGAAAATTCTTCGGAAGGGTTACATATCCCGATGAGGTGATGGGGGAGCGTATCGAGAAGCTCTTGCGAAGGCTGAGCCGAACCGATCGGCATACCGCGATATACCTGCACCGAATCGGCAGATATAATCTCTGCTTTAATGGAGTTAACAGGAGAAGTAAAAAGATGAGCGGCAAGCGCGGTTTTCCCGCAGGCGGTAGCCCCGAAAATAACCGCGACCGGAATGGTATGTGTCGATATCAAGAATTAGGAATGATCGGGGCGGTATTCTATTTTATAGTCGATAGCACCGGTAAACACTTGCGACGCTGCAGTGCACACAACCTTATCGTTGTTTTCTTCGAGTATCGGATCTTGAATAGTTACCAGCTGAAAAGCGCGCCGTGTTGCAGCACAGGTAATTTCATAAATATTGCCTTTGAATTCAATCAATTCTTTTAACGGAAAAATCATAGCGCGTATTATAGCGAGTTTTAGTATTTGCTGCAACCGATTTGCTTACCAATTATGTGAAAGATGAGCAATCGTTGAATATGTTTCCGCTACGAGCTGCAGCTTTCGCATTCTTCCACTTCGAGGGAGCGGCTGCGGACATAATAGACGGATTTTATGCCGTTTTTCCATGCTTCAACATAGAGGTTGAGCACCTGCCGGAAGCTATACTCGTTGGTAATGTAGAAGTTCATGGATTGTCCCTGATCGATATGACGCTGGCGGAGACCGCAGGCGCGGATGCTCCAGAGCTGATCAATGGTGTGGGCGTTTTTATACAACCAATAGGTTTCGAGCGAGAGGGCAGGGGCAACACGGGGTACCAACGAGCCTTTCTTTTCCTCCAAAAAATAACGCTTCATAATGGGATCGATACCGGCGGTGGTGCCCGCGACAATCGAGGTTGAACTGGTAGGCGCGACCGCTAACAGATAGCCGTTCCGCATACCGTGTTGGGCAACTGCATCCCGCAGTGCTGTCCACTGTTCAGAATGATAGCCGCGTTTTTCAAAATACGCACCGGTTTGCCAATCGCTGCCTTCAAAGAGGCTGTAAGTGCCTTTTTCTTGCGCAATCCGCATACTCGCCTGCACTGCGTAGTAATTGATTTTTTCAAACAACTCATCGGCAAGGCGGAGGTGCGCCTCGCTTTCCCACGCAATGTGTTTTTTTGCCAGTAAATGATGATAGCCCGAAACGCCTAAGCCGATAGCGCGGTACTGCTCGTTGGTGATCTTTGCATACGGTACGGGATAAAAATTGAGATCGATTACATTGTCTAAAGCACGCACCGCCGCTTCTATGGCACCTTCCAGCTCAGCTTCGTTATCGGTGTCGATATTGCCGAGTACAAGTGAAGCAAGATTACAGACGACGAAATTGCCGGGCTTTGTAACGGTTACAACCACAGTCTCCCCGTCTTGTGTTTTGATTTCGGTATTCACCGTCTCGATCGGGCTCATATTCTGTGCAATTTCGGTACAGAGGTTGGAGCTATAGATCATACCCTTATGCCCGTTGGGGTTGGCGCGGTTCGCATGGTCGCGGTTAAAGATGAACGGCGTACCGGTTTCTACCGCTGATTTCAGGATGAGGCGCACCAGCTCTTTTATCGGGATTTCCCGTTTGGAAATTCGGTTATCATTGATACAATCCTTGTAGCGTTTTTCCCATTCTTCACCGTAAGAGTCTTCCAGCGCGTAGCCTTTTACCGTGAGGACTTCGTGCGGACACATTAGGTACCACGGGGCATTGATGTCCTCATCGACGGTGCGCCAGAAGAGGTCGGGGCAACACACCGCAGGGAATACGTCGTGCGCCTTCATACGGTCGTCGCCGTTATTGGTACGGAGCTGTAAAAACTCCGGTACGTCCTTGTGCCATACGTCCAAGTACACGGCTACCGAACCCTGTCGCACCCCCAGCTGATCGACGGCGACAGCGGTATCGTTTGCAAGCTTTATCCAGCGGATGACCCCTCCTGCCGCCCCTTGAAACCCGCGTATAGGGGCGCCGACTGCCCGCACCTTGCCGAAGTACAGTCCCATGCCGCCGCCGAATTTTGAAATCTTTGCGAAGTTATCGATGCTGCGGTAAATCCCGTCGAGGGAGTCGGGAACGGTGTCGATAAAGCAGGACGAAAGCTGATGATAGGGCTTACGGGCATTGGAAAGCGTCGGCGTCGCCATGGTAACCTGCAAGCTGCTCAGCATCAGGTAAAATCGGCGTACCCATTCCATCCGGTCATTTTTTTCATGCAAGGCGAGGTGTAAGGCGATACCTAAAAACATCTCCTGCGGTGTTTCGAGCGGAATATGTCCCCGTGTGGAAATAACATACCGGCGCAAGAGTAAATCCAAACCGCTGTAGGTGAATAGATCATTTTTACCGTTATCGATATACGAATAGGCTTTTTCCAGCTCTTCTTTTGAATACCCTGCACGGATATACGCGCCGTAGAGCCCTTTTTCTTCCAGATAGGTGAGCTTTTCGTAGAATGACCGGATATTCCGTTTTTCAAGTTCGGCTTTCAGCTTTTCGGAAAAGTCGAGCATTAAAAAGCGGGCGGCAATAAACTCCCAACGGGGTGCTTCTTGCGCAGTGAGCTCAACAGCGGCCTTTATCAGGATTGCCAGTAATTCCGATTCTGTCATATCCTGCTTACGGAAGGATTCAAACTTATGAAAAAGCAGCGTTAAACCGTATTGCTCTTCAGAAAAATCCTGTTGAATACGGGTTAAAATCGGCAGAATATCAATCGCGGTAAAATGAGCGGCGATAGCATGCCGTGCATCCCGTTTTCTTGTCTGCTCAACACGGTAAAGAATAAAATTTTTAACCTCGGCATAGCAATTATGCTCGATCATTGTTTTTTCAACCAAATCTTGAATGGTTTCAACCTGCACCGGACTGCCGTTTTTACTCAGTTCATGTATATCAGCTTCGATTTCTGCTGTCATCTGCTGCAAAAGCGCCGCGCTGTTTCCATTATTGCGCTGTGCTGCCGTACCTGTTACGCTGTTAAATGCTGCCTGCATCGCCAGTGTAATTTTTTCGGCATTGTAGGCTTCCTTTTCTCCGTTCCGTTTAATAATATCCATTCCTAATTTCCTTATCTTTGAAATTCTAATGGGAAAGGTGAAAGGCGTCAAGGAGAGTACGGAACGGCCGTTTCAATACCGGCAAATGCATCGGCGGTATTGATTGCATCGATTGAGGTTTTTCGTAAGATAGTATATATTTTAAGTATGCAAGAAACAGCCGATTTTTTTAACGACAGTGCAGTGATGCTCGCCGCCGAGGGATGTCATAGCGAAGCAATCGCGTGTCTCCGCCGCGGTTTGCAGCTTGAACCGTTCAGCAGTTTGATGTGGTTTAATTTGGGGCTCAGTTACTATGCGCTTGATGATAAAGATAACTCCCGCTATGCGCTCTATGAGGCAGCGCGCTGTAATCCCTTTGATGCAGATATTTGGGATACGTTGGGGGTTGTTCTCCATGAAACCGGCGAGATGGAGGCTTCTCGGCTTGCATATACGAAAGCACTCGAGCTTGAGACCGAAAACGGCCGTATTTGGAATAACTACGGTACGCTCCTTTTTAATGAAGAAAAATACGAACAAGCCCGCCGTGCCTTTGAATCGGCTTTGACACTTGCTCCCGATTCTGAGGATACACTCTTTAATTTACGCGATACCTATACGATGCTGGGAAACAAAAAACTTGCAAAAAAATGTACTAAAATAATCGATAGACTGGCATTAAAAAATCCGGACACATTGGTACAAAAGCGGAACGAGCCGTGAGAATTTTTTATATCGCCGAAATTACCGGTAAAGCAGGCGTGTGGGCGGTTAGAAAAAATATTGCGGAAATTAAGCGCTGCTATCAGCCTGACTTTATTATCGCAAATGCCGGTATGGCGACAGGTGCAGGCGGGCTCGGTAAGCAACACGCCGGTTATTTAAGAAAAATGGGGATCGATTGTATCACCGGCGGGGATTGTATCTTTCAAAAGAAAGATTTAGTCGAGAACCTCCCGAATATGCCGTTTGTCCTGCGTCCTTGTAATCTACCGGAGTACAGTTCGGGAGCCGGTTACCGCTATTTTACAGCCCGAAACGGGGAAAAACTTGCAGTTATTTCGATTTTGGGGCGGGTAGGGCATCATCGGCTTTTAGCGGATAATCCGTTTGCGTTGATGCAGGCGCTGCTTCCGAAGATAGAAAGGGAAACGCCGTTTATCGTGGCCGATTTTTCTTCAACCGCAACTGCCGAAAAGCAGACAATGGCATTCTTTCTTGCAGGGAGGCTCTCCGTGTTGATCGGGTCGGGTACGGGCGCCGCCGCAGCCGATGAGCGGCTGATGTCCGCCGAATCCGATTTCTCCGGTACCGATGCCGCAGATGCGCTTATCAACGCACAGACGGGATCGGTAGAAGCATACTGCGGGCAGCATGGCAGAAAAACCGCCTATATCACTGATGCGGGACGAACCGGTAGTTTTGACTCCGTCGGCGGACATGCCCCGTCCGGTAAGATACGGGAATACCGTACCGGCCTTTTTGAGTACCCGCAAGAAACATGGCAGCGGATCTGTGTGCAAGGGCTGGATATTGAGCTGGACGGGGCGGGCGGCGCCTTGTCGATAGAACGAGTCCGTATCGAAATGCCTGCCGCTGCGGTGCCGCAGTCATCATAACGTATATCCGTATGTAATTTTGGAGGACTTTTTAATGGAAAAAACAGGAAGAGTGATACGTATGCCGATAACAAAACGGAACGGTATGCAGATTGCAACTATTGAATACGATACCCCCGAAGCGGATCTTTGTTCCATTAAATCTACCGATAGCCGCAGCGGATGCGCATCATGCGGCGGCGGTTGTCATGGCTGCGGAGGAGGCAGTAAAGACGGCTTGCTGGTGGTGCAGGGAAATGTTGTCGATGCGCTGAACGTTTCGGGAAAAGATTTATGGATTGGGAACAAGGTCGGCGTCTTTATTTCCGAGAAGGCAGCCCGTTTTCAGGGACTGTGTGCAGTGGGGATTCCGCTCGTACTTTCGGCAGGTGCTTTTACTGCAATCTTTTTACGGACGCAAAGCGAAGGGCTTGCGCTTGCCGGTATCGCCGCCGGCCTTGCCGTAGGGGCGGCTATCGCTTTTGGCATAAACCGTATCTTAAAAGAGCGTGCACTCCCGCAGATTATTACCGTCTATGAGTAAAAAAACTATGAATGAAAAAAACATTGCCGAGAGTGCGGAAGTGCCGATTACGGAAGTGAAATTAACCGAAACGCGGTTGCCGGTACGGAAAAAAATCGGATTTGGCATTGCCGATATCGGCGGGAATTTATTTTTTACAGCTATGGGTTTTTGGACGCTGACCTATCTTACCGATACGGTGTATCTGGCGCCCGCCCTTGCCGGTATTGCCATTATGGCGGCGAAAATATGGGATGCCGTAACCGACCCTATTGTCGGCTTTTTTTCCGACAATACCCGTACACGTTTCGGCAGACGCCGTCCGTATCTTTTGTTTGGAGCACTGCCCTTCGGTCTTTCGGTGTGGCTGTTTTTTACCAAGCCTTCGCTTACCGGTCAAACAACGCTGTTTTGGTGGGCATTGCTGATGCTTTGTTTGGTCAATACGGCGATGACCCTCGTGAATATTCCGTATTCTGCACTAACTCCCGAATTAACCTCGGATTATAACGAGCAAACCTCATTAAATGCTTACCGCTTTTTATGTGCCGGAATCGGTACGATAATGGGCGCCGTGATTGTGATGCCGATTGTCAATATGTTTTCGTCCAAAGCCTCAGGATTTTCGGCGGCAGGGGGCGTTATCGGCGGTATTATCATAATAACAACGCTTATCACCTTTTTTGCAGTGCGGGAGTCTGCTGTACCGCAAAAACACGGTAAGAAAAAAACGGAAGCGTTCTTATCCGCCTACCGCTCCGTATTTAAAAATTCCGCATACACGGTGCTGCTGGCTATTTTTGTGCTGCATATTACAGCACTCAATTTTTTGCAGGGAATGGTGGTGTATTATCTAAAGTACATTTACCAAGCGGAATCGTTTTCAAGTACGATTATGGGGTTGTTGCTGATAACGGCTATTATTTCAATTCCTGTTGCGGCAAAATGCTCAAATATGTTGGGAAAAAATGTTTCGTACCGAGTCGGTCTTGCCGTATTGTGCGTTTCTACAATTGTTATCTTTTTTACGGGACACCGTATCGGATTAACCGGTTTGGCGCTCTTGTTTGTCTGTGCGGGAGTCGGGGTGGGCTTTGCTTTTGCTACACCGTGGGCGATGCTCCCTGATGCGATTGCGTGGCAACCGGAGGCGGTACATAACGAGGGCTGTTATTACGGAGTGTGGACCTTTGCCAGTAAGCTCGGACAGGCTGTTTCGACCGGTGTTTCAGGTTTAATCCTCAGTGCTGCCGGTTACCGTGCCGATACACTCCAGTCTTCCGACACGATATTTGCCATTAGACTTATTGCCGGACCGATTGCTGCTGCCGTGTGTCTATCGGGTTTTATACTTATTCATTTTTATCCTATCGATAAAAAAAGAAAGGCGCTAGCATAATTCATACTTTTAGTTTATAATGATAGTATTAAAAATAGCCGGTTTATAACAGGGATGGTTTGTCATGCCCTTGTGATAACGGCATACAGTATGGAGAATTACAGCATGAAAGAATTAATTTCTCATCCCGGTGAAAAATATACCGAAGCGGTTCGTCTCGGTTCACTGTTTAAAAAAGCTGTCCATCATAAAAAATGTCTTTTTTCCGCCGTATTAGCGGCGTTTGTTTTTTTGGGAAGCGGCATGGCTGTCTATGCAGAAACTGCACCGACGGTACAAGGCGGCATAATCGATTTACGAAACTGGAATTTTGATACCAAGGGAAAAGTGTCGCTTAACGGTACTTACGGCTTTTTCTGGAACGAATTTCTGGAAGATTGGAAAGAACCGTCAGACTATATAGCGGTACCGTCCTCTTGGACTGCTAAAGCAGCGGGACAGGGGAAAGCATATCCTTCAAACGGCTATGCGACATATGCGATAAGACTGTTGTTGCCTAAAGGAGCGCCTTCTCTTTCGCTGTATCTGAAAAACAGATTCCCTTCGCTGACCGTATTTGCAAACAGTGTGCAACTTGACGCATATAATATCTCCGGGAGAAAACTTACAGATGCGCAATCTTCTTGTTTTGTCTTACCCTCAGGCGAAACGCAGATCGATCTTTTGATTCAAATAAAGAGTATTGATCACAAAAAACAAGGTATATACAATCCTGTTATTCTTAATAAAACATCCGTCATCGAATCGTCGATATATCAGCGTAAGCTTATCGAAGCAATGATTTTCAGCTTTGCATTAGCGCTCGGTCTTTACCATTTGATATTGTTTATTTTCAGATCAAAAGAAATCAGTATTTTATATTTTACCCTGCTCGTGTTTATCGTTATGATACGAATACTTTCAACAGGGACGATGATCGGATGCGATTTATTCGGTTTTTCTTGGATGACAGCGCTTCGTATGGACTATTTCAGCTTTGCAACGGTCTCAATTCCTGTCATCCTGTACTTTTATGCGCTTTATAAGAAATATATTAATAAGATTATCGTTATCGTTTGGGTAGCAGAAGGGGTGTTGTACGGGATTTTAACGCTTGTTACAAAAGGTACTTTTTTTACATCGTTTCTCTCTATACACCAACTGATTTGTCTTTTGGAGGTTATATACCTTCTCTATCTTATCGTCCGGCTGATATATAAAAAAGAAAAAGAGGCATCTTTCATTGCAACCGGCTTTGCCGTACTGACAATTACCGCCTTGATCGATATCCTTGAGGGAATGGATATTATTCAAACGCCGGCAATGCTTCCCTTTGGGCTTCTCTTTTTCCTGCTGATTCAAGCTGTCTCATTCGCAAGAATATTTTATTTTGAAAAGCGAGAGAGCGAATTGATGCGTGATAAAGTCATTGCTTCTTCCGGTCAATTGAATATGTTTATTGCTGAAATCAAAAAAGTTATTGAAGATTTGGCAAACGAAGATACCGTACTGACTTCGAATATGCATAGCGCTCAGTCCTATGTAGATAAAATTTCAAGCTATATTAAGTTGGTACTCGAAGAGGTATCCTCACAGAAAACGAGTTTGATCGATACGGAAACCAATACTAATCATTTAAATACTTTCCTTGAAGGCTTGGATACTCAAATTACGCAGCAAAGTGAAAAATCAAAGGATGCAATGGATAAGCTTATGGACTTAATCCAAAACACGAAGCTGCTGACGGAAAAATTCAAGGTTATTCAAGATAACTTTATGAATATCTTCCAAGCGAATGAAGTCGGTAAGACGAACTTTTCAAAGATGACCAAGACAATATCCGATATTACTACCCGTTCCGCTGTTTTGCTTGAAACCAACCAGTTGATAACACAGGTCGCCGAGCAGACGGATATGCTCGCAATGAATGCTGCTATCGAAGCAGCGCATGCCGGAGATGCGGGAAAGGGATTTGCCGTTGTTGCCGAAGAAATCCGGAATTTGGCTGAGAGGGCATCTGCGGAATCGGATTCAACCGGAAAAATTATTAAGCAGATTACTGCTTCTATCGACGAAACTGCTTCTGCTACGGATATTTTAGCTCAGAGTTTTGCCGATATTAGCGATAAGGTGACGGACTTTGAACACATGCTCGCGGAAATCGCAACCTTTATCGGACATACGGATGCTCATACTACCCGTATGGAGCAAACGCTGAAGGAAGTATTGGAAGAAATGACGGCGTTAAAGAACGAAAATAGCCGCATAATTGAAACACGTGAAAATACGGTTTCCAGCTTTGGCCGCTTAACAAAGGCAACGGAAAGAGTTAATGCAGAAATCGATTCAATGCTTGACAATATTACCAACTTAATACGTATTTTTTCAAAAACGGCGGAATCGCAGGAACAAACACGGGAAATTATCGGCCGCTTAAATCGTTTATCTTTTCAGAATCGGGAAACGGTCCCTGATGAAAATGAAGTTCCTGAAATATAATCTCATTTTCGGTATTTCTTAAAAATAATGGGAATCTCTAAAACTTCGGTGTTTTGAGATTCCCCTTAAATATTTATGGATTAAGGAAAAATGATGGCTCAAAACAGTAAAATTACTCCTGAAGTATTTGACAATTTACTCTATCTTTCTCGCCTTTCTTCCAACGATAGCGACATGGAGTCTATTGCCGGACAGGTTGGTCAAATTGTTGAATATTTTGATATTCTTAAAAAGTATGATGTGCCTGCGGAGGCGGACAACGCGGCAATGCTTTCGCAAGGATTACTGCGCAGCGATACTATTGAGGCCGGTATAACGCAATCGGATTTGAAAAAAATGTCGAGCGAATATATGGACGGCTATTTCCGTGTACCTAAAGTTCTTGGGAGCGGAGTGTAATCATGAAGGATATTTGTACGGCAAGTTTAGCTGAATTAAAAACGTACTTGGAAGAAGGGGCGGTAACTTCCGTTGATATAGTCCGCGCATTAAAGGCAGCATATCAAGCCGATGAGAAGGAACCGACACCGCTGCACGGATTTATTGAATTTTTTGACGATGCGGAAGCGCAAGCAGAAAAAGCCGATGCGCTGCGGAAAGAAGGAAAGACAGCCGGTAAACCTCTTTTAGGACTTCCGTTTGCGGTAAAAGATAATATTTCAATACGCGGAAAACTCTGTACCTGTTGCAGTAAAATATTGGAAGGTTATAAGGCTCCGTATAACGCAACGGTTATTACCCGTTTAATAGAAGCAGGGGCAATACCGATTGGTAGGGCGAACATGGATGAATTTGCGATGGGCTCTTCCACCGAATATTCAGTATATGGACCGTCGCATAATCCTGTGGACCGCACACTGACTCCCGGGGGTAGTTCGGGCGGTTCCGCAGCGGTGGTTGCCGGGTTTCAAGTTCCGTTTTCGCTCGGTACCGAAACAGGCGGTTCCGTGCGGCTTCCTGCTTCGTATTGCGGAATATATGGGTTAAAACCCACCTACGGCGCTATCAGCCGGTACGGTGTCGTTGCGTTTGGCTCCTCCCTCGATCAAGTCGGCCTTTTTGCTCGTTGCGTAGACGATATCGGTTTAGGGCTTTCCG
This sequence comes from Treponema sp. OMZ 838, assembly GCF_000775995.1. NCBI lineage: Bacteria > Pseudomonadati > Spirochaetota > Spirochaetia > Treponematales > Treponemataceae > Treponema > Treponema sp. OMZ 838. The sequence goes on along the minus strand of NZ_CP009227.1, from coordinate 34,701 downwards.
TTACGGGCGGTGCCGATCCGCATGATGAAACGAGCGTGCAGCATGATTTTTCTCCCTGCGCACGTCTTGAACCGTATACGGACAGCCAACTGAAAAAACTTCGGATTGCCTTACCGGTGGAATTTACCCAAGCGAAAGGTTTGGATACGGATGTTGCAGCAATATTTGAGAAATATCGCGAATGGTTGACTTCAAAAGGTATGCAAGTCGATAGTGTTTCCATTCCGGTGCTGGAATCTTCTATTGCGATGTATTATGTTATTGCTCTTTCCGAGGCATCGAGCAATCTTGCCCGCTTTGACGGAATCCGCTACGGCTTACGTGAGGATCCAGGCAAGGGATATGACGAGCTGTACTGTGCTACTCGGTCTGCAGGGTTCGGGCGTGAAGTAAAACGGCGTATCATAACCGGTAACTATGTATTATCCCATCATCTGTCGGGTGACTGTTACGAAAATGCCCTTCGTGTCCGCGCCCGTATGGAAAAAGAGGTCGGGACGGTCTTGCAGCAGTATGACTTTATTTTCTGTCCGACTGCGCCGACACCGGCATTTAAGCTCGGGGAGCGTGTAAACGATCCGCTTGCGATGTACCTTTCGGATTTATTTACGACATTTGTTAATTTATCCCATATTCCGGCGCTATCGCTGCCTGCGGGCGAAGCACAGGACGGCCGTCCGATCGGTATGCAAATTGCCGGTGCAAAGTTATCTGAAGAAAAAATCTTGCGATTGGCAAAAACGTTGGAGGCGGCACGGGTATGAGTTCGGAATTATCTTACGAAGTAATTATCGGCTGTGAAATTCACTGCCAATTATTAACAAAGACAAAGGCTTTTTGCTCTTGCGAAAACCGTTACGGCGGAATGCCGAATTCCCGTGTCTGTCCGGCTTGTTTGGGACTTCCCGGTGCCTTGCCTGTTATCGGCGACGAATATGTAAAACTCGGTATTAAGGCCGGCTTCGCGCTTGGCTGTACCATTAACGAATTCAGCAAGTTCGACCGCAAACACTATTTTTATCCCGACTTGGTTAAAGGCTATCAGATTACCCAATTCGATAAACCGATTTGCGAAAACGGTAAAGTTGAAATCAATATGGCAGCTCCCAACGAAGCGCCGCAGCTGCGAACAATCGGAATTGAGCGCATTCACCTTGAAGAGGATGCCGGTAAAAGTCTTCATATCGAAGGAGCGCATAGCTATGTAGACTATAACCGCTGCGGGGTTCCGCTTATCGAAATTGTGTCCAAGCCGGATATGAAAAGCCCCGAAGAAGCGGCGCAATATATGCAGACAATTCGGGAAATTTTAAAGTTCATCGGTGTTACCGACGGTAATTTGGAAGAAGGGGCGATGCGCTGCGATGCAAACATCAACCTGAAAGTATTTGAAAACGGCAAAGAATACCGGACACCGATTTCCGAAGTTAAGAATATGAACTCCTTTAGAACGGTACGCGATGCCTGTGCATATGAAGTACAGCGGCAGCTTGAGGAATTTAAAACGGATCGGCAGGAGTATTCCCCTGATTTTAAGCGTACCATGGGCTGGGATGAACCGAGTGGAAAGACCGTTATCCAGCGTACAAAAAATTCTGCGCTTGACTACCGTTTTATGCGTGAACCCGATATTCCTCCGTTGATGCTGAGTCGCGAATACATCGATTCGGTATGTAAAACAGTCGGAGAATTACCGGCTGCAAAACGGGAACGGTTTAAGAAAGAATACGGTCTTTCTCAATTTGATGTGGAAACGCTGACAACAGAACGGAACTTGGCTGACTGGTTTGAAGCTGCCGCCGTTAAAACAAAAGATCCTAAAAAAGTTGCCAACTGGGTACTTGCGGAAGTACTTGCGGTATTAAACGAACAGCATATTGGGCTTGATCAGTTACCCTTCGGTTCCGATCATATTGCCGAATTGGTCAATGCGCTTGATGCACAGACTATTACCAGCAAGCAGGCAAAAGATGTTTTTGTTGAGATGTTGGAAAGCGGTGAGCATCCCCAGCAGATCATCAAAAAGAGGGGAATGACGCAGGTAAGCGATACCGGTGCTATTGAAAAATTGGTGGATGAGGTCTTTGCGGCCAATCCTCAAGCTATCGCCGACTGGAAAAAAGGCAAAACCAATGTTGCCGGATGGCTGATGGGGCAGGTGATGAAGAAGTCCCAAGGCAAGGCGAATCCTAATCAGACGACGGAACTGGTACGAAACAAACTCGCTGCATTATAACTGCATGATAAAATGAGGTAAAAAGCCCCCTAATAATCGTGTTTTTAGAGGGCTTACGCTACCATACCGGCGGTGTTTACGTATATTAAAATACGATAACCACGGTTATTTTTTTAACTTTTATATTTCTTGGATATATCTATCCTTGTGGTAAATAGAAAGTTGTAGTACAATTACACAATAATAGTCATAGGATATAATGTGTTAAATGTATAAACTAGCTCATTGTATGTATTTTCTCGCGAAAACTATGATCATTCCGAATACGGAGAAAAAAATGTTAGGGCAAAATGAAAAAATGAAGCAGGAGAAAGTACGTTTTCCTATCGGTGCAAAATTGGTTATAATGATTTCCATTTTACTCATTATTGCACTCGGTACGATTACTCTTTTGGTAACATTATTTGGCAGCGAAGATGTCCAAATAACTGCTGAAGAAAACAACCGAACGGTAAACGCACAGGCTGCAAATTCTGTTGAAAATGAACTTTCTTCTATTAGAGCGAATGCTTTTCTGTTGTTGGATCTTATTAATACGGCCGAGAGTTCAAGCAGTTTTGCAAAACAAGCTGCTGCGTTTTATTTTGAACGAAATCCTTCGGTTGCCGCTGTTCTGGTTACCGATTCGCGGCGTCCCGATGGTATCGACCGTACGCTGCTGAATACGACATTCTTTTTATCTCATGAGCTTGACCCTTCGCTGGTCGAAGCATTTTTAAAGCAAGAACGAGAGGCGTCGGTTCAAGTAGAGCAGGGAATTATGAAAATCCTCAATGCCACTCCTCTTTTTAATCAACCGATGCTGGTCTTATTTTATCCGTATAGAGAAAAAGGGCTTGCCCAAGGACTTGCGGTATTCTTTTCTGCAGAAAAACTTTCCGATGTGGTCGGTCAAGGAACATTACAAACAACGTATCTTGTGAACGATACGGGTGATGTGCTTATTCATCCCGATTTTGATCTTATCCGCCGGGGTACGAATGTGGCCTCTTTCCCGCTTTTTACTCAAATGAGAGAAAATGGAGATACCAACCGGCAGATGCTGTTTCAAGATGAGACCGGCAAAAAATACTTCGGTTCCTATACGCGGCTTTCGCTTGGAGATGCCGCGGTTCTTACCACCGCAGAAGCTGCCCAAGTGCTTGAGCCCGTCAACGATACGGCAAAGCGGAACCTCTATTTGAGCGTAGCGGTACTTGCCCTTTCCGCAATGTTTGTATGGTTTTTATCAAAGAGTATCAGTACCCCGATTAAGTTGCTGACCGTTGCGGCTCATCAAATTGAAGCGGGTGAATATGAGCTGGACTTAAAGCCGAAAACACGTGATGAAGTCGGTCTCTTAACGTCAAGCTTCGTGCAGATGGGAAAAGGACTCGCGGAGCGGGAACGCCTCAAGGATTCTTTCGGCAGGTTTATCAATAAAGAGATCGCAGAGCTTGCCGCTCAGGGGCGGTTGGCTCTCGGCGGTGAAACTAAAGAAACGACCATATTCTTTTCCGATATTCGTTCTTTTACTGCTATTTCTGAAAAGCTCGAACCGTTTGAAGTTGTCGGTTTCTTAAACGAGTATATGACTCAGATGGTTGAATGCGTCACCGATACCCACGGTGTTGTTGATAAATTTATCGGTGATGCGATTATGGCAGTGTGGGGAGCGCCGACAAGTTCCGGTTCTCCGCGTGAAGATGCGTTGAATTGTATCCGCGCAGCGCTTCGTATGCGGGCAGCTCTTATGCACTTTAACCGCGGACGCGGCGGCGATAAAAAGCCGATTATCCGCATCGGTTGCGGTATTAACTCGGGGCATGTTGTTGCGGGGCAAATCGGTTCTCAAAAGCGTATGGAGTATACGGTTATCGGTGATGCGGTAAACCTTGCATCCCGAACGGAAGCTTTGAATAAACCGATGGGTACCGATATCCTTATCACTGAATACACTTACAAACTTGTACATGATCAAGTTCTCGTAGAAGAGATGCCGTCGGTTACCGTTAAAGGAAAAGAAAAGCCGCTCCGTATGTTTGCGGTTATTAATATGCCTAACGAAAAAGGTATCCCGGGTGCCGGTGAAAAAGGCCCGACGAGTCTTAATCAGATTAGAAAGGTATTGGGGATTCCCATTCCCGATTTTGCAAAGGTGAATCTTAATGAAGACGAGAAAAAATACAAAATCCAATCCTAGCTTTACAAATGTCGGCACGGACATTACCGTGGTTGTCTTGTCGCTGTTGGTGATTTTTGCGTCTTCTTTTTTATTTGTTAAAAACTTAAACAGAACGTTTTCACGCAATGACAAAACACCGGTTGCGACCGTAACTTTTAAGTATAAATCGGTTCAGCGCAAGTTTCTTGATCGTGCCGTTTGGGATCGCCCACAGCAGAATTCTCCTGTGTACAACGGCGATACTATACGTACTTCACCCGAAGCAGAGGCGACATTGTATTTTGTTGACCGCAATGTCGTTGAACTCGGTTCGAGTACGATGATCCAGGTATTTGTCAACAACGAAGAATCCCGAATCGATCTGACGAACGGCCTTGTATCGGTTGAAACCTCTGACTCTTCCAATATGCTGATTAGTTCGGAAAATACCACGGCAAAGATTTCAAAAGGATCTTCGTTCCGCGCCGATAAAAGCGGCGAAGGAAATCTTCAGCTTGTCGTGGAAAGGGGAGAAGCTGCCGTTACCGGACAAGATGGGGTGGAGAAAACGGAACTGCTGACACAAGGCGCGGTTATACAGACAGGTATACAAACACCTTTAGTGGTGGTTAGCCCGGGTAAAAATGTAAGATTGCTCAATCAAAGCGGAAACGGCACTGATGTAGCATTCCAATGGCAAAGTTCTTTACCTGCTGCCGAAGAATTAATACTGGAGACTTCGCCGCTCAGTAATTTTTCCGATGAAGTTCAAAAATATACGCTTACCGGCTTAACGGAATATACGCTTGCAAAGCAAAACCGATCGTTTTATTGGCGGTTGTATTCTGCTGCAGCAGGTGCTGAGTCTGCTGTTAATGCTCAATCCGGTAAGGTGAATATTATTGCCGCCCCAGCTCCGGTGTTGTTGGAACCGGCAGTCGAAGCGCAGTATGCATATACGGCGGCACCCCCTGCTATCCGTTTCTTATGGGAGGGAAATTCCCTCGTTGCTTCTTATTTATTGGAAGTTGCCGACAATCCTGAACTGAAAAATCCTCAGTTAAGCCGGTTCGTTAATACTCAGTCGCTTACGTTGTCTGATTTTGCTGAAGGAACGTGGTATTGGCGTGTTACTCCCCGCTATCTTATCAATGTTGAAAATGCACCTGAGTCATCGAAGACGGCATTCTTTCATATAGAAAAACAATCTACTGCGGCTGAAGAAGCTCCGCAGGTATTGTTTCCTCAAGCAACGGCGGAAACCTCAAGTGGAAAAGGAATGTCTTTTGCATGGAAAAATATCTCCGAAACAAAGTCTTATCGGCTTAAAGTGGCAAAAGATGCTGAAATGAAGACGGTTGTAGTCGATACAATCGTAGAAACGAATTCTTTTAAACTTGATGATGCGGCAGCGGTTCTGCCGAATGGCGATTATTATTGGACGGTATCAGGGATCGATTCAAAGGGTTCCGAAATGGCTGCCTCAACTCCCGTTAAATTTCAAACCGTTAATACCGATTATGCACTGCGCGGTATTTTCCCGCCGAATGGATATGTGCTTGCGGATACTCTGTGTCCTGATACCCGATTTACATGGAAAACAAATGTCGAAACGGAAAAACATTTCCAAGTATCTGCGTCTAAAGATTTCTCGACGCTTGCCGTTGATGTAAAAACATCCGGTAACGGTATTGAGGGGATTTCTCTACCGCACGGTCAATGGTACTGGCGAGTTATCGCCGACAGTGAAATCGGTCTCATAAAAACCGAAACAAAGCATTTTACTATTACGCCGCCGTTGGATAAGCCGAACCTATTTGGTATCGGCGGTACGGTTATCGTTTTTCCTTCAGGGAAAACAAAGTTCGCGTGGTCTCCTGTTAAAGGGGCTGATTATTATCAGGTACGTATTACAAAAATCGGTAATGAAGATTCTCCGTTATATGAAAATTTATTTATTACGGAGACTCAAGTTGAAATTGCTCTGCAACATGTTTTAGAAGGGGGCTACCGCATCAGTATTCAAGGTTTTGCTTCCGCTTCTGTAACGTCTACACGGCGGTACGGCTTGGCTGTTGATCATAACTTTGCGCTCAAGCATCTAAAGCCTGTGGAACTATTGTATCCTGCTGACGGGATAAAAATAGGCGGGCTTGAGGCAGCGCTTGATCCCTTTACCTTTAAGTGGGAATCGATTGTTCCTCCTGCTTCGTCAAAACTCATATTGAGAAAGTCCGGTATGGCGAATCCGGTTTTTGAAGTATCGGATCCGCCTACAGCAATACAGGCACCTGCGCTTGAATCGGGAAAATATACCTGGGAAGTAAAGGCTACCGTTCCGGAAGGTTTTGATATTTCATCGAGAAAGCGGTTTACGTTTACCGTTTTACCGATACCTCCATTGCCGCAAGCTGTATTCGGTTTCCCTAAAACCGATACTGTGTTGGATGCCGCTTTCTTTAAGTCAAACAGGAGTATTGATTTTAGGTGGAGCAAGGTCCCGGATGCGACTCATTATTGGTTTAAACTTTCCGATTCTGCCGGGCGTTCGATATTTACAACCGATATCCGTGCAGATGGTGCAACAGAGCCGGCGGTCAGCTTTAAAGACATTGCGCGTTTATCCCCCGGCACTTTCTCTGCAGAAGTGAAAGCGCAACGGCGATTAAGTAATGGAAAAGTATTCCAAGACGGTACTGTGTCGCGTGTACGTTTCAAAATAGATATACCTAAGGGACGAACGGTATCGACGGATGAAACAGGAGTTTTATATGGAAAATAAGTACGGTTTGTTGCTTGCCGGTATCCTCTTTTTTTGTTTTATTCCGTTATCGGCGCAAGAGCTTTCTTCCCCTGTAGAGGATTCAAAAAAAGCGGGGACTGAAAAGAAAAATTATTTTCTTAAGGAAACTGATAAAGGTGTTATGCTTGTGCAGCGTCTATCGTGGGAAGCGTTGGATGATATTTTGGGGTTTGAATTTGACCTTGAACAGCAGGATAGAAAAACAAAAGTATGGCGCGTGATAGATAAACGTACCGTAAAAACGAATTATGCAGACGTTTCTTTGCCGCCGGGAGATTACCGTTTCCGTGTACGGGTTATCAACCTTTTAGGGCAAAAAGAAGATGCGACTCCATACCGTAACTTTGCCATCCGTATTGCGTATCAACCGGAAGTTACTTCCGTCTCTCCGCAAGTTATCAATTTTGATGAGTTGGAAGGTCAAACCCTTACCATAACCGGTAAGAATTTTCATGAAGAAACGTCTTTTATTCTTACAAACAATTTCAGCGGAGCGGTTTTACGCGGGACTGTGAGTGAGCTAAAAGATAACGGAACTCATGCAGTTGTCTCTTTTGAGTTTACGAAGGCGAATCCGGGAACGTATACATTTGCTGCGGTTGATCCGAGTGATCTTTCGGCAGAAAAAGACGATATTGTATTCCGCTTCCAAAAGCCGCTTGATATATTTATTTCGGGTAACTATGTTTTTAACGGTTTTATCGGGAATGATATATTGGCTAAAAAAGAATATTTCGGTGCAAATTTTGCCGCTTTGGGGGGAGGTCTGCGGTTTACCGTTGTTCCGATAAAGCGATTTTATGGGAATTTCGGTTTTAATTTTACCGGTTCGGGAGCCTATTTAAAAAATAAAACCGATGGGTATACGCTGAGTGCGGGGGTATTGTTTGCTCAATTGAATGCCGCTTATTTTTACCCCATTATTAAACATCGGTTGGTATTCGATGCGCATGCCGGATTAGGTACTATGTTTCTCGTGAACACCCAGTTTACCTACAATGCGACACAAAAGATAACAAGCGATAAAGCATGGTATTGGGGATTAACTGTTAATGTCGGCACGGCATTATATGTATATGTGTATAAAAGACTATATATCGAAGTTAATCTTGACCATATAATTCCTATTCGGAAAGGAAAGGGATTCCCGAAATATATTATCCAACCGCAGTTGGGCATCGGGTGGGAATTCTAAAGAGTTGGGAAATCTCTAAAAACCGAGGTGGCTTTTAGAGGTTTCACATACTTAATCCTGATATTCGATAGTTTCCACCATCCGATCCTTTGATAAAACCGTATTGGGGAATATCTCTTGTGCATCTTTGAGCAGCTGTTTTAAGTCGTAATCCGTATAACGGGGACTGTAGTGAATGAGTGCCATTTTTTTTACTGCAGCATCTCGTGCGATTTGTGCTGCCTGCGTACAAGTCATGTGTTTTTTTTCGGCGGCATCCTGTTCCATACCTTTTGCAAACATGGATTCGCAGACTAAGAAGTCGGATCCTGCAACCTCCGGCGCAATGGTTGGCAAATATTTTGTATCGGTTACAAAGCTGAATTTTCTGCCGCTTCGAGGCGGGCCAAGGACTTGGCTGCTTTCTACAATAGTACCATCCACTGCCTCTACTGCCACTCCTGCCTGCAGCTTTGACCAGAGCGGTCCGCATGGGATATTAAGTCTGCGTGCCGCCTCCGGATCGAATGCTCCCGGACGGGGAAATTCCTCAAATACGTAGCCGAGACAAGGCTTGGTATGTTCAAGCCGGAACGCCCGTACTTGAAATTCATCGGTTTTATATACAATGCCCGGTTCGGAAACTTCTTGAATGATAATTTCGTAATTGATATACATATCGAGAACTTGCCTACTTGTTTCGACATATTCTTTGATTTTCGGAGGGCCGATAATGTAGAGCGGCTCATCGCGGTCAACCTGCGCCGATAGCATCAAAATTCCCGGTAATCCCGTTACATGATCCGCATGGGTATGACTGATAAAGATGGTATTGATTTTTTTCCATCGGAGGTTTAGGCGGCGTAGGGAAACCTGTGTGCCTTCGCCTGCATCAAAAAGAAATAAATCGCCTTCACGGCGAAGTAGTACCGAAGTAAGATGGCGATACGGTAAAGGCATCATGCCCCCGCAGCCCAAGATAAACGCTTCAAGATTCATAGATGGAAGAAGTATACCTATTTTAGGGCTTGACGTAAATAGTAAAATAGGATAAACTCTTTTTTGTTATTTATTCGAATGCGGGCAATTAGCTCAGTTGGTTAGAGTACAAGCATGACACGCTTGGGGTCGCTGGTTCGATTCCAGCATTGCCCATCCCTCCGCATAATGTCTAATCGAACGATTGGTATACCGTATTAATATTCCTAATACATTCCGAACAAAGTGACGTCTGTTTTGTATCTTGTTCCGCAAGCGAATGTGCATAAGCTCGTGCGCAGCCTTTTATTGAACAGCGTGGAATACCGATGAGGTGTCCGGCAGAGGCCAGTCCCTGCATCACAGCACGGTTTATAATAACGCTGTTTTTTGCTTCGGGGGTGATAAAGCGGTGCAAACTCATAATCGCGATATGCCGGTCATATAACCCGAACAGAAAGTTATTATTATCTTCACCGGAGTAAATATCCTTTGATGTAATAGCCAACACTCCGATAATATTGGGGTTGGTAAGTTTTTGCTTTGTATATTGTCTTATTTGTCGTATAAGAGTATTTGCATCATATTGCATCGTATATTCTCGATTAAAATCTTCCCAATCTTTCCGGTCATATCCCGATTGGATAAAGGCATATTTCATAAATAATAATCTGTTCTGTTTTTCTTTTAAATCATCTTTTGTCAATCCTATTTCTTCCAAAATAGGTGCAAGTTCTGTTTCGCTGTGCTTCTCGTATAATTGGGTGATGTACTCGTGTATATATGCATCAAGGGTGTCTCTGGTATGCTCAGTGCTTTCAGGAACATCGATATACTCCTTGATGACTGATAGTTTAAAATCTTGCCGTATTCGTTCTGCGACGGCATCGGCTGCCAATGTGTGTGTATTGGGAAATACGAGAACAAGTATTGATTTTGCATACATTGGTTGGACGGTCTCTTTTTCAAGAGGCATATTCGGAAACTTTGCCGATAGCTCAGTACAGCACTGTATGATTGATGAATCATTACAGGCTGTCAATATATATTGGAGACGTTCAAAAGATTCTCTATATTTTTTAAGACAAAATTCAAAATAAGCAGCTCTATATTGATAGAGGTAGTTTGATGAATCGAGCTGTAATCCTTTGATAACGGTTTGATAGGCTTTTTCATATTCTTGTTTTTCAGCATATATGTCGGATAATGTAAAATAGACATCGACATATTTCCGGGCAGAAACATTGAACATTCCGTCAAGCTCCGCAGCTTGACGTTCCAATTCATGTAGGTTGTTGCTCTGATTTTCAATTGACGGATTATTTGCAGTTGACCGGTTATTTGATGTACACGCACAAAATAAAAAAAATGTGATGACGCCGAATATCATTCGGTATTTATTTTCTCTTTTCATCTTTTTTACCTCTCTTTTTAGTTTTGAGAGAGTTTCCTTAGATTTAGATGCGACGTTTAAGATTAAGTCATTGCTGTATAAAGACTTAATTTCAAACTCGACGGGGATGTTCCAAAAGTAACCAACTTTTGGAACATCCCCATACTCTGAACCTTTATTTATTCCATAGATTTTTTAAATACGTCGGTATTTCAGAAAAACGGAAATGTAAACCGAATTTTAAGTAGCAGAAAGCGGCAGTCCCGGCGATGAGTATGCCGAGTATGATAAACAGAGCTTTCCGTCCGTTTTTCTTATCGGCAAAGGGGTCGATGGGAACCACGATACTGCCGAATGGAATAGCGGCAAGTTTTGTAAGCTGAGTTCCGAACGGAATATTGATCCTTGTGCGGATATTTACTGCCCAGCCGTTTGCTTCAAGAATCGGAGCAATACTGCGTTTACGCAGCTTCATCGAAGCTAAAATCATCGACGGGCCGGAAATACAGAGTAAAATACCGATAAGTCCGAGCGGAACCCAAAAACCTAATCCGAATAATGCTTGCAGAATACTGCCGATTAAGGCTGAAATACCGCCTAATGCAGTACCGATCAAGGCAATAGTTCCTAAGTCGAGTTTTTTGGCGGCTACAGGTGCGGTAGGTGCTGGGGCTGTACCTGCTGCGGCTTGTTTGTCAGCGGTTGTGACGGTGGCTGCCGTCTTGGAAAGCAAATCGGCTGATTTCGCTTCGCCCGCTGCAGCTCGTGCCGCAATTTGAGTTTCAATCATTGCAGCGAGTTGCTTATATGGCATGAAGAACGCCTGCCGGACACTGATCGGGTTGGCAATAACTTTTGTAACAACTGCATTCCAATCCTTGCCGATGCGGTCGTAGAAAATACCGTTTCGACCGATTACGATATTGTCGCTATCACCGTTTGTAAACAAGGCAACGATTTTTTTAGTTGTTTCTCCCTTGCGGCTGATATCGCAGTATACCAAATAGGCTCCGGAAAGTGTATCCAAGGTCGCATGGCGGGCGTCTCCGTTAAGTTCAAAGCATAAGTCCGCTGCGCGTGTATCAAAATACAATACACCGGCTTGAAAAACCGAACCTTTGCCCTCATAAAAGTCGCTGAAGCTGATATAGTTTTTCAATAATGTAACAAAATCGCGGCGTAGAAGTACGAGTTTTTCCAAATTGAATACATTTCCGCGTTCTTTTTCGATTGTTAATGCATATCGAATTAACGAGGAAACTTCTCCTTGTTTTTCGCCGTTTGTGAGTGCTTGTAAGAATGGAACACTGAGCAAAGCTGCCGGTGTCGTAGGTTTGCTGTTCAAGCGTTCTTGATACGGTGTCAGTTTCTGTACTATGAGGGCGAACTCATCCTGTGTAATGCATTCCTTGTGCCCGAGCAGCGGTAGGACAGCATCTTCTGCAAAGGTTTGCAGCTTTGCTTTCCATGCAGGATTGACTCCTTTTGTTAGGGGCAACGGCTTATCAACGGCTGCTGAAGCAAGCGGTAGTGCATTCAGTGCTTCATTATCGTAATGAATACTTTCTGCTGCAAGTTGTTGGAATACCTGTTCATCGGCGGATAAGGCGGGAGCCTTATCCGGTGCATATTCAGTTAATGTACAGCGCAAAAAATAATCATCCGTCTTTTCTTTTATAGCGGAAAGTGCTGCTGTTGCTTTTTGAGTATGCTCCAGATCAAGCGGTAAGATTCCTTCTTCTGCGAGAGATGCTTGCCACGTTAAAAATGCTTGCGCACTGCTCATTAAATCCTGCTGAATACGCTGTTGAACTCCGTCTGCAAGCGTGCCGTTTGTAACACAAGAGGCAACGGCAATATTGATGAGCTGTTTTAGTTTATCATCATCGGAACCGTCAGCCGGTATCGGTGCATCACAATCAGGTGTATGTGCATCAAAGAATTTTTTTTGCGTTTCTATATCTGCTATCGAAATTTCCTGTGCATCAGTCTTTTTGATATGATCCAGTAACCAACGGGCACTGGCGCGAAGCGTTTCATCCTTAATCAATGCCAGCGGTACTGAATCTCCTTCTTCCAGCAATAAAGAAATATCGGAAAGCTGAGTACCAATCCAATCGACGGCAGAGAGAATTTCAGGCGGACGAATGAAGCCGTCGCCGTCATAGTCGAGCAGTGCAATTGTTCTAGGATCAAAAAATATCCCCTGAGTCGGCATTGCCAATACCGTCCATAATTTCTGGTCAAGTTCGTGCAAATGGGTAAGATCATCTGCACTTTTCAAAATGACCTGTGTAACACCGCCGAAGCGTGAAAAATTCCAGCGGTGCTGTTCAGTATTTTTTTGTAGTATCATAATACCTCGTGAAGATATTTTCGATGATTCCGCTTGAAATGTCAATGATGGGTGTTTAATCGAAAAATCAGTAAGAAGTGGACAGAGCTGTACCTCCAAAAAGTTTTAGTTTTTTTAGAGGTACTTGTTTTTTATATCAACTTCCGGCATTCAAGATAAAACCGCTTTTCACTAGCCTCTCCCATCGAAAAACTTTTTCTCGGTAGCGAGCCGTTTTCGGCGATGGTCGAAAAAAAGCTCTCTTTAGAAATAGGCGGTAATAAGAGGGAAACTGCATCGGAATTCTGCGGAATACGGAAAGCCTCTTCGGAACCGTGAATATAATCTATCTGAAGGTTGTGCGTTCTGATAAAGTCATCCAAAAGCGGCTGCAGAGCGCTTACTGCGAGGCAGGTCATATCGGTTTCGAGACAAGTGAGCTCGCCGGTTGCAGCGATAAAACCGAACGAAGCGGAGGAATGTTCTACTTTGTGCACTAATTCTGGCTTATCGGAACAAGCTATAACCTTACCCCCTAGTTTTGATTGCAAGAAAGCGATTAATTGTTTACTGTCTGCACCGAATATAACACGGTGAATGGGTTCGAAGGTAAGGCCTGAATCGTACAGGTTCACAATTTCGACAAGGGCATAGCGCAATGGATTATCTTTAAGGCTGTCCGGAAGTGAGATAGATCCATTTGGTTGCTCAATACCTCCATGGTGCCGCTTGTGTGCATCCCATACGGCTTTGGCCGTTGCAAGTGAATGATTCCCATCGCCTACGGCAAACATAAACACCGAACCGTCAGCGCCGGTATTGGCTCGGTACAGTTTTTCAAGCGCTTTTTCCATATATGCAGAACAGTCGGCAGGAAGAGCCCAGCCTGAAATACTGCCGGAATTCAGCATAAGCTGTGCGGTATAGATCGGTGTAGCTTGAGCGTTATGGATGGAATCGCCGATTTTTTCTATTAAAATTCGTTCAGGATCATCGACCAGCAGCATAATATGCGGCATTTCCAACGCCGCTCCTTGCCTAATCTCCATCCGCGGGGGCAGCCGTTCCACAATCGTAGCTTCGGTTGCGCGTATTTCCGCTTTTGAGTCCGGCCGCCAATCGTATTTTTCCAAATCGATACAGGTAACAATCCCTTTCCGCAAGCGATTATAGGCTGTTTTTCGCTCGATATAAAGCATGGAATGCACGGGATTTGCAAAAACACCTGCTGCAAGGTAGTCTTTCATTGTTTTTTGGATATTGATAATTTCTTGCTTCCGTTGTTCATCGGAAAAGGTATTTAAATAGACTTCCGGCAAAATCATGTGCAATGTTGAATAACAGTTTTTTGCAACCGCGGCAGCTTTGCTCCAATAATCGGTATCCTGCGTATATTGGTCGCAAGCGATCACAGACCATGCGGTGAGGTTAACACTTTTATGAGGTAGTAAAATATCGGGCGTCCTAAGCGCACATTTTTCAAAAATATTCATACCAACAGTATAAAAGATAATAAAAATAAATTCCAGACACAGAGTTAGGGTATCTATGAGCATTACAGTATCTGTGAGTTGCTAAAAACGTATATATGCCCTATAATAATAAAATACTGTTTTAATTATTTTTGTGGAGGAATATAATGCAGGCAATTATTTTAGCGGCGGGAATGGGAAAGCGACTCCGATCGTACACGAAGGATGCGACAAAATGTATGGTCAAGGTCAATGGGAAAACATTAATTGAATATACGATAGAAGCGCTTGTGGCAAATAAGATAGATAGGCTTGTGGTTGTAGTCGGATATAAGGGGCAGCTTTTAAAAGATTTTATCGCCTCAAAGTTTAATGCGGTTAATCTGCACGGCATGAAAATTGAATACATTGAAAACCCTGTGTATGATACGACAAATAATATCTATTCGTTATATCTTGCCGGAAATGAAATGGCAAAGGATGATACCATCCTGCTCGAAAGCGACTTGATTTTTAAACCTGAAATTCTAACCCGCCTGATTACCAGTCCCGATAAGAACCTTGCGGTTGTTTCGCCGTTTGAATCGTGGATGGACGGTACTTGTACCTTGTTGGATGAAAATAACTGTATTACCGCCCTTCTTGATAAAGTCCGTTTTAATTGGTCGGATACCGAATATTACTATAAGACCGTCAATATCTATAAATTTTCTAAAGAGTTTTCACAGCAATACTACTTGCCGTTCCTCGATGCCTATCAAAAAGCCTTTGGCAAAAATGAATACTACGAGCAGGTTTTAAAAGTTATCTCTTTCTTATCGTCATCGACCTTAAAAGGATTGGTGGTAAGTGGAAAGGATTGGTATGAAATTGACGATCCTGCCGATCTTGCTATTGCAGAAGACCGATTCAAGACGGGGCGCGAAAAACTACACAGCCTTGAAAAACGGTACGGCGGTTATTGGCGATTCCCTCAGCTCAAGGATTTTTGCTATCTGGTTAATCCGTATTTTCCACCGGAAAAACTTGTCAGCGAAATGACGGCCAGTTTCGGAACGCTGTTAACGCAATATCCCAGTGGGGCAGCACAGCAAAGTCTCCTCGCTTCCAAAATATTCAATGTAATGCCGGAACATATCGTCGTAGGTAACGGCGCTGCGGAATTGATTTCTTCACTCGCAAAATTTACCGAATGTACTGTCGCTATTCCATTCCCTACATTTAACGAGTACCCTGAACGATTCTCGCTCGCCAAGGTTGTGCCCGTGCCGACCGATATGCAAACCTTTTCATATTCAGTGGACGATATTATCGGGACGGTGAAAAAAGAGCATGCAAAGGCCGTTGTTTTAATCAATCCTGATAATCCGACGGGAAATTTCTTAGGAAAAGATGATGTATTAAGGCTTTGTGGGGAATTGAAGCAAACCGGTACCGTTCTCTTTTTTGACGAATCGTTTATCGATTTTGCAGAAAAATCAAAGCGCTATACACTGCTTGACGAGAATATTCTGACTGAATACCCAAATCTCGTTGTTGTAAAGTCGATTAGTAAGAGCTATGGAGTGCCGGGATTGCGGCTCGGTGTTCTTGCCTGCGCCGATGCACAATATATTGCACATATTAAAAAAGCCAATGCTATTTGGAATATTAACTCATTCGGCGAATACTTTTTGCAGATTTACGATAAATATAATAAGACCTATGCGGCCGCCTGCGATTCAATCGCCGCCGAACGCAGCCGTTTTTCTGAAAAACTGGCGGAAATTAAAGACCTTACGGTTTTTCCAAGCCAAGCCAATTATATCCTGTGCCGGTTGACCGGAGCAGTCAAAGCCGAAGAACTCGCCGTTAAGCTGCTTGAAAACTATAATATCTTTATCAAAGATTTATCGTCGAAGAAATGCTTTGAAGGCGGCAATTATATTCGCCTTGCCGTACGGGATCAAACCGATAATGATATGCTGATAGCGGCATTAAAGGCTGTATTGCACGAATAAAGGCACTTGTTGCTTATTTTATAAAAAAACAGAGCAGAAGCTGCTCTCAACAATATAGGATGATTGCGGGGCTATACGCCCCGCTTTTTGTTTTTTAGCGATCTTCAGTGTAATTAATTGACGTAAGAAGCGTATTCAGTCTAACCATCGGATCTTCATAGCCTCTAAATGTAAACGTAACATGATAGCCTTTCTTTGAAACAGCCGTTATGTCTCGTCCAATACAGGGATAGATTGTATTCGATGTTTCGTAGGGGAAATATTCGGGTTTTAAAATCGAAACACGATAATCGCTACCGTCATACTGTACTTGCGCAAGATTGGCAGGGAAGGGAACCAGGAAGATTAAAAAATCATCGCTTTTGCTGCCGCCGATACTAAGTCGGGTTCCTGACTTCATCACGTGAATATTCCGTTTTCCAATTAGTGTGGTTTGGTTATAGACAAAAAGTTCTGTCATTCCCGACTGTGAAGGCTTTGTATTGAGCCGGCCGCTATAATAGCTGTGATTCAATCCCGGACGGTGGTTGATATGGCTCTCTGCACTATTTAACAAAGCAAAACGCCCTTCGGCAGCACGGGATCGTTCTTGTGCAAGGTGATCAAACTGTGCTGCTGTTTCGGTTTTAGTTGCCGATGCTGCCGCCGCCGTTTGGGAACCGAAGCTATTCAGGGTGTCACGCGGATCTGTTTTATTTGCCAACTGCTCCGGATAATATTTCGTTTGGGAAGCAGTAAGCGCTTCTCGCTGATTTCTATTAAGATCGGTTTGCCGAACAGCATTGTTTTGCTGTCTTAAATCCGACTGTTGTCCGACCATCCGTGCAGCATATTTAACAGGTTCGGAAGCTCGGCGGCGGAGTATAAAGATGATTAACAGCAGAATAAGGATAAATACCAGCGCGGCGAGCAGAATCCATAGAAGATTACCCTGCAGCAGTGACTGAATGAATGTCGGTTTCACGGTGAGCAATACGGCTGCTGCTTGGGAAAATGTTTTATCTTGCTGTGCAAGGTCAAGCCGTATATCGGTACGGTGTTGACCTTCGCTGCGTAAACTGTCCGGCAGTGACACCCGAATGGTAAGTTCGCTTTTTCCTTCGGGAGGAATACGGACAATGATATTTTCCAGCCGCTGCTTTTGAGTTCCACTGCCGGCTGTCAAAGACACACTTTGTAATTGTACTTCAGCGGGTTCTGCCGCTTCATTAATAATAGTGAGCGGAAGTTCGGCAGTATTACCTGAGGTTTCTATACGTTCGGGAAAGATAATGTGTGGAATAGGGAATGCCGTGTCATTGAATTCCACGCCGCCTTCTTCCGGTAAGTTGCTCGGTTCAATACCGAGGTTTTCGGTAAAGGCCTGAGAAACATCAGTGTATTCTTTCAGTCCTTGTCCGGCTGAATCGGTACCTGTACCGGTTCCCTGTCCGCCGGCCGCCGATGCGGCAGTATGTTCGGTATTTTGTCCTGTCATACCCGAACTATCTGTTGTACCCGCTTGATTTTGAGTGTATCCGTCATTGCCGGTAGCGGAATTGGAATTCGCTGTTGTAAAAGCATCGGTTCCACTACCTTGCGCGGTATTTGATCCGGAAAAAGCAGCAGCCGGACTATCGGTTCGTCCTGTTTCAGTATTAACGCGTCCTGTTGCGGTATTCGGTGTTTGAGCACTATTACCGGCAGTCTGTCCGGCGGATCCTGCTGCTTTGTTTTGTGCATTCGTGCCGGTATCGGCTGCGTATCCTTTCTGCCCGCTCGAAGCACTGCCTGTACCGGCGGAAGCTGTACCCGAAGAAGTTACTGCACTATCGACACCTGATCGATCAAGCGAGCCTGTAGCATCAAGCTTGCCGGCATAAAATGCTCCGTCCAAATCTTTAATGACTGCATCGGAGGGGAAGGGAAGTTTTACATAGTATACCTTCCAACCATGTGCACGGATGGAAGCGGAAATCTTGGCTAATTCGGTCTTTACCTGTTCACCGGTATAATTTCGGTATGGGCTTGATGCGGGCGGATTAAAAATACCGTCCGAAATAACAATCAGTATCTTCGCCTGCTGAGAAGGTAGTTGCGTCATATATTGACCGGCAAAATTGATACCGGACAAAAAATCGGCACTTTGCCCAAGCTGATACAGAAGCATAAAACGGGAAACAACGCGGGATAAATCCGCTTCGGTAGTAATTTTTTGAGACATTTCATAATGAGGAACTGCACTAAATGAAATAAGATGAAATGAGTCCCCTATGCGAACAAATTTTGAAATGATGGATTGTAGTACACGCTTATTGATAACTTCGTAATAGGGTAACACGGTACCGGAAGTATCCATAAGGACGATTACATCAGCAGTCTCTTGCCGAGTTGTCTGTGCACTCAATGCAGATGTAATTAAACAGAAGATTGCTGCAACGGCAAAAATCCTTATTTTTTTCATTATATACTCCCCTTTACAGTTATCTAAAAAGAGCCCCTACAAATGAGTAAGTTGCAGAGGCTCTTTTTTATATTATCGGACACCTTTAAAAACTTGGTTAATTTTACGGTCTCCTTTCGTATCAATCGATTACAGCGGCAGAAATATCGAGGAGTTTATACGTCTTTTCTTCTTCGTTTACCATGAACGAAAGCGTTTCTCCTACCTTGTGGTTTAAGAGATTCGTACCCAGAGGCGACATATACGATATGACACCGTTTTCAGGATCCGACTCCCACGGGCCCAGGATAGTATAGGTTTCTTTTTCGCTGTTGCCGGGTTTTTCCAGTACGACAATAGTCCCAAAACCGACACGCGTTGTTGTAATGGTCGTAGGATCAAATACTTGAGCCCGTTCCAGTTCTTCCTGCAAGCGGCTTACCGTGTTGTTAAGCCTATTCTGCTCTTCTTTTGCAGCTTTATATTCGGAGTTTTCACGCAAGTCGCCCAAGGAGAGTGCAAAACCGACTTCTTTCGAGTTACGCGGTATTTCAACTTCAATAAGCCGCTGAAGCTCTTTTTTCTTTTCTTCAAGCATTTTCGACGTTACGATTAAGCCGCGTCCCGTAACCGTTTTTTCAACTTCGTCAAAGAATTTAAAATTTTTATACTTTTCAAGAATACGGTTACGCAGCTGCATCTTAATCGGCGGATCCAAGTCCTTAATATCGCTGACCAGCGTATAGAGTCTTGTAACGGCATCTTCATCATGGTCGAGAATAAAGTTTTCGAGCAAGGCTTCCTTACCGAAGAGAATGGTATGGATCTGCTTGTTGATTTTCCGGTTCTCGGTGGTATTCCGCCGGCTTGCAATTTCTCGGTATGTTATATCGAGGATATGAATAAGAACAATAATCTCATGTTCATAATCGATATTCAGATCTTTAAACCATTGCTCTTCCTGAGCATTTTTGAAGAACCAAATAACCGCTTCACGGTATTCTTTATAGTCTTTGAAGCAGGTCAGTACGAGGTCTTTTACCTTTTCAGGGTATTCTTCAAGCAGCGGATTAAGTATTTCTGCAGAGAGTACTACGGGGAATAGGCGGATATATTGATCGCTCCAATCCGGAACAAGGTTTTTAATGTTGCGGAGATATGCGCTCCGAAGCTCTTTATTTTCTATGTCACGATATATGGCTGCAGGGTTCTCTATCTGCGCGAATAATTCCGCAAAATTATGGTGTTGCGTTACACTCAGGTGCGGCAGCGCTGCGGTCAGTTTTGACATGACTAAATAGGCCGCAATCACTTGTTCATTCACTTGACTAAATGCTTTGAGGAAGGCATCAAAGTAATTAATCATATCTTGAAAGCTGTCTGAGTCCGTATCACCGCTTTCCATCACATTAAAGATGATTTCAACCCGCTCAAAGAAATTTTTCTGTGCTTTAAATTCGTTCGACAGTTTTTCTTCCAGTGAAATCGGACGAGTATGTACCGTGTAGAAATCGATATTGGTAGGATTAATACCGAATTCGGGGTTTTCTTTGACGACTTTCCGTGCCTTGGTACTCCATGTTGTCCATTCTTTATCGGTCAACAGTGAGGGAACCAGCTCATGCTTAATCCGCTTAAAATCACAGTTGTTATCAAAGCTGCGGATGATGTTTTTCAACGCCCATTCGGGATTTGTTTTCACCTTTGCGGCCAGTTCATCGCGCTTCATAATCGATTTTAATACCCAGATATGATCTTTATCCAGCGTCTGGAGAGCCGTAATCCCCATCTTAAGACTCATCGTATGACCGCGTTTCTTTGCAAAGTCGATAACCAATTCATCATTGTTTACTTTTGCGATGCGTCCGACGCCCCATGTCCGGTGGAATACAAAGCAACCTTCATCGAAAGAAATATGCTTTTCAAAATCATCGATAGCTTCAAAAACGTTTCGCCAGCTTTGTGTCAAATTGGATACTTTTATGTATTCTTCAAGCTGACTGTGTGATGCATACTTTTCTCTAAAGCATTCGACAATTTCCTTCCGCGCCCAGTTATCTTTATCATCGCTGGTGAGCACCAGTTTTAAAATATCGATAGCGGTATTCCAATCTTTTTCTTTTTTATAATAATCATACAAGTCCTGCATGAGCGCGGCGCCCCGTTCTGCACCGAGATGATCCGCTATTTTCCGTTGTACATGATAGAAAAAGTCGATTTCTTGCGGGACCAACTCCACCAAACGTGCCCATACCTCTTTTACGGCAGTATAAGAATGACGGTTGATATAACGATATAAGGCCTTTTTGTAATACTCAACCGCTTTTTCCATATCGCCCATTTGCTGATACCGTTCGGCAAGTTGTTTCGGAATATCAGCTTCTTCATAGTCGATACGGGTAAGCCGTTCCCAGATGTCATAAATATCGCCATTACCGGATTCTTTGTAGCAGTTGGCTAAAGTCCTAAGCGCAAATTTTGAGTCTCCGAATTCAAGTACCCGCTGACAAAGATATTCAACGATCTGCATCCGATGGTTATCGATAAAAATGGTTACCAGCGTTATGAGCGAAGAGTCATCGAGGAGCTGCTTGGAAAGGGCAATGATACTTGAAATATACAATGCCGTAATACTTGTTTTATTATGAGAGAGATGTTCATCGGACAACGCTTTTAATTCGTCCAGATAACGGTTCTTTTTTGCTTCTTCAATAAGTGTATCGAGTTCTTTAAAATTGTTAATGGAATAATTTGTAATGGCAGCACGTGTCCATTTTTCCTCATTAAATATATCGCGGACATTCTTTTCTAATACATCTGACATATTCACCTCACTGTGTCATTACCGTATATAGCGGTTATAGATTTTCTCGTCGAGCAGTTTAATTCTTAGAAGAATCTCATCGATTTTCGGCTTTTCAACAGTACCACTCATATAATGGTCTATAAGCCAAAAATAATAATTAATTAAACGGGGAACAAGGATTTTTTATTTTTTACATCCTTCTCCCTCAGCTCATTTTCAAGCATATAGATAGACTGCTTCAGCTTCCCTAGTTCCAAGGCTTTCAGCTCACGTTTTACATTCAGTACGCCGTCAAGGGCGCCGTAAACCGGAAGCCACTCCAACAACTCCTCTCCTGTAAAACCTATATCCGCGACTTTAGTAACGAGTGCACTGATAATTTCAGATTCAAGAAAACATATCTCTATTTCTGAAGCGTTTTTAAAGAGTGCTTCTCGAAAAAAAATCTTCGCAAGTCGTACTTCGCCGCTCAAAGCATAGGCATCAGCAAGTTCCGCCGGAATGGCCGATGAAGCCGTATTCAGATCAGCCGCATATCGTAAACAGCTGATCGCTGTTTCATAATCCCCGAGCGCTTTATAGCAAAGCCCTGTTTTCCGATATATTTCTGCCGTATTATGCATGGGCTCAGTTCCGTTTAAGAGCGATCGGTATAACCGTAACGCAATGGTAAACACACTGCACTTAAGAGCATAGATAATCGGCTCGTTAAAGTCTCCTTTCTTTTTTATATAATCAAGAAAGGGCTTCCATTGAGAAATAATATACTCACCACGCAAGAAATCATCGGCTAGTGCTTGTGAATAACGCACCCGATCAAGCCAGAAACTAACACCCTTCAGTGTGTACATCACTTGAGGGTTTTCCAAATCCTGTTCAAGCAGCCGCCCCAGACTAAGATGCGCTTGCTCAAGGTCCCCTTGCTTAAGAAAGACAAGAGCGGGCTGCAATAAAGTTTGAACAGAACGATCTATCATAGTTCCGTATTATTATACTGATAATCGTGCTTTAGTCAATTGACCCGTTTTGAGAAATTTGTTATTATCTGCCCTCATTTTCAATCATATACAGAGGTTCCATTTCCGAAAGAGCCGCTGCCGTCAGCTGTGCGGCCTCATTGCCGTCAATCCATTCTATTTCGATGCCGTTCCGTTCCATGCGCCGGAACCATGTTTCCTGCCGTTTTGCAAATTGTCCGATTGCCCGATAGAGCTGCTCAATATAGGCTTCTTTACTTTCGATTTTCCCCTGCAGATACTGCGCCGTAAAGCGGTATTCCAAACCGAGGCTTTCGAGCCGCTCCCACGAATAGCCCTGCGCATGGATTTGTTCGGTTTCTTCTATCATACCGGCATCGATGCGGGCAATGAGGCGGCGGCGGATGCGTTCGCGTAACACGCTGCGCTCAAAAGAGATACCGTAGATCTTCGGCTTGATGGACGGCACAGCATGCAGATGCGCGGCGGCAGATTCGGGATGTTCCTGCCGGTAACGGGCAATTTCGATAGCGCGGACAAGGCGGTCGGGCTGTTCCAAGTCGGTTTTATTGTGAATATCCGGCTTTAGCGCTATGAGCATATCTTGCAGCTCCGGCAGTGTTTTTGTTGCCAGCGCTTCGCGCAATGCGGGGTCTTCGGGGACGGGAATCAGCTCATAGCCGCGGAGGATGGCATCGAGGTACAGTCCGGTGCCTCCTGCGATAATCGGCAATGCGCCTTTGTCAACAAGCTGCGGAAAGATGCGGTACACCTCCTGCTGAAAATGGAAGACCGTAAACTCGCGGCTTAAATCGCAGACGTCGATAAGGTGGTAGGGAATGCTGCCGTATTCCTGCAAATCCTTTCCCGTACCCAAATCGAGTCCGCGGTATACTTGCCGGGAATCGGCGGAGATGATTTCACCGTATTTTGCGTGCGCAAGTTTGACGGCAAGCGCCGTTTTTCCTGTTGCCGTAGCGCCTAATACTACGGCGCAATTATAGTGCGGCATTATCGTTGCTGCATGGGGCGGCAGAAGTTTGAGCTTCCATGCGCTTGGCTTCTTCCCAAAAGCTGTCCATCTGGGCTAAAGTGTCGTGGGAGCAGGGGATACCGGATTCTGCCATGCGTTTTTCGACAAAGCGGAAGCGGCGTTCAAACTTTGCATTGGTACGGCTGAGCGCAATTGCGGGGTCGATATGTAAATGCCGCGCGGTGTTCACCAAGCTGAACAGTAAGTCTCCGAATTCCGCTTCCGCTTCTTCATGCGTGCCGTGTGCAAGCGCTTCCGTAAATTCCGCAAGTTCTTCTTCTGTTTTTTTCTGCGGCCCGTCTGCCGTATCCCAGTCAAAGCCTTTTTTCGCCGCCCGTTTTTGCAGTTTGTACGCACGGGTGAGCGGCGGAAAGGTTTTCGGAATAGAATCCAATGCGGAGGCGCTTGCACGGCCTTCTACGGTATCTTTGATGGTATCCCATTGCGCAAGCACTTTTTCTGCCGTAACCGGTTTTTTTGTATCGTCGGGGTCGGGAAAGCCTGCCGTTTGTCCGAATACGTGGGGATGCCGCCTGATCAGTTTTTCGTTGAGCTCGCCGATCATCTTCGCGACGGAAAAGGCTCCTTCCTGCTCAAACATATACGCAATCATCACGATGTTTAAAAGCACGTCGCCGAGTTCTTCCGCCGCATGGACGGACTTTGCGCTGTCCGCGGAGGCTTCTTCCAGTGCTTCAATTGTTTCATACGTTTCTTCAAGGAGCGTTGACCGCAGCGTCATCGGAGTTTGCTCGATGTCCCACGGACAGCCGCCCGGCGCCCGCAGCCGTTTAATCGTGGTAAAGAGCGCTGCAAATGCTTCTGCAGCGGCTGCTGTTTCCGGCTGCGCCGCTATCGCCGCAGTATGGGGATGAACGGCTGAGTCTTGTTCGTTTTTGTCGGTATTGTTGGGTTGTGTCATAAGTTCTCCTGTTGTTTTGCCGGAAGCATATCCTTCAATAGCTGTTCCAGAGTCGGTTCGATGCAAAAGCTTTCTTTGATGCGGCGGTATTGCCGGAGCGCTGTTTCTTTCAGCCGTTCCGCTTGGCCGGCGCTTTGTGTTTTTTTTACCGCATGGATCAGGATGTTTTTAGGGGTATGTTCCGTTTCGATAAATTCCATAATCTGCACGGTGTACCCGCAGGCTTGTAAAAGGAGCGCCCGCGCAGTGTCGGTTAAGAGCGACGCAAACCGCTCGGTGATAATGCCGTGCTCCATAAAGGGAAGCAGCAAGTGATCTTCCGTGCGGAATGTTTCTTTTCGGGTTTTAAGCTGGGCATAGAGTTCATGCTGGCAGCACGGAACAGCAAAGATGATCGGTACCTGCGCGCGGACAGCTTGAGCAAGCGCCAAATCGGTTGCGGTATCGCAGGCATGGAGGCATACCATCATTCCGGTACCGTCCGGCAGCGGATGGTCGCCGATGTTCCCTTCGGCAAAGTCCAAATGCGTATAGCCGCACCGTTTCGCCAGCGCGGAGCAGTGTTCGATAACCTCGGTCTTTAAATCCAGCCCGTGAATCCGTACCGGAATCTGCTGCCGTTCATGCAGATAATAATAAAGCGCAAAGCTCAAATAGGCCTTACCGCAGCCGAAATCGGTAATGGAAAAAGGCTTACCGGAACGGGCAACCGTATCCCGTATAAAGGGTTCAACCCCGGCGATAAATTCGAGGTATTTATTGATTTGCCTAAACTTGTGATATTTTTGCTTTAAGACGGAGCCATCCGCATTCATCACCCCCTGTTCGATTAGGAACGCAAGCGGTGTTCCTTCGGGAATAAGATAGTTCTTTATCTTGTTGTGCCCGCCGCAGTTGTTTTCTGCGAGCGGAGCGGAGCAGGGGAGCCGTTTGGTAAGGGCGATGGTTCCCTTGTTGTTCTGTAAAAAAAAGAGCTGTTCTTTTTGCCCGCGGCATTCCGCAGCTTTAAAACGGCTGAAACATTCCGCTATTGTGCCGGATACCGCCTCCGGTTCAATTGTTTTCTGAAATGCTTGCTTGTTTTTAACGGTTTCCAGCTGATACGCGGCTTTCCCTTTTATCGTGATATGCCGAAGCCGTGCCTTTGCTTCGTCGATTCCCTTGCGCGGGCGGGAAAATGAAAGCTGTATAATAGAAGTATTCAGGCATTCTTGCGCCGCCTGATCGGGCGTGTAGATGGTACTCATAGATGGTGAGGCATTGTATCAAAAAATATGGAGTAAAACAACAAATCGAGCAAAGGACACACACATTGATGCGTTTACCATACCCTTTTGTGCGAAATTTTGGATAAATTTTCGCACATTTTTTTTGGCAGACGGGTAAACGCATCAGGCAGAGTAGATAAAAAGCGCAGAAGCATTGAGGGCTATATAGTTAAAAATAATTTTTGTGTTAGCCTTTTGAAAAGAGGTGAGGCAGATACGAGGCATGAACAAAAATTACCCACAGGCGTGCTTTTTGCACGTCGAGGACTAATTTTTGTGGAATAACGAAGTAGATGCCCTCCTGTTTCCAAAAGGAAAGGTTGAATAGCCGCTATTATTCTGCTATTGTGTACTCAAGGAAAATGCTAAAAGATAGGGTGAAACGCTCCATTTTTGGGCGTTTCCAGTACATTTTTTAATCAGTTATCTTACACTCTGTCTTACAAAAACATTGTGTCTCTAACTATCTTTATATTATGACATGAATATTTTCTTGTCAAGTATTGTTTTTACAATTTCGCATATTTTTAGTGATTTTTATCGATTTTTGAGGCTTTTTAGCCGGTTTTTACAAATTACTTGCATATACTATTCCTGCAAGGCGTATCGTAATGCCTTTCGTGGTGTGAAAAAAGCGTTTTATTGCTCACGTTCGATAGCCCCTAGGTAAACAGCTTTTCTATATCGATCGTCGCCTGGTGTTTTATTCGTTCTATGTCCGGCGTATAGT
Source organism: Treponema sp. OMZ 838 (assembly GCF_000775995.1). Lineage (NCBI taxonomy): Bacteria > Pseudomonadati > Spirochaetota > Spirochaetia > Treponematales > Treponemataceae > Treponema > Treponema sp. OMZ 838. Next base: position 8,009 of record NZ_CP009227.1, on the reverse strand, counting down.
GATTAGTGTAACGATGCAATTCTTCGGTGCTTTCGTGACGGGTTATGTAGAGCATATGTCCTTCCGAATGCCCCGCCATACTCAAGCACGTCGCAAATGTATGGCGGTAGCTGTGAAGGGTTAGGTTTGGCCTTTTGAAGCCAAGTTTTTTCATTGTCTTGTTAAAATCTTTATTGATACTTTCATAGCGAAGCGGTTTATAAACATCCGTAACGGAGCTAAAAATAAATGCTTGCCCGCTATCCTTTGCGGGGTGCTTTTCAATGTGCGCTATAAGTCTCGCTGCAAGGTCAGCTGATATTGGAACAATATCCACCCGCTCCGTTTTAGTACATTTAAGCCGATTCCCTGCGCGGCAGTAGTTTTTACTAATCCTGAGAGCGTATCCGTCTGTGTCTTTGATAAAATCTTGTATCTGAAGGGCTTGCAACTCTCCGATGCGGCAGCCGGTCTTAAAAAGTAATTCGTTAATCAGCCGATAGAGATCCGAACGGAAAGGATTATCATCGCTCATAAAAAGACGTTTAAGCTCTTCTTTTGTAAATATCGCTTTTTCTGCTTCTTTCTTTGCTTTCTTTTGGGAAGCCTTTGAATCCCTTGTTATCTGTGGTGTAACATCCCGAACAAGAAGATTGTTCCGATAGGCAAATCGTAGCGCTTGAATAAAGCTAGAACGGATGCCTTTCACGGTCTCCACTTTGAGATTTCCGGCATTTTTTATCAACCCGAGCATCGTGTCAATTTTTGCTCCACTTATCTCGGTTAAAAGGCATTGCGGAAAATGCCGCGCATATTTTTGCATAATACCGAGGTACTGGTGAAATCGTTCGGGGTTCGGCGGGGTTTCGCCTTTGCGGATAAGCCCTTTTATATACGGACTTTCGCTGTAGTTCCAATAAAGAAGGATATAATCATAAAAAGTGAGGGTTGAAAGCCGATCTAATAACGGCTTGACTTCTTCCGGGGCATCCTCGTACTCTGCTGCTGATACGGAATATGGCCGCTGTGTGTTTTTACTACATTGGGTACCCTGCAACGCTTGAGCGATAGCATCTTGACAGGCTGACTGTACCAGTGTGGCCATGTCAGGATTAGGCGGACGCTTTTCATTGGAAAGCGTTATCATTGAAACATTCTTAACCCATTCGGTGTACTCTGTCGCAATGCCGCTATCAAATTCCATCGCCCGCCGATAGGCTATAAGCGTCGCTTCGTTCAGGTCTTTTGTACCGGTGCTTTTGGCAGTACAATACCGCTTGTTGCTGTAGTCATACAGCTGCGTCTGATAAATGCCGTTCCGTTTGTGCATACTCCACGGTTTACGCATAAGGGATACCTCCTAAAAGTAGACATCCCCTCCCTCAAGCGCATATCGGCATAAGGTGTGATATTCTTTATAGGATAGAGTTACGGTATTAAATCTTTTACGGATTTTGAACGTTCTTGGGATTGACCAATCCCTGATTGATAACCTTTCTATCTTCGTTAAAACAACGGAGCATTTGCTTATTTTCTACAAGATATTGTAACCCCTTCAATGTTATCCGCGCTTTATTAGCAATGACATGATCTTCACCTTCAACCGTTCGCTTACACCGACTACCGGTAATATATCCTTCTTCTTCAAGCATTTTGATATAAGCATCTCTGCGGGCTTCCGTGATGCATAATGTCTTGCTGCTTATGTCCGGCTTTTCGACATTGTCAAGCTTGCGTTCCAGACGAGATAAAATCTCGTAAATATCCCTGAAAGCTTTAGCGATATATCCGTTCTCGCATAAAAATTCTTTTTTCATAAAAACCTCCGTAATAGCTAGATATTACCGGCAATACGCCGGTTGTACCGGTTCAGCATTATCGCCAATTAAATGTATCGTTCTTTGCGGCTCCGAAACGGAAAGCGGAAGGGGCGCCGGTACGCACTGGGTTTGTGCAGGGGTAAAAACAGGCCGCTGCATCAATGTAAGTTCTTCGTTCATACCCCTATAGTCAGACTGGAGGGCTTGAAAAAGGATCGTGAATGCATAAAATATCGAAAAGTAGATATGAATAGCATTAAAGATAAAATCAAAAATATACTTTTATCAAACTTCCCTGATATCCTCATAACGGTGTACCTCAATGATGGGTATATCGTGTATTCCATCAATAATAAAGACGTGTATTACTCGCAAGAATATCTAATGCTTGTTACGGATATAAATTGTAACATTCTTTATCCAAGAGGGATATACAATACCTTGTTCATTTGCGACGAATAAGCGCAAAATAAGCCCTTGCGCTCCCGCCTTTCTCGCGCTATACTATCAAATGAGGTGCGTTGTATGAAAAAGATTGCCGTTTTATTTTTTATAGCCATTAGCATATTAAGCTGTGAATTTCAGCCTGAATCTCAAAAGCAAAAATATTATACACCGACAGCAAGTCAAATAACCGATAAACTATTTACAGAAAAAGGTACATCATGGGGAATTTCTTTTTATGAATATTATTCTATTGAAACTAAAACAAATAAATATAAATACAGCAAAAAAGGCTCTGGATTTAGATATTCATTCTCAAAAAATTTTCACTATGAATATCAAAGATGGCGAAATGATTATGAATATGTGTGGTATCCAGTTGTAGAAAAATCTTATTCTGGAGTCGTTGATGTGTCTAATGGGAAACTTGTTTTCCATGATTTATTGGGAGAAACGAGGTTAGAAGAAAGCATCCAATTTTCAGAAAATGGCGAATGGATAAAGATCGGAAATACAGCATATAAACGTAATAATTAAAAAGAAGACAATACTTAAAACGATTAAGCATACGAACACATACTATATTGAAGGAAGGAAAAGAATGAAAAAGATTGCTGTTTTATTGCTGCTGGTGTTGGCGCTGGCGGGGTGTGGAAAAAAAACAGCAATCTTTATTGTCGATAATAGATCTGATTGGAGAGTAGTCGTATCTATTACAAACGTAAAAGAATTGGGTAAAAAAGTCGATAAATCGCTGTATACAATACTAAAACGTAATGATCCGTATAGTAGCTCTGCACGTTCAAACAGAGTTGTTTTTGAAGTCTATGAAGGCAGTATCTGCGAATTGATTAGCGTAAATGGTGCACGGATAAAAAAACAGACTAACGACATGATTATACTTGAAAACAGCCTGCCTATGAACGTGTTTGTCGTAAACGAAACAGGTAGAAATATACTTCTTAAAAATGATGCCTGCATAAGAAATAATTTAGAAGATTATTTTTATTGTGGAGATCGTGAAACAAGAGACCCTGTAACAAATAAGATCATAACGCTACCGCGGTATTATTATGTGCCTTTGTTCAACACTCAATCAATAACTACTCAAAATAATATTGCGCATCCAGCTAATATTCGGTTCTACGCTTGGCAATTATCACAGATAACCGATACCTCTGATCAGAAAATATCAGAAGCTATAAATCAACTTGCTACAGAAACTATTAAAATAACTGATAATTGGAAACCGTTAAAAACCTATTGGAAAAAAACGGGTGATAAATTATATCTGTTTTTAACTAACTAATTTTTAAAAATTCCCCGTCTCTCCATACAATACCGGAGCCTTTCGGTTTTTGGTTTGGTATATTTTCAATAGTCATAACATAATTCGTCTGTTTCGCACCTATATAGGCGATGAAGTTTAGCGTGTCATTTGTTTGCTGTGGAATATATACATCGTTTACATCTTTGCTCCAATAACCATTTTTTTTAAAATTCCAATATACAAGAACAGGTGCCACATCAGGCATATCAGGATAATCTTTATAATATATTGTATGTATTTTGGCTGCATTGTCATAGAGGGTTAGGGTATATTTTACGGTTTTTAAATTTGCTTCTTCCCAAAAGGGAGAAGGTGCTAATCCTCTTGGATTAAAACATAAACACCACATTTTATTTTTTTCCGTCTTTGTTGTTTGTATTTTATTGAACGCCTTTCCGCCATAAGTACCAAGCACATTAAAAGTATTAAACCCGTTTCGTTCACAAAAAGATTTTACAGTTTCTGTTTCGCTGCAAAATGGTCTGCCGGCGCTCCAATAAGGCAGGTGTTTAAAAAATATATTATTACCCATCAATATACTGCCATCTGGTGCAATTCTGAATATTACATTGTTTTCGTTCTTTATCTTCAACCCATTATCTTTATCAAACCATGCTTCAAAATCTTTGTCTGATTTATCATCCGTATCGATACGTAGTGCTTGCACGATTAGTTTTTCGGTGAATGTCTTTTTTGCCGCTAATTCAAGGACATCTATATAGTCTGCTTTAAGCTTACCATTTACAAAAATATTATCGCTCTTGAATTGTATCTGATCCGCCTCAAGGCTTATTTGACTGGCAAGCAAGGCGGCGCGGCGGGCGTCTTCCCAGAGCGGTTTTATCGCAGCTCCGGCATCCGGTTTAATACCGTAATAGTTGGTGTCTTTTACCTTGGCGTATACGGCGTTTACTTTTTCTAGCGTGCTTGCTTTTATGAGTTTTTCACGGGTTACCTCGTCAATCATAACGGGGAGGTTGAGGGTTAATGCCATCTGCCCCGTTGCCCCGCCGCCTTTTACGAGGGCATGGATTGCCCCTGCCTGCACGTTTAAAAGGGCGGTAAGCTCGCGGCGCATATCGTCGGCTTTTGCAAGGATTTCGTCTTTAGTAATACCGATATAGGATTGTAAGCCCTCTTCCGTGTCCGATACCTTCAGTAGTATTTCGTCTTTGGTAATACTCAATCCGTCTTTGGCGTTGCGGGCGTCCTCGTCCATCTTGTCAATCAAAGCTTCAAGAGAGGTTCCGTATCCGTTCAGTTGAAAGGCATCTGAAAAAGTATCGCCGCGGGCTATTACGTCAATCGCGGCTTGCGCGGCTTTTGCGGCCGCTTCGAGGGCTGCTTGTTTTACCGCTTGTTCGTTTACCTTTTTCAATTCATCGCGGGTTACGTATCCTTTATCGGAAGCGTGCGGCTTCGGATTGCTGTCTGGTATATAGGTAATATTGCTTTTATACTCCGGTAGGTCTCCGTATTCGTACAGGGCGCTGTTGTAGTCTTTTAAGGTTAAGCTATAGCCGTGGTCTGCCGGTTCTATGTTTACGATTTTCATCGTACGGGTAACCGCTTGAAACCCGCCGTCCGTGTCGAGGATCCCAAAACTCAACACATCACCTGCGTGCGGAATACTATCGGCAGACTGCCGCACTTTTGAAACGACCTTGAGTGTGTCGGTTCTTCCGATCCCTGCAACTTCAACGGCACAAACGCCATGCCCTTTATTATCGATGCAGTGAATAAGAACGCCGCATCGTTTCCCTTGCGGAAAATCGACATGCCCGATAATCGTAATTGTTTTTAATAAGCCGCCCCACCATTTAACCTCTTTAACAATGGCGTGAGAAAGACCGACGGGCAAGGCTCTATGCTGTACTTCAACGCGGCTAAAAAGCGGATAGTATGCGCCCTCTGCTCCAACCTTTACGACGACGGTACGGGGGTGCGCCGCTTCTTCCGCCATCTGCCGCCAGACGTATTTATATGCCATCTTATAATCGGTGATATACTTTAAGGCGGTTATGCTGATGGTGTCGGTTTCGGGGTCATACTCTTTACCGCTTCGCATAAAAACGACACTATCGGCGTCGTATCCTGCGTCCCTGTTAATGTAGGTAACTTTTTTACCGTCGGTTTTTCGTTTGAAGTCCTTGCTTGTCTGGATACTGATAATGTTTTCACTGTTAAGGAGCGCAACCGAATACGGGCGGCCGTTATCGATTGCCGCTTCAATCTTGCCGGTAAACTCGTTATAGACTAAGGCGGCGTTTCCGTTTTGGCAGAGGGTATCGATTGTGTTTTTCTTTTTCTCACCGCGGGTGATAACGCCATCGGCATAAAATCCTTCTTTTTCGCAGTATTCATACCATGCGCCGAAAGAAGCTAAGTCAAGTTCATCGTCGGCGTATTGGCTCGGCTTATGGTGAGGACTAGTAAGGATTTCAAGTACCCATGAAGCGAGGTTCCGTGTCGGCACTTTTGAAGCGCTCCAGCTCTTTGCTGTTTTATCCCAGACGCGGGCGATGCCGGATTGAATAACGGAAAAGCTATCGAGCATATCGGCGGTGTTCTCGTTTGCGACAACACGAATACCGATCCTTGTACACCTATTGCGCTTATCGGCTTCTAACAATTGAGCCGCGACTAATGCTGATGCGCTTGACTTTTTCGCATCGTAGCAGGTGGTCTGCACGGCCAAAAGAATAACATTTTCTTGACTGTTACTCTTTGCCTTGGGGGTAACGCGCTTAACTCTTACGCTGATTTTCTTGCCATAACTTTGGGAAGCGGTAAAGGTTTGCGTTGCGCAATAGCGCATCTGCTTTTTCGTATTATACTCGAATGTATTCGAGATGGTGCCATTCTGGATAAAGCCTGAATCAAACGGTGTCCATACAGGCTCCGCATCTTCGGGGTTATTTGTCCACTCTGCCTGAAGGGTTACGCTTTGCGATTCCCACATATCATCTTTAAACTTACGGAGTCCATCAAAAAGAACAATAACCTCTACCGCCATGGGGTTTGACGCTAATTCCTGAACGACGCCCGCTTGCCATTCTTTTTCAATACGCGCGTTTTCTTCCGCATCCTCCCCTGCGTGTTCGTGCGGGATTTGCTTATTTACGCTTACGCCGATAATCTTTTTATTAAAGGCATCGATGGTAAAATCTCTGGCTTGCCTAATTTCGATACGGTTGCGGCTATCATAATAGGTACCGGCATCAAAATTGAATACGCCGTTCTGCGGGGTTTCGGTGTCCCACGTTTTAACGGACGTATTTTTCATTTGAAGCTTTTTAATAAGAATATCATTAAAGCCGCATTCTAAGACAAGATTTAAATACTGATCCTCTCCGCGCGCACCTTCAATGGTGTAATGCGGCGGGCATAAAAGGTAGGGAGTGAATAACGATTCGCCGATAGTGTAAGGGAAATATTGACCGGTTGCGGCTCTGTTTTGTGCGCCTTTAACAAAAGGGAGCCGTTCTATAGCGTTCTTTGCCTTTGCGTTTTTCTGCGCTTTTTGCATTTCTTCAAGTTCCAGTTGCTGATTATAAAGTGCCGCGCCGACTGCGACACCGGCTGCAATACCGGCAACGGCAAGCACGACAGAAACTGCAATCAGAGCTGAAACGGGATCTTTGGGCAGTTTTCTGATAAAGATAATATCATCATCCTGCGCTTCATAATCGCATGGAATCGCCTTGCCTGCTTTCAAAATTATCGCGTGTTCCCAATCGATATTGTTAAGCGCATCTTTTAAAACGCCGCTTGCTTCATACGTTGTTACGTCCTGCCCGATGCTATTATAAACGTGTATCAATGCCATAGATGCCCCTTATTTTAAAAGTTCCGATGCGGTTAACCCGACAGCCAAGCCGCGTCATGTGAATAAATTCGGTTTCGTTTAAACAGACGCCGAGATGTAATTCCGCCCCCGCCGCCGTGTGTGTTTCCATCTCTAAAAGTGCGCCCTCTTTTGGCGCGTCGATTTTATGCACGTTAAGTGTCGGCGCATGAATAGCGTTTAAACGTACATGGTGATCTTCATAGTACACGTCGTCTAAACGATACCCCGCGCGGCGGGCGACTTCGATACAAAGACCGTAACAGTCATAGCCCCCCTTGTCCCTCCCGTGATCTTTATACGATGCGCCGATTAAATCGTTTACTTCTATCATACTACTATAGTCATTCTTTTACGCGTTTCCGCGATTATTGTCGGCGTCAAATATAAACGGCGGGAAATTCATTTCAAGTCTATCATCATTGGTAAAGGATACAACGACTTTTAAACCGTTGTCGGTGGTAACGGTGCCGTATTGATGATGGAAGTACCGGATCGGCGTTATGTCCCCTGCGGCGTCAAGAACGCCGATAACGTCAACGGTGAATAGCTCATCGCTTGCCTCTACCATATCGAGGGCGCATGTCTT